>JASLBL010000523.1 GCA_030146615.1 Actinomycetes bacterium
AGGCGAACGTCCAGGCGGGCGGTCGGCGCCTGGACGCGCGGATCGACACCGGCAGACAGCAGGACCCGGCGTCGGTCGTCGCGGTGCTGGGACCGCTGCTGGGACACCGGTGAGCGGAGACGTCCACGCGTTGACAGCAGGCCGGGATCATGTCCCCCCACGCCAAAGGCCAGAGGCTAGAGACGCCGGCTCAGGCGGCGCCGGCGAGCCAACGGGCGAACAGGTCGGTGATGCGGGCCTCGCTGGCCGCGTCGAGCTTGCTGGTGGCCTCGTCCAGGATCATAGGGCCGGGTCGGCGATCCAGGCCCTGGCGAAGGCGACCAGCTGGCGCTCCCCGGCGGCCAGCAGCGCTCCCCTCTCGCCGACCCGCCTCGGGACCAGGGTGCTCGTCTCGCCGGGCGGGGCGGCACCGAGGGTCCCGCCGGAGCGGGCCTGGCGCTCGTGGAGGCTTGCCGTCGGCTCAGCCGGCGGTGGCGCTGCCTCCCGCGTTGATCGTTGCCGACTCCAGGGCACCGCTTGGGACGCCCCAGCGTTGCAGTACGTCCGCGTAGTCGCCCGACCGCATGACGTGCTCCAGGGCATCGCGCAAGATGTCGCGCAGGTCGGTCTGGTCCTTCGCCACGGCGATGCCATAGGGACTCGGCTCGTACTGCGTGCTGGCCGCCAACTGATAGTGGGCGCTGGTGCGCTGGTCCGTCGACAGGTGGACGGCTGGCGGATAGTCGCTGAGGACGGCGACGGCACGACCGGTGCGCAACTGGACGAGGGCGTTCGCGTTGTCACCGTAGAGCCTGATGTCGATCCGCTCGCCGGCGTTGCAGCTCTTCTGGGTGCGCCGGAGCAAGTCTACCTGGACGGTGTCCTCCGCGACGGCCACGACCCTGCCGCACAGGTCCTTCAGATCGCTGATCCCCTGGGGGTTGCCGCGCTGGACGATGATGGCGGTGCCCGCCTGGAAGTAGTTGACGAAGTCGGCATGCTTCTCGCGCTCGGCATTGTCGGTCATCGAGGCCATGACGATGTCGATCTTGTGGCGCATGAGCTGCGGCAGGAGGTCGCTGAAGCTCACGTTAACGAACTCGAAGCGCACACCGAGCACCCGTCCCATCTCGGCGGCGAGGTCGGGCTCGAAACCGACGACGGTCCGGCCGTCGGGGGCGTAGAAGGCGGCCGGGGGATAGGGGTCACTCCCGCCAACGCGGATGGTGCCGCGCTCGAGGATGGCGGCCGGCAGGCGGTCGTGCAGCACCTGGTCGAAGGCGGCCGCGGGGGCGGCTCGATCGTCCGCCTGATCACTGCCGCATGCCGAGGCGATGGTCAGCGCGAACAGCACGGCAGCGGCCACCATCGCATGTCGGGGACGACGGCGCAGGGGAGTCATGTCCAGATGCCCTCCAGGGTCGTGAGCGTCTGCTGGCTGTGGACGTTTCCGGTGTCGGCACGTCGGCCGTAGCGGTTGATCAGCTCCTCGTAGGGCAGAGGCCTGGAGAACAGGAAGCCCTGCGCACACTGGCAGCCTGCCTCGGCGAGCCAGGCGGCGGTGTCCGGCGACTCCACCCCTTCGGCGGTGACGCGGCACCCGAGCCCGTCGGCGAGGCCGATCATCGAGCGCACGATGGCCCGGTTTCGCTCGTCCCGCTCCAGCTCCATCAGGAACGTCCGGTCGATCTTCAGCTCTGTGATGGGCAGCGTGCGCAGCTGCGACAGGCTGGTATAGCCCTTGCCGAAATCGTCGATGGCGATGGCGATCCCCTGTACGGCCAGCGCCCCGACAGCCCGTGCGGCGGCGACCGCATCCGCCGCCAAGGCCGTCTCGGTGATCTCGATATTGAGGCGGTCGGCCGGGACGCCGAGTTCGGCCAACAGCCCAGTGACCGACTCGGGAAACGCCCCTGCCTCGAGGTTGCGCGCCGACACATTCACCGCCACCGGCCACGGTATTCCCAGGGCCGCCCACGAGGCGTGATCGGTGAGGGCACGGCGCAGGACCCAGGCCGTGAGGGGGTCGATCAGGTTGGACTGCTCCACGGCGGGAAGGAACTCCCCCGGGGGCAGCAGGCCGCGCTGGGGGTGGTTCCAGCGCGCCAGGGCCTCGACCCCGCAGATCCGGCCGGTGGCCAGCTCCACCTTCGGCTGGTAGTGCAACACCAGCTCCTCGCGTTCCAGGGCCCGCCGTAGCTCGCCCTGGACGATGAGGCGGTGGGTCGGGTTCGTGGCGGTCGCCGACTCGTAGACCACGACCCCCGAGACCCCACGCTTGCCCTGGTACATCGCGGCATCGGCGTGCTGGAGGAGAACCTCCACGCTGTCGCCGTGAGCGGGGAAGAGCGCGACCCCGAAGCTCGCCTCGACGCTGAGCGGGACCGTGTCGAGCACGATCTGGGCGGCCAGCTCCTCACGGACCTGCTCCAGCAGCTCCCGCACCTGTGTGGCGTCCGAGATGCCAGACAGGATCAGGCCGAACTCGTCGCCTCCCAGCCGCGCGACGGTGTCGTCGGTGCGCAGGTGGGCAGGCAGCCGCTGGGCGACGATGCGCAACAGCTCGTCCCCTGCGTGGTGGCCGAGCGTGTCGTTGACGTCCTTGAAGCGATCTAGGTCCACGAGGACGATCGCTCCTCGCTGGCCGCTCTCGACGGCCTGCTCCGCCCGCTCGCGGAACCACTTGCGGTTGGGCAGCCCGGTCAACGCGTCGTGCAGGGCCTCGTACTCGTGTTGGGTGGCGTGCCGGCGCAGGCGACGGGTGGTCGACCAGGCGATGAACGCCAGGACGCCGTACAGCCCGGTCAGCCCGGCGGCCAACCGCCAGTAGGTGCGGCGCAACTGCGCCTGGGCGTGCTGAGCGATGGTGCCGTAGGGCAGGTACAGCTCCAGCACGCCGGTCGACTGGCCGGTTGCCTTGGCGACGACCGGCTGCAGCACCCGGATCACCTGGTTGGGCTCGCCGTCGGGATCCTGGACGATCGCGACCTCGGTGCGGCCGACCGCCGCGGCGCGGAAGGCAGGGTGAGCGGTGGGCAGGGCTCCCGCGGTGGAGCCGTTGTCGGAGAACACGACCCGGCCCTGGAAACTGCGCAGGCGCAGCCGGATCACCGAACCGTTGAAGATGGCCAGGTCGGTGGCGTTCTGGAGCCGCTCGCGCTCCGTGGCGGTCAGCTGGTGATCGAGGTCGGCGCCGGTGAGGGCCGGGGCGATCGCCATCTCCTCGATGACGGCGGCCTGCGCCCGACCCTGCGCCAGCCCGCTCTCCAGGGCCTCCCGCCGGTAGTCACGCACCAGCACGACCCCGAGCAGCACCACCGGGACCAGGCTGGCCGCGGCATAGGCCGCGAACAGGCGCGAACCCACATGCCGCCGGCTCTTCGTTGCTCGCTGCATACGTGATGTATCGGTTCGTCGAGCAGGCGGATGAGGGCGAAGCTCGTACCTGTGAGCGGGTAATCCCCGAGCCGCCCCCGGGACCACGAGACCGCCTTCGCGCCGGACGGCCTGCTCGTGCCGACCTGGCCCGGCCGGCGGCTCAGGCCGCCCCGGCCACCCAGCGGTCGTAGAGGTCGGCGAAGCGGCCGCCCTGGTCCAGCAGCCGGTCGGGGGGACCGGCCTCGACCACCCGGCCGTCCTCGATCACCGCGATCCGATCGGCCTCGACCACCGTGGACAGGCGGTGGGCGATGATGATGGTGGTGCGGCCTCTTCGCAGCCGCCGCAGGGCCTGCTGCACCCGGGCCTCGGTGGCCACGTCCAGGTTCGAGGTCGCCTCGTCCAGCAGGAGCACGGCGGGGTCGGCCAGCCAGGCGCGGGCGAAGGCGACCAGCTGGCGCTGGCCGGCCGAGAGGAGGGCGCCGCGTTCGCCGACCTCGGTGTCGTAGCCGTCGGGCAGGTCCAGGATCACCGGCTCGGCCCCGACCGCCCGGGCCGCGGCCTCGATCTCCTGCCGTGTCGCCTCGGGGCGGCCGAAGCGGATGTTGTCGGCCACCGTCGCCCGTTCACTGCCGAAGCTCGAGAACAGGAACCCCTCCTGGGGGACGTAGCCCATGGCCTGGCGCAGGTCGGCCAGGCGGACCTGGCGCAGGTCGACCCCGTCGAGGGTGATCCGGCCGCCCAGCGGGTCGTAGAAGCGGGCGATCAGCTTGGCCACGGTCGACTTGCCGGCCCCGGTCGGCCCGATCAGGGCCAGGGTCGTCCCGGTGTCCACCTGGAGGTCGACGTCGTGGAGCACCTCGGGCCCCTGGTCGTAGGCGAAGCAGACGTCCTCGAGCCGGACGTCGCCGCGCGGGTCGGGAAGCGGGACGGGGTCGGGCGCCTCGCGCACCGAGGGCTGCTCGGCGAGCACGGCCCCGACCCGCTCGGCCCCGGCGGTGGCCGACTGGAAGCTGTCGTAGAGCTCGGAGAGCTGCTGCACCGGGTCGAACAGGTTGCGCAGGTAGAGCAGGAACGCGGCCAGCACGCCGATCTCCAGGTCCCCGCTGAGCACCCGCTGGCCGCCGACGCCGAGCACGACCACGGTGGCGGCCGTGCCCAGGAACTCGATCCCGGGGAAGAAGAACGAGGCCAGGCCGATGGTCCGCCAGTGGGCGACCCGTTCGTCGTGGTTGGCCTCCTCCAGGCGGGCGGCGGTGGCCCGCTCACGCCGGAAGGCCTGGATCGCCCGGACCCCGGCCAGCGACTCCTGGAGCTGGACGGTGACGACGCTGTGAGTCTCTCTGACCTGGCGGTAGGCGTCGGCCGACCAGCGCCGCCAGGCCCGGGCGGCAAGCGCGATCAGGGGGGCGACGACCAGGGTGGCCAGGGCCAGCTGCCAGTCCATGAAGACCAGGATGATCGCCACCCCGACCATGGTGATGAGGCCGGTGACGAGCGTGACCAGGCCGTCGGTGACCAGGTCGCTCATGGCGTCGATGTCGGCGGTCATGCGGGCGACCAGCCTGCCCGTCCGCTCGCGCTCGTAGAAGTCGAGCGAGAGGGTCTGGAGGTGGCGGAACAGCTTGGTCCGGACGGCGTACAGGACCCGCTGGCCGGCCCGGGCCACGATCTCGATCTCGAACCGGCCGGCCAGGAACCGCACGCCGGCCAGGACCAGGTAGGCGAGGGCGACCCGGTTGATCACTCCCAGGTCCCCGGGCACGATACCCCGGTCGATGGCCACCGCGACCAGGTACGGCAAGGCCAGGGCGGCGCCGGTCTGGACGAGCACGGCCGCCGAGGCCAGTGCGACCAGCCGCCGGTGGGGCCGGACCAAGGGCCACAACCAGGCCCGGGCCCGCCGCCCCGACCGCCGGTCCCGCGACCGCTCCACGTCCGGCGGCGCCCCAATGGTCACCACCGAAGTGGCAGGTCCCGGCCCCGAGGCGCCAAGTCCTCGCCGCATCGCCCCGCCCCGGGTCCCAGGTCCCCCCCGGCTCACCAGGTCACCCCCTCGGGCGCCTGGCGGCTCATGACGCGGCCTCCTCGACCAGTCGGTCGACGCCGCCGCTGGCGTGGGCGAGGACGGCCCGGTAGGCGGGCTCGTGGGCGGCCAGGTCCTCGTGGCCGCCCTGGGCGACCACCCGGCCCCGGTCGAGCAGGACCACCCGCTCGGCCAGGCGCAGGCTGGCCGGCCGGTTGGCGACCAGCAGCACGGTGGCGCTGCCGAGGGCCGCGTCCAGCCCGGCCAGGATGGCGGCCTCGGTGTCGACGTCGACGTGGGAGAGGGCGTCGTCCAGGATCAGCACTCGCGGCTGCATGAGCAGCGCCCTGGCCAGCGCGACCCGCTGGCGCTGGCCGCCCGACAGGGTGTAGCCCTGCTCGCCGACCACCGTGTCCAGGCCCTCGGGCAGGGCCTCGACCACGTCGCCGGCCGCCGCCGCGGCCAGGGCGTCGAGCACCTCGTCGTCGGTGGCCTGCGGGCGCCCAAAGGCGACGTTGTCGCGCAGGCTGGCCGAGAACAGCACCGGCTCCTGGTGGACGATCCCGACCGCCGAGCGCAGCGAGTCCAGCGTCAGGTCGGCGACGTCGTCGCCGTCGACCAGCACCCGGCCCTCGCTGGGCGCGTACAGCCGCGGGACCAGCCCGAGCAGGGTCGACTTCCCCGACCCGGTCCCCCCCACCACCGCCACCCGGGACCCCGGCGCGATGTCCAGGTCGATCCCGGCCAGCACCGGCCGGCTCCCCTCCTCGTAGCCGAAGCTCACATCCTCGAACTGGATCCGCACCCCGCGGTCCACCGTCCCGTCCGGTGCCTCCGGCGGGGGCAGGGCGACCGCGCCCGGACGGTCGGCGATGGCCGGCGGCTGGTCGAGCACCTCGAAGACCCGCTCGGCGCTGGCCGCGGCCCGCTGGGCGAAGCCGAACAGCATCCCGAGCCCCTGGAGCGGCCAGGCCAGCAGCAGCAGGTAGCTGTTGAACGCGACCAGCGTGCCCAGGGTGATCTGGCCGTCGATGGCCAGCCGGCCGCCGTACCAGAGGATCGCGGCCAGGCTCAGCTGGGGGAGGACGGCCAGCAGCGGATTGTAGAAGGCGCGCAGCCGCGCCGCCTCCAGGTTCTGGTCGAGGATGGAGCTGGCCTCGGTCTCCAGGCGGCGGGCCTGCTCGTTCTCGCGGCCGAACGCCTTGACCACCCGGACCCCGGCCGTCGCCTCCTCGACCACGGTGGTCAGCTCGCCGATCTCCTGCTGCACCTGCCAGTAGACGCGGTGCAGGCGGCGGTTGAACCGCAGCGCCCCGTAGACCAGCGGCGGGGCCAGGGCGAGCACGACCAGGCAGAGCCGAGGCGAGAGCAGCCACATCTGCACCGCGGCGATGGCGAAGGTGATCAGGTTGAGGACCATGAAGACCAGGCCCCAGGAGATGAAGTAGCGCAGCGAGCGCACGTCCGAGGTGGCCCTGGCCAGCAGCTGCCCGGTCGGCACCCGGTCGTGGTAGGCCGGCTCGAGGGTCAGCAGGTGGCGGGCCAGGCGGTTGCGCAGGTGGTACTCGACGTCGGTGCCGACCCGCCCGGAGAGGTTGCGCCGCAGCCCGCCCGCGACCCAGCGGACCACGGCCAGCACCATCAGCAGGGTGATCTCGCGGCCCAGGACCCCGGGAACCCGCCTGGTCAGCCCGTCGTCGATGATCGTCCTGGTCACCAGCGGGATGAACGAGGTGATGGCCAGCATCACCACCCCGAGCAGGAACGCGACCGTCACCCGGCGCCAGAAGGGCCGCATCAGGCCCACGATGCGCCACAGCGTCCCGAGGGCGAGGCCGTCGGGGGGCGGGTCGGTTCCGTACCAGCGCAGCGGGAAGCTCCAGGGGTTCGGGGCGGGTTACCTGCTCTTCAACGTACGGCAGCGCCCAGACAATCCGCGACGGGATATCCACAGGCCCCGGGGCCGTCCCGCCGGTCAGGAAGGCCTGATATTGTACTAGTACATAAAAGATATGTACTGGAGCGTATTGGCATGGACACTGCCCGCTACCAGCTGACCGAGCGGACCCGGCTCCGGCGCCTGCCGGAGCGGGCGGCCTACGACCGGGCCATCGTGCACGCCATCCTCGACGAGGGCTTCATCTGCCACGTCGGCTTCGTGGCCGACGGCCAGCCGTACGTGATCCCGACCGGCTACGCGCGGGTCGGCGAGACGGTGTTCCTGCACGGGTCCACCGGCAGCCGGCTCGGGCTGCGGCCGGGCATGGACGTCTGCGTCACCGTCACCCTGCTGGACGGGCTGGTGCTGGCCCGCTCGGCCTTCCATCACTCCATGAACTACCGGTCCGTGATGGCGATCGGCCGCACCCGGCCGGTCACCGATCCCGAGGAGAAGGAAGCGGCCCTGCGGGCGCTGGTGGAGCACATCGTGCCCGGGCGCAGCGACGAAGTGCGCGGGGGCGACCGCCGCGAGCTGGCCGCCACCGCCGTGCTGGCCCTGCCCCTGGACGAGGTCTCGGCCAAGGTCCGCACCGGTCCGCCCAAGGACGACGAGCCCGACTATGACCTGCCGATCTGGGCCGGCGTGCTGCCCCTGTCCCTCACGCCCGGCGAGCCCGCTCCCGACCCGGTCCTCGACCCGTCGATCCCGACCCCGGGTCACGTGGCCTCGTGGTCCCGCCAGGGCCGGTGACCCCGAGCGCCTGACAGATCAGGCCGGTCACCCCCGCGACCAGTCGCCGCCGCGGCGACCGCGGGTGGTGGATCGCGCCGACCAGCACCCCGTGCAGCCCGTGCAGCAGGAAGTCGGTGGCCAGGGCGGGGTCGGCCACCGTGACCTCTCCGGAGGCCCGTCCGGCCTCGACAAGGTCGGCCATCACGGCCCTGGCCCTGGCGTAGGCGTCCGCCTCCCCGAACCCGGCCTCGTGGAACAGCACGTGGTGCAACGCGTGGTTGGCCCGGGCGAAGTCGAACGACGCCGCCACCAGCCGCTCGACCCGCTCGGCGGTGCCGGCGCGAGGGCGTCCCTCTGGTGGTGGGTCGCCCAGCATGGCCGTGAACCGCTCGAAGTACCGCGCCCGCAGCCCGGCCAGCAGCTCCGTCTTGGACTCGAAGTACAGGTACACGGTGCCCTTGGCCACCGCCGCCGCCTCGGCCACGTCCGCCATGGTCGCGGCGGCCAGCCCCCGCTCGACCAACACGTGTTCGGCCGCGTCCAGGATCTGCTCGCGCCGTACATCAGCCGGCTGCCGCCGAGCCCTTGATCCAGGGCGGGTCCCGGGCTCGGCGCCGGCGAGGGCGCTGGGTCGGGGTCTGGGTGCCGGGCCGGTTGAGGGGTCGGGTCGAGAGCTCACGGGCGGAGCCTATCACCCTTGACGACTGACCGTCAGTCAGTAAATACTGACCCGCGGTCAGTGAGCGACACGAGCACGAGGGCAGGTTGGCGATGGAACAGCGACACGGCACGAACCACGAGCACAACGACCCCCGACCGAATTCCGGACCCACCGCGACCCCCGCGCCCACCGCCGGCCACCGTCCCCATGGGCACCACCCATTCCACCCGGGCGGAGGGGAGTTCGAGGGCGTACTCGGGTTGCTTGGTGGGTTGGCGATGTCGGTCGGGCGGGGGCGGAGTGCGCGGCTGGTGGCGGACCTGGCTGGGGTGGGGCCGGGGGATCGGGTGGTGGACGTGGGGAGCGGGCCGGGGAGGTTCCTGAAGGAGGCGGCGGAGCGGGGGGCCGAGGCGGTCGGGGTTGAGCCGTCGGGGCAGATGCGGCGGGTGGCTGCGTGGCGGACGCCGGCGTCGTTGCAAGAGCGGGTGCGGGTGGTCGACGGGACCGCGGAGCGGATGCCGCTTGAGGACGGGACGGCGACGGTGGTGTGGGCGGTGGCCTCGTTCCACCACTGGGCCGACCCGGAGGCCGGGCTGGCTGAGGTCCACCGGGTGCTGCGGCCGGGGGGGCGGGTGGTGATCGCCGAGCGGCTCGCCCGGCCGGGGGGCTGGTTTCGGAGCCACGCGATGACCTGGGAGCAGGGCCAGCGCCTGGTCGCCCAGGCCGAGCGGGCCGGGTTCTCCGACGTGACGGCCGGCAGCCATGCCCTGGGCCGCGTCCGGGTGCTGGCCATCCAGGCCCGCCGGCCCGCGGGACCTACGGGTGCGGGAACAGCTCCGTGACCATCCCGGCCAGCGCCCCGCGAACCCGAGCTCCAGCCTGGGCGAACCCGGGGCGCCAGGCCGGTGGCGGGGGCTGGCGGAGGTCCACCCCGGTGGCGCCGAGGAAGGTGGCCAGCTCCTGGAGGGCGGTGGCGACGGCGGGGCCGGCCGAGGCGGGGGCGTCGGGCTCGGGGTGGATGGCGTGAACGACCAGGCGGCCGGTGGCGCGGTCCAGGGCCGGGTCGACGCGGCCGATGAGCTGGTCGCCGTGGAGGACGGGGAGGACGTAGTAGCCGTAGCGGCGGGCGGCCTTGGGGACGTAGATCTCCATGCGGAAGTGGAAGCCGAACAGGCGCTCGGTCCGCTCGCGGTCGATGAGCAGGTTGTCGAAGGGGGAGAGCAGGGTCGTCCGGGGCTGCCAGTCGCCGGACTGGAGGCGGTCCAGCAGCGGCAGGTCGTCGGTGTGGACGTACCAGGGGCCGGGCCGTTCGCTGCCGTTGGCGGTCAGGCGGACCTGCTCGATCTGGCCCGAGCGCTGGAGGCCGGCCAGGACCGAGGTCAGGCCCGGGTAGCGGCCGGCGGTGAAGCTGCGGTCGATGTCGCGGGCGGTGGCCACGCCGAGGGCGCGGAGAGCCCGCTGGGCGGAGCTGCGAACGACCTCGCGCTCGGGTGGGCGGCGGGTCGGGGCCCACGGGGGGAGGCAGCGCTCGGCCAGGTCCCAGAGGCGCTGCTGTCCCTGGCGGCCGGCGACCATGATGCGGCCCTGGGTCCAGAGGACGTCGAGCATGCGCTCGACGTTGCGGCCCGCCGTCCAGCCGCTCGACTGCCAGGCGGTCTCGGCCCGGTCCTCGAGCGCCCGTGACGGCAGGGGGCCGCTGACCCGTAGCTCGCGCAGGATCGAGCGGCGCAGGGCCTGGTTGTCGGCCAGCCAGGCGCGCAGCCGGCGGCTGGCGGCGGAGCGGTCCGAGGGGTAGCGGCGCATCAGCAGCGAGTGGATCGGGTAGTCCTCGGTGCAGACGATGGCGGCCGCGGTCGACCAGTACTCGAACAGGCGCCGGTCGCGCCAGAGCAGCGCGTCCAGGTCGGCCAGGTCGTAGCGGCCGAGGCGGCTCCAGAGAACCAGCTGGTGGCTGCGGGCGACCACACTGATCGGGTCGAGCTGGAGGGAGGCCAGGTCGGTGGCCACCCCCATGATCGCCTCGGGGCCGGGCGCGACCGGCGGCGGGCCGGCCAGGCGCTGCCGGCTGACGATCAGCCGGCGCGCCAGGCCCAGGTCAAGCGTCCGCAGCGCCGCCGGCATCGGGGGACGGTGCGGCGGTGGCGCTGTGGCCGGTGGCGCCGACGGGTTGGCGCTGACCGGGGATGCGGCCCAGGACCTCGTCGACGTCGGTGCCGTCGACGGTCTCGCGCTCCAGGAGCAGGTCGGTGAGGCGGTCCAGGGCGTCGCGGTGCTCGGTCAGCATCGAGGTGGCCCGGCCTTCGGCCTGGCGCAGCAGCTTGGCGACCTCCTCGTCGATCACCCGCTGGGTCTGCTCAGCGTACGGGCGCGATCTCACCTCCTCGCCGCCCAGGAACAGCGGGCTGCCCGAGGCGAACCCGACCGGCCCCAGGGTCTCGCTCATGCCGAACTCCCG
>JASLBL010000553.1 GCA_030146615.1 Actinomycetes bacterium
ACCCTGGTCGATCAGCCGGTGGAGGGTCGCCAGGTCGCGTTCGAGCACGGCGGTGGCGGCCACGAAGGGCGCGAACGTGGCCCGCTCGTCGGCACCGGCCGCCCGGGCCAGGGCCATCGCCGCGGCCAGGACCTTGACCGCGCGCTCGGGGGCGATGGCCGGGGCGGCCAGCACCGCGCAGACGGTGGCCACGAGGTGGCCCTCGTCGGACAGGCGCCAGGCCGGGGCCCGGTCCGGCCGGCCGTACCGGTCGACCTCGACCACCAGTCCGTCGCCGCGCAGCTCCGACAGCAGCCGGTTGGCGGTCGCCGGCTCCAGCCAGGTCAGCGCCTGCCCGGCCTCGGCCAGGGACCAGCTCGGCTCGGGGAGCCCGGCCAGCTGGCGGAGGACGGCCACCTTGAGCCGTTGGTAGGGCTGGCCGAGAAGCTCGGCGAAGGGCCCCAGCGACGGCACGGCGCGGCCGGCCGGAGGTGGGGGGGAGGGGCTGTCCGAGCCCGGCCACATTGCTGCCACCATGACTCGAAAACGTACAGCACGCGGCGATTGCGCAACCTAGGTACTGCTACCGAGCCGATGTGCCCCTCTCTGTGTAGCCCATACGGGCTACCCGGCGGCCGCCTGGCGGTCCCGTTCCATCAGCAGCCGGCGCAGGATCTTGCCCGAGGCCGCCTTGGGGATCTCGTCGACGAACTCGACCATGCGGACCTTCTTGTGCGGGGCGACCCGTTCGGCCACGTACGCCATCAGCTCCCCGGGGTCGACCGGGTCGCGTGCGACCACGAACGCCTTGGGGACCTCGCCGGCCTCCTCGTCGGGGTAGCGGACGACGGCCGCGTCGGCCACCGCCGGGTGGGAGAGGAGCACCGCCTCCAGCTCGGCCGGGGCCACCTGGAGCCCCTTGTACTTGATGAGCTCCTTCACCCGGTCGACGATGAACACGTACCCCTGCTCGTCCACCGTGCCCAGGTCGCCGGTGTGCAGCCAGCCGTCCGGGTCGAGCATGGCCGCGGTGGCGTCGGGGGCGTTCAGGTAGCCCTTCATCACCTGAGGGCCGCGGACCAGCAGCTCGCCGGTCTCGCCCCTGGAGACGTCGGCCCCGGTGGCCGGGTCGACCACCCGCAGCTCGGTGTTGGGCAGCGGCACCCCGACCGACCCGGGGCGGGGACCCCTGGGCGTGTTGTAGTTGGTGGTGACCACCGGGCTGGTCTCGGTCAGGCCCCAGCCCTGGATGACCTCGCAGCCCAGCCGCTCGGTGCAGGCCTCTTCCATGCTGGCGTCGAGCGGGGCGGCCCCGGAGAAGACCGACTTGAGCTCGGACAGGTCGTACTTGGCGACCAGCGGGTGCTTGGCCAGGGCGAGCACGATCGGCGGGGCCACATACGCCCGGGTGATGCGGTGGTCCTGGAGCAGGCGGAGGAACTCCTCGAGGTCGAACCTTGGCATGGTGACCAGGGTCGAGCCCCGGGAGATGGCCGCGGCCATGAGCACGACCAGCCCGTAGATGTGGAAGAAGGGCAGCACGGCGATCAGCCGCTCGCCCTCGCCGGCGAGCAGCGCCGGCGCCCCCTGGCAGAGGTTGGCGACCAGGTTGCGGTGGGTGAGCATGACCCCCTTGTTCACCCCGGTGGTGCCGCTCGAGTAGGGGAGCACGACCAGGTCGTTGGCCGGGTCGATCTCCACCGCGGGCGGGATGTCGCCCGCGGTGAGCAGGTCGGCGAACGGGGTCGCGCCCTCGGCCTCGCCGAGGACGAACACCTCCTCGAGGCCGCTGCGGCTGGCCGCCTCCAGCGCGGTGCCAAGGAACGGGGGAACGGTGAGCAGGAACCGGGCCCTGGCGTCGGTGAGCTGGCGGACGAGCTCGTCGACGGTGTAGAGGGGGCTGATGGTGGTGTTGATCCCGCCGGCGGCCGAGACGCCGTAGAAGGCGAGGGCGTACTCGGGGACGTTTGGGGAGTAGATGGCGAACACGTCGCCCTTGCCGAAGCCACGGGCGCCCAGGCCGGCCGCCACCCGGCGCACGCCCCCGGCAAGCTGGCCGTAGGTCAGCGTCCGGCCGCTGGGCCCGTCGACCAGCGCCGCCTGGCCGGCCCGCTGCATGGCCTCGGCGAGCACGAACTCGTGCAAGGGCACGTCGGGGATCGTAACGTCGGGATGGGGACTGCGTACGACCTCGCCGGCCATGGCTGCCTCCTGAGCCAGGGTTGTCAAGCTAACGACGTGGACGTCAGACTGAAGCCTCAGCTGGAGGTGTCGCAAGGGTGTCCGACCGGTTGGATTCCGGCCATCTCGATGAGAGCGAGCGTGAGTGGCTACGCGCCTCCCGGCGCTCGGCCGCCCGCCGCTCCTGGCTGCTCATCGGCGTGCTGGTGGTGGCGGCCATCGTGCTGACCTGGCTGACCCTCGAGGGACTCCCCGGGACCGATCGCGCCCCGGCCACCACCACCCCGGAGCAGCGGGTCGTCGCCGACGGCGAGAAGGCCCTGGCCGACTGGGGCGAGTTCGCGGTCAGCAACGACCTGGGCGACGTCAAAGAGTCCTTCTGGGCCAACGGACCGCAGTACAAGCAGCTGGCCAAGGAGGCCAGGGCCCGCAAGGGCAAGCCGCCCGGGCCGCCGCCCTACAAGATGACCATGACCGGGGTGCAGGTGATCGCGCCCTCGGACCGGCCCGACCAGCGGGTGCTGCGCGGGCAGGTGCAGATGACCCGGCCCGGTGAGGAGCCCCAGAACTTCAACTGGGATGTCTGGCTCCAGCTCGACGAGGCCTCGGACGGCCGCTGGCGGCTCTGGACGGTCCGGGAGACCTCCGGGACCTGAGAGTCAGTCGACCGGCGGGAGCACGATCTTCTCGCGCGGGTAGATCAGGTCTGGGTCGCCCGATTCCAGCCGGTCCCGGTTGGCCTCAACGACCCGCATCCAGTACTCGGCCACCTCGCGGTTGGTCGGCTCGCCCGACCCGCCGCTGCGGGACCTGGCCAGCTCCGCCCGGGCGATCGCCCAGAGGTTGTCGCCGGGCTTCACCTCGTACGACTCCTGCTGGTCCGAGGGGACGTCCCCGCCGGTGTCGCCGCCGCCGGGCCCGCCCGGGTTGGATGGAGGCGGGTTGGATGGAGGGGGCGGCTCGTTCGCGGGCGGGCCGGTGGTGCCCGGGGTTGCCGGGTTGAACTCATAGGCGTGGGTGGTGGTCGGCCCGGGCGTCGCCTGCCGGGTCGCTCCGGGAGCCGTGGTGGTCGGGGCCGCGGTGCCCTGGGTCGTGGTGGGCGCGGTCGTGGGGGGAGCCCCGGTGGTGGTGGGGGCGGCGGTGGTGGT
>JASLBL010000653.1 GCA_030146615.1 Actinomycetes bacterium
CTGGCCGCGCTCCACCGGCTACAGAAGCTCCCAGAGGTGGTCCGCAGCTTCTTCCGGGACCCGAACCTGCGTTACATCACCGCCTGAACAGTCCACCTACTTACATTCGCCTTGGTAAGGTAGGAGGAGCAGCCACAGCACCCGCGCCGGCCTATCGGTCGGGTTGCGCCAGCCGGTGACCGGCTGGGTGGTGAGCAGTATGGCATCGCCCTGCTGCAGGGTATGGGTGGTCTGGCCGAGTTGCAGCTCCAGCGCCCCGTCCAGGACCAGCAGGAGTTCGGACTGCTTGGTCTCGAAGGGGCGGCGGCCACTGCTGTTAGCGGCGAAGGTCAGCTCGTGTACGGCCAGACCCGAGGGCTCCTGCAGGATGGTCTCGCCGTGCATTCCGGTCCCGGGGACAAGGGGCTGGTGGGCGCCTCGTCTGGCCAGCCGGTAGGGGGGCGAGGTGGGGCTCCCGGTGGGGCCGAAAGGGACGCCGAGAATGGCCCACAGGCGGGTCAGCGTCTCGCCGGACAGGCCGTGGCGGCCCCGCTCGACCTGGGACAGTGCGCTGGGGCTGACCCCGATGCGGCGGGCGAGTTCGGCCTGGGACAGGCCGGCGGCGATGCGCTGGGTGCGGACCTGCTCGCCGATGCGTTCCTGCGTGCCAGCTGCCCGGCGGAGGACGTGGATGCGGCCGTCGTCGCCGACCATATAGCGCAGGGTGCGCCCGGTCACCCCGGGTGGGTGCCCGTCGGCCTTGACGACCTCCAGGTTGTGCTCTCCCGGCTCGGTCGACGCTGGGTCGAGGTCCAGGATGACCTGGGTGATGTCGGCTAGCCGGGACCGGAACGCTGGCGGGTGGGCGCCCCGCTCGAGGAGCCAGTAGGCGACGGTGCGCTGCTGGTACAGGCGCGGGCAGCAGCGCAGGAACAGCGCCAGGGCGGCCTCTGGGCCCCACAGGCGCTGCATGCTGGTCAGGTCGTCGAACACATAGCGGGCGCCCGGGCCGAGCTGGGCTTCGATGCTGGCCAGTTCGCGGTTGACCTGTTCCATGTCGGCGGGGTCCGTGAGACGCCGCACCCCGGCCGATGGTGGCGAGCCGTGGGAGGCTGGCCGCGGGTCGGGGTGGGCATCCCTGCTGCCGGTCCAGCCGTCCAGGAGGATGAAGCGCTCGGCGTCCCATACCCGGCTGAAGCGGTCTAGGACCGTGGCCGGCGGCAGGCGCAAGCTCAGGTAGGTCAGGGGCGTGGTGCCGTCTGCATTGGCCAGGAAGGCGTGGACGAATGGTTCGATATGGGCCGGTTCGGGGGCCTGCCAGACCACGTTGTCGCCCACCCTCAAGCCGCCCAGCAGGTCGTCGAGCGCGCCGATCCCGGTCGATGGTCTGCCCATGCACGCTCCTTAGCTGTGGTGGGGCTCCTGAACTATAGCTTCACAGGGTCGTAAGTAATGCTTCACTTGCACCCATATACAGTAAGTTCTACTGTTAGCTGACACTGTCTTCGGCAGCCGGTCGGCAGCTTGTGCTGTGCAGGCGATAAGGCGACGACGCGATGGCAAGCCTTCGAGAATCCGAGTCCTCTGCCCGCTACCCACGACGAGGATCGCGCCCGCCCGGGTAGTGCGGTCGGTGCGGCGAACGGCACCGGGGCAAGAGGCAGGACAGCGCGTCTGGCCCCGCGGTCCACAAGCCCGGCACAGGCCAGCACAATCGTAGAAGCTCTGTAGGAGCGTAGGAGGTGGCCCAGATGGAGAGCAGAGCCAAGCTGGCCGGACACGCCATCCACCCCATGCTGATCACCCTGCCGCTTGGGCTGCTGGGCACCGCGGTGGTCTTCGACATCCTTGGGCTCATCGGCAACAACACCGGCTTCGCCACCGCCAGCTTCTACATGATCGCCGCCGGCATCGTCGGCGGGCTGCTCGCCGCGGTGTTCGGGCTGTGGGACTGGCTGGCCATCCCCGCCGGGACCCGCGCCAAGCGCATCGGGCTGTGGCATGGGGTCGGCAACGTGGTCGTGGTGGCCCTGTTCGCGCTCAGCTGGCTGCTGCGCCGCGGCCAGGCCGACTACCAGCCGGACGGGCTTGCCTTCTGGCTCGGGCTGGTCGCCGTGCTGCTGGCGCTGGCGACCGCCTGGTTGGGTGGCGAGCTGGTGGAGCGCCTCGGGGTCGGGGTGGATGAGGGCGCCAACCTGGATGCGCCCAGCTCACTGTCCGGCCCGGCCACCACCGGGCGGCCACCCAGGACCGTCGAGCCCTAGCCCAAGCCAGGGATGCATCCGCAGGGAGGAGTGAGCACCATGACCAGCAGCCAGCACCACGAGCAGCCGCAGCCCAAGGACCTGTCGACCGGTGAGCGCCTGAAGATGACCCTGGGCGCGGTCGCCCAGGGGATCCGCTACACCCTCAAAGGCCAGCACCAGACTGAAGGCAAGGCCGAGCTGACGGTCGAGCCGGAGGATGTGGAGCGGATCATCGCCGGCTGGCCGGGCCCGCAGCAGAACGTGGCCCGCCAGATGCTCGAGAAGTACGGCCCGCCGAATGAGGCGACCCCGACCCGGCTGTTCTGGTACCGCAACGGCCCCTGGAAGCGGACCGAGCTGACCAGCGATGCGGTGGTGCACCACTGGCCCACCCCGCACACCGACTTCCTCACCCAGCATCTCAACTACCGGGTCCCACCCGAGCAGGCCCACCTGATCGCCATGTTTGACGGCAGCATCGTGGTGGATCGGACAAGGGGGGAGGTGGCCGCCCGCTGCGACTCAGAGGCGGCCAACGTGCTGGGCCTCAACATGGTGCACGAACTCGTCACCGGGAAGCGGACCGTGGAAGAGGCCCGGCACACCTCCGAGCAGAGCACGGTGGCCTACAACCTGGGCCGCGAGGCGCCCTATGCCGAGCGGCTGCTGTTCGAGGTCCCCCAGGGCGGCACCGAAGACCCGGACCAGGGCCACCTGGCTGGGGCGGTGCTGCAGCAGGCGGTGGGCAAGCTCAAGGACGCGGTCACCCCTGGGGGCGGGGAGGAAGCCACCGACCGGCGCACCCCCAGCTGACCCGCAGGAGGCGGCATTCAAGGTCGCCGGACGGCCGGGGCTAGCGCCTTGTCGTCGCTGAACGTCGCCCGCGCTTCCGCATCGAGATCTCCGGCGACCTTCCTGGCGTCAGGCCACAAGGCCATCGTCGTGCCCGCCACCAATCCCTCACCCGGCCCATCGACCCTCCAGCCGTTCAGGCTTCTTGGGAGCATTGTGGCGGTTTGGCAACACAGCAGCCAGGCTGGCCTGCTCAGCATGGCGGCCCGCTAGCTGCTGACCAGCAATCTTGTCCTTGCTGGTTGCTCGCTGAACAGCTTCGGTGGTTCGCGGCGCCCGTGGACACCCGCTGCAGGACCGATCACGGCAGTGGGGCGGCCCGCCTCCAGCAGCTCGTCAGCCAAGGACTCCAGCTCGCTGGCAAGGGCGACCCCGAGACAATGGAGCGGCGGCCACCTGTGGTGGCCGC
>JASLBL010000687.1 GCA_030146615.1 Actinomycetes bacterium
GGCGCTGGTCGACCGGGTCCTGGGCGGCTACGGCACCCCGGCCACCGGGGTCATCCCCTCCCTCTACCAGAACCTGACCTTCCAGCCGGCCGACGGCGAGGCCTACAACTTCGACCTGGCCGAGGCCAACCGGCTGCTGGAGGAGGCCGGCTACAAGGACGGCGACGGCGACAAGGTCAGGGAGATGCCTGACGGCAGCCGGCCGCTGCGGTTCCGGCTGTTCGCCAGGCAGGAGTCCAACACCTCCCAGCAGTCGGTCCAGTTCATGCAGGGCTGGCTGCGCGACATCGGCATCGCCACCGAGGTCAAGGTGGTGGAGGAGAACCGCCTGACCGAGATCATCGGCCAGGGCGAGTTCGACATGTTCGAGTGGGGCTGGGTGGTCGAGCCCGACCCCGACTACCAGCTCTCGACCTTCACCTGCGGCTCGCGGAGCTACAAGTCGGGCGGCGACATCCTGGCCAACCTGTCCGACAGCTTCTACTGCAACCCCGAGTACGACAAGCTCTATGAGCAGCAGAAGGTCACCATCGACCCGGCCCGGCGGGCCGAGATCGTCAAGGAAATGCAGCGGATGCTGTACGTGGACGCGCCGTACGTGGTGACCTTCTACTACGACGAGCTCCAGGCCTACCGCAGCGACCGCTTCGCCGGCTTCGTGGCCCAGCCCGACCCGGGCGGCGTGGTGCTGTTCCACTACGGCACCTACAGCTACCGCAACATCTCCACCCCGCAGGCGGCCGCCGCCGCCAGCGACGACGGCGGCGTGCCGATCGTGCCCATCGCCGTCGGGGTGGCCGTGGTCGGGGCGGCCGGGGTGCTGCTGGCGCTGCGGCGGAGATCGACCCAGGACGAGCGCGAGTAGGGCCAGGCCCGATGGCCACCGCGGCCTCCCGGAGCTTCACCCTCGGCGCCGGCCAGCGCCGGCTCGGCGCCAAGCTCATCGGGGCCGTGCTCAGCCTGGCCTTCGTGCTGGTGTTCAACTTCTTCCTGTTCCGGGTCCTGCCCGGCGACCCGGCCAAGAACCTCACCCGCAACCGCCTGGTCCCGGCCGAGCAGGTGCAGGTGCTGCGGGAGAGCTTCGGGCTGGGCAAGATGCTGCCCGAGCAGTTCGCCACCTACGTCAAGGACACCCTCACCGGCGACCTCGGCATCTCCTACAAGTTCCGCCGGCCCGTCTCCGAGGTGATCGCCGAGCGGATCTGGCCGACGGTGCTGCTGCTGGGCCTGTCGACCATCCTCTCGACCGTGATCGGGCTGTGGATCGGCATCCGGGGGGCGTGGCGGCGTAACAGCGTGTTCGACCGCGTGTCGCTGGGGGCGTCGCTCGCCCTGTACGCCATGCCCGAGTTCTGGCTCGGCATCATGCTGCTGATCGTCTTCGGAGTCGGGGTCGGGGGCTTCCCGGGGCTGTTCCCGACCGGCGGGCTGTCCAGCCCCAACACCGAGCTGGCCAGCCTGGCCGGGATCCTGGATGTCGCCCGGCACCTGTTCCTGCCCTGCCTCACCCTGACCCTGGCCTACATCGCCGAGTACGCGCTCGTCATGCGCTCGTCGCTGCTGGACGAGCTGGGTGAGGACTACCTGACCACGGCCAGGGCCAAGGGGCTGCGGGACACCCTGGTCCTGCGCCGCCACGCCGTGCCCAACGCCCTGCTGCCCACCACCACCCTGATCTTGCTCAACCTCGGCTTCGTCGTGTCGGGCGCCATCACCATCGAGACGGTCTACTCCTGGCCGGGCCTCGGCCTGCTCAGCTACGAGGCCCTGCGGACGCCCGACTACCCGCTCCTCCAGGGCGTGTTCCTGCTGTTCAGCGCGGCCGTGATCGTCGCCAACCTGCTCGCCGACCTCCTCTATGCCTACCTCGACCCGCGTGTGAGGACCGGCTGATGACCCAGCCGACGATCGAGGAACCGCTCGGGGGGCCGCCCCAGGCCGACACCACCGTGCCGCCCAGCCTGCCCCCCCAGCTCAGCCCGCGGGCGATCGCACGGGCGCGGCGGCGGCAGGCGGCGGCCCGGGCATGGCGCGAGTACCGGCGCAACAGCATCGGCATGGTCGGGCTGGCCATCCTGGTCCTGTTCGTCGCCATGGCCGTGTTCGCGCCGCTGCTCGTGCCCGAGAGCCAGCTGGACGTGACCAGGGCCACCGGCACCCCGTTCTCGCCGCCGAGCGGGGAGTTCCCGCTCGGGACCGACGAGAGCGGCCGCTCGGTGCTCGCCCTGACCATCTGGGGGTCCCGGGTGTCGCTGCTGGTCGGGTTCCTCGCCTCGATGATCTCGGTGGTGATCGGCTCGGTGGTCGGCATCGCCGCCGGCCACTTCGGCCGCTGGACCGACTCGCTGCTGATGCGGGTCACCGACTGGTTCCTGGTGATCCCGTTCCTTCCCCTGGCCATCGTGCTGGCCACCGTGCTCGGGCCGTCGCTGGCCAACAGCGCCTTCGTCATCGGGATCACCTCCTGGCCAGGCACGGCCCGGATCGTCCGCGCCCAGGCCCTGGCCGTGACCTCCCGGCCCTACATCGAGCGGGCCCGGGCGCTGGGGGCCGGCGACTGGCACCTGATCACTCGCCACGTCCTCCCCAACGTGGTCCCGCTGATCTTCGCCAACACGGTGCTGATCGTGGCCGTGGCCATCCTGTCCGAGACCACCCTGGCCTTCCTGGGGCTGGGCGATCCGCTGCGGGTGTCCTGGGGGTCGATGCTGGACGCCGCCTTCACCCAGGGGGCCGCCTCCATCGGCGCCTGGTGGTACCTGGTCCCGCCGGGGGTGGCCATCCTGCTGGTGGTGCTGGCCTTCACCATGATCGGCCAGGCGCTGGAGTCGGTCCTCAACCCACGGCTGCGGGGGCGGTGACGATGGCCCTGCTCGAGGTCCACGACCTGACGGTCAGCTACCCGGCCAGGGCGGGCGCCGTCCCGGCGGTTCGCGGGGTCGGCCTGACCCTCGACCCCGGCGAGACCCTGGGGCTGGCCGGCGAGTCCGGCTGCGGCAAGTCGACCATGGCCGCGGCCGTGCTCCGGCTGCTGCCGCCGGGGACCAGGACCTCGGGGACGGTGCTGCTGGAGGGCGAGGACGTGCTCAGCATGCGGCCGGGTCGGCTGCGGGCGGTCCGCTGGACCGAGGCGGCGGTCGTGTTCCAGGGGGCCATGCACGCCCTCAACCCCGTCCGCCGGGTCGGCGACCAGATCGCCGAGGCCATCCACCTGCACGAGAAGGTCAGCGACAAGCAGGCTCAGGCGAGGGTGGGGGGCTGCTGGAGCAGGTCGGCCTGCCCGCCCGGCGCGCGTCCAGCTACCCCCACGAGCTGTCCGGCGGCCAGCGCCAGCGGGTGGTGATCGCCGGGGCGCTGGCCCTTGAACCGAGCATGCTGGTCGCCGACGAGCCCGTGTCCAGCCTCGACGCCTCGGTCCGGGGCGAGATCCTGGCCCTGCTGCTCGGCCTGGTCCGCGACCTCGGGCTGTCCATCCTGGTCGTCACCCACGACCTCGGCCTGGCCCGGAACATCGCCGACCGGCTGGCCGTCATGTACCTGGGCCGGATCGTCGAGCAGGGGCCGACCGAGACCGTCCTGGCCAACCCCCGCCACCCCTACACCCGGGCCATGCTGTCGGTCGTCCCCGAGGTCCGTCACCTGGAGGAGCAGATCCTCTCCGGCGAGCCGCCCGACCCGACCCGGGTCCCGGGCGGCTGCCGCTTCCATCCCCGCTGCCCCGCCCTGGCCTCCGGCGAGGCCGCCCGGGCGGGCGTCGACGACCGCTGCCGCGCCGAGGCCGTGCCCATCCTCCGGGCGTGGCCGAGCATCATGCTGCTTGCTTCCTGACTGACGAATCAGTTAAAAAGGAGAGTGGCTCTCGGGTCGGGAGGTAGGCGTATGGAGCAGTACGACGCGATCGTCGTCGGTGGCGGGCACAACGGGCTGGTCGCGGCGGCCTACCTGGCCCGGCAGGGGCAGCGGACGCTGGTCTGCGAGGCCCGCGAGGTGGTCGGGGGCGCCGCCGTCACCGAGCAGCCGTTCGGGCCCCAGTACAAGGTGACCTCGCTGTCGTACGTGGTCAGCCTGATGCCGCCGTCCCTGGTCCGTGACCTTGACCTGCACCGCCACGGCTACAAGGTCTACCCCCAGGGCCCCTACTTCGCCCCCCACGCCCGCGGCACCTCCCTCCAGCTGTCCAACGACCCGGCCAGGCGCCGGGAGGAGATCGCCAAGTTCTCGCCCCGCGACGCCGAGGCCGAGGAGCGCTGGGACGCCTGGATGGCCGGCCTGGCCGACGTGCTCGGGCCCCTCCTGTCGGCGGTCCCGCCCAAGGTCGGCTCCCGGCACCCGGTCGATCTGGCCGAGCAGGCCCGCCTGGTCTGGCGGCTGCGCGGGCTCGACACCCGCACGGCGGCCGACGTCACCCGGCTGTTCACCCTCAGCATCGCCGACCTGCTGGAGGAGTACTTCGAGTCGCCCGAGCTCCAGGCCGTGCACGCGGTCAGCGGGGTCATCGGCACCTGGGCCGGGCCGCGCGCCCCCGGCACCGCCTACGTCATGGCCCACCACCACATCGGCGACGTCGGCGACGGCAAGCTCGGCAGCTGGGGCTTTGCCGAGGGCGGCATGGGCGGGGTCAGCAACGCCATCGCCGCCGCCGCCCGCTCCTTCGGGGCCGAGATCCGCACCTCGGCCCCAGTCCGGCGCATCACCACCAGGAACGGCCGGGCCACCGGAGTGGTCCTGGAGGGCGGCCAGGAGCTGGCCGCCGACGTGGTCGTGGCCGCCACCCACCCCCGGATCACCTTCCTGGAGCAGGTCGACCGGGCCGAGCTGCCCGACGACTTCGTCACCGACATCGAGCGCTGGAAGACCCGCAGCGGCACCGTCAAGGTCAACCTGGCCACAGACCGGCTGCCCCGGTTCACCTGCCGGCCCGAGTTCGACCCGGAGATCCACGGCGGCACCATCGTGCTCGCCGAGTCGCTGGACGACATGGAGGGCGCCTTCCAGGACGCGGCCGCCGGCCGGCCCTCGGCGGTCCCGTTCGCCGACGTCTGCATCCCGTCGGTGTTCGACAAGACCCTGGCCCCCGAGGGCCACCACATCGTCTCGATGTTCACCCAGTGGGTGCCCCACACCTGGGCCGGCAAGCCGATGGACCAGGAGCTGGAGGCCCACGCCGACCGGGTGGTGGCCCGCATGGAGGCGGTCGCGCCCGGGTTCACCGACTCGATCCTGTTCCGCCAGGTGATCGGCCCCTACCAGATGGAGCACGAGTACGGGCTGGTCGGCGGCAACATCTTCCACGGCGAGCTGTCGGCCAGCCAGCTGTTCCACACCCGCCCGGCCGCCGGCTACGCCGACTACCGCACCCCGGTCCGCGGCCTCTACCAGGCCGGGTCGGCCACCCACGGCGGCGGCGGCGTCACCGGGATCCCTGGCCGCAACGTCGTCCGCCAGATCAACAAGGACCTCCGCCGGGCCGAGCGACGCGCCAAGGTGCGCCAGCGGCTGCCGATCCCGACCCGCTCCGACTGAGCCCACCGGGGGTGAACGGTCCGGGGGCCCAAATTCGAGGAGACGAGGAGGTGAGGGCCATGGCCAGCCTGGAGAAGGCCCTGCCGGCATCCTACTACCTCGACCAGGCGGCCTTCGACCGGGAACGGGAGCGGCTGCTGTTCGGCGAGTGGTTCTGCGCCGGGCGGGCCGCCCAGGTCGAGCGGCCGGGGTCGCTGGTGGTGGTGGACGTGGCCGGCGAGAGCGTCCTGCTGGTCCGGACCAGGGCCGGGGAGCTGGCGGCCCACTACAACGTCTGCCGTCACCGCGGTTCCCAGGTGGTGCCGTGCCCGCCCGCCTCCCCGGGCGGGTCCCAGGCCACCCCTCCCCGCAAGGCCGGGTCGCTGCGCTGCCCGTACCACTCCTGGACCTACCGGCTGGAGGGCGGCCTGCTGCGCGCCCCCTGGAGCGAGGAGATCGACGGCTTCGACCGGGAGGCCTTCGGGCTCCACCAGGTCGGGGTGGCCACCTGGGGCGGGTTCGTGTTCCTCCACCTGACCCCGGAGCAGGCGGTGCCCCTGGCCGACCAGCTCGGGCCGGTGCCGCAGCGGCTGCGCCGCTACCCGCTGGAGGAGCTGCGGGTCGGGCGCCGGCTCGACTACCGGGTCGGGGCCAACTGGAAGCTGGTCGCCGAGAACTACAACGAGTGCTACCACTGCGCCGGCGTCCACCCCGAGCTGTGCCGGGTCGTGCCCGCGTTCAAGCGCGGCGGGGCCGGCCTTGACTGGGACCGGGGCGTGCCGCACCGCGAGGGCGCCTGGACCTTCACCGCCACCGGCCGGAGCGACCGGGCGCCGTTCCCGGGCCTGGACGACGACGAACGCACCCGCCACAAGGGCGAGCTCGTCTACCCCAACCTGATGCTGAGCCTGTCCGCCGACCACGTCGCCGCCTTCACCCTGTGGCCGCACGGCCCGGCCGAGACCACGGTCGTCTGTGAGCTGCTGTTCCACCCCGAAGAGCAGGCCCGCCCCGGCTTCGACCCCTCCGACGCGGCCGACTTCTGGGACCTGGTCAACCGCCAGGACTGGGCCATGTGCGAGAGCGTCCAGCGCGGCATGTCCTCCCGGGCGTACACCGGCGGCTGGTTCGCCCCCATGGAGGAGCCGAGCCTCGACATCCGCCGCTACGTGCTCGACCGGCTGGGAGCTGTCGAGGACCTGACGTGACCACCAGCCACCGGCACGACTGGGACGTGGTCGTGGTCGGGCTGGGGGCGCTGGGTAGCGCGGCCGCGTGGGCGCTGGCCAGGGCCGGGGCGAGGGTGCTGGGGCTGGAGCAGTTCGAGCTCGGGCACCACCGGGGGGCGTCGCACGACCACGCCCGGATCATCCGCCGCTCCTACCACACGCCCGGCTACGTGCGCCTGGCCGGCCTGGCCTATGACGCCTGGGCCGAGCTGGAATGGGAGGCGGGGGAGCGGCTGCTGGTCACCACCGGCGGCCTCGACCTGTTCCCGGCCTCCTCGGCCATCCCGCCCGGCCCCTACCGGGCCAGCCTGGACGCCTGCGGTGTCCCCTACCAGTGGCTGGACGCCGCCGAGGTGATGCGCCGCTGGCCGGCCTTCCGCCTCGACCAGGACGTCCGCGGCCTCTGGCAGGCCGACGCCGGCATGGTCCCGGCCGCCCGCGGCACCCAGCTCATGCAGCGCCTGGCCCAGGGCTACGGCGCCACCCTGCTCGACCGGAGCCCGGTGACGGCCGTCCGCGACCGCGGCGGCTCGGTCGAGGTGGCGACGGCCGACGCCACCTTCCGGGCCGGCCGGCTGTTGCTCTGCACCGACGCCTGGACCTCCGACCTGCTCGCCCAGCTCGGCGCCGGCCTCCCCCTCGTCGTCACCCAGGAGCAGTTCAGCTACTACCGCCCGGCCGACCCGGACGCCTTCGCCGTCGGCCGGTTCCCGGTCTGGATCTGGATGGACGACCCCAGTTTCTACGGCTTCCCGGTCTGGCCAGGGGCCGCCCTCAAGGCCGCCCAGGACGTCGGCGGCGTCCAGGTCACCGCCACCACCCGCGGCTTCGATCCCGACCCGGCCGCCGTCGACCGCCTGGCCGGGTTCCTGCGCACCCGCCTGCCCGCCGCCGCCGGCACCCACGACCACACCGCGACCTGCCTCTACACCCTCACCCCGGACCGCGACTTCGCCCTCGGCCCCCTGCCCGGCCACGACCGCGTCCTGGTCGCCCTGGGCGCCGCCCACGGCTTCAAGTTCGCGCCTCTGCTCGGCCGGGTCCTCGCCGACCTGGCCCTCCACCGCGGCACCGGCGTCGACCTCACCCCGTTCGCCCTCGACCGCCCGGCCCTCACCACCCCGGTCCCGGAGGCCAACTACCTGGTGTGAGCTGGCCCCTGTGAGATGGTTGCCACCATGGACACCATCTGGCAGCTCGTGGTCGGGTTCCTGCTGACCACCGTGCTCGGTGGCCTGCTCGGCACCTACCTCCAGCGGCGCTCCTGGAACCAGCAGAACGAGGCACAGCTCCGGGAGGCCGAGCGGCACCGGGCCGGCGAGGTCTGCCAGGCCGTCAGCGGGCTGCTGGACCGGCGACGATACCGCATGCTGCGGCTGTTCCACGCCGTGGACGGCCACACGCGCGGAGCCGTCTCCGCGGATGCCCTCGCCGAGAAGCTCGCGAGCTACGACGAGGTCCTGTACCAGTGGAACGACCTCCTGAACGTGAACCTCGCCCTGGTCGAGACGTCCTTCGGCCAGCTCGCGCGCGAGCAGCTCGAGCGGGCCTATGCCACCTATGAGGCCGTGGGGGCGAGCATCGAGGATGCCTACCGGCAGGCCGCCCAGGGATCCCGGCCTGGCGCCCTGGCCGAGCTCGGCAAGCGGCTGGGTGAGCTCGATCAGCTGGCCTACGACCTGAGCCTCCTGATGATGACCCAGCTGCTCAACGGGACCGTCGGCCGCCGAGCTCCGCACCCGCCGGAGGCTCCAGCGGCCCCGGCCCGACCGCCCCGGCCATGACGGGCGTCCTCAGTGCAGGCAGAACTCGTTGCCCTCGGGGTCCTGGAGGACGACCCAGTGCTGGCCGGCCTCGTCGTAGGCCCTGACCCTGGTGGCGCCGGCGGCCACGGCCCGCTCGGCGGCGTCGGCGATCCGGCGCCGGCGGTCCTCGATCGGCGTGTCCCGGCCGCCGCTGACGGCCAGGTCCAGGTGGACCCGGTTCTTGGCCGTCTTGGGCTCGGGGACGCGCTGGAAGAACAGCCGCGGCCCGGCGCCGTCGGGGTCGACCCGGGAGGCGTAGTTGTCCCAGTCCTCCCGGGGCAGGCCGTTGGCCACCGCCCACGACTCCCAGCTGCCGAACCCGTCCGGCGGGTCCTCCTCGACGTACCCGATCGCCTCCCCCCAGAAGGCGGCGAGCTTGGGTGGGTCGGCGGCGTCGAACACCACCTGGAGCCTGACGGCCATGAGGGCCTCCTGCGGATCGGGTCGGGGACCGGGCCATCTTCCGCCAACCGCGCGACATCCGGGCACGCCTGTCCACAGGCCCGGCCGTCGGCGCGACGGCCCCGCTCAGGCCCGGCCGTTGCCGGCCAGGGCGGCCGGGTCGGTGGCCAGCTCGGCCGCGGCGGCCGCCCGGACCCAGTCGACCAGGCGGTCGGCCGGGAGGCTGCGGTGGACCGCGACCTGGACCCCGAGCCCGTCGAGCAGGCCGGTGAGCCGCCAGGCGGCGGCGTCCGGGTCGGGGCAGGTGAACTCGCCGGCCGCCACTCCCTCGCGGATCACCGTGGCCAGGGTCTGCTTCCAGTGCAGGTCGAGCTGGCGCGACACCTCGGCCAGCTCGGGGCTGCGCAGCGCCTGGCCCCAGGCGTCGATCCAGAGCAGCCAGGCCTCGGACGAGTCGGCGGGGGAGTAGAGCCGCAGGATCCGGTCCAGCCGCTGGGCGGCGCTGCCGCCTCCGGCGGCGGTCGCCGACAGCCGGTCCAGGTCCTCCTCGGCGGCGTACCGGAACGCCTCCCCGAGCAGGGTCTCCTTGTTGGTGAAGTGGTAGAAGACCAGCCCGGTCGAGACCCCGAGGGCGGCGGCCACGTCGCCCACCCGGGTGCTCGCGAACCCGCGGGCGATCACCTCACGGCAGGTCGCCCTGAGGATCTCCTCCCGGCGGACGTCCGCCTTGATCCGCGCCACGGCCGCAGTGTATCGACCGGCGGCTGGTCCCGGGGCGGTTCCCCGGCTTATACTGACTGAAGAGTCAGTTGAAGTGCTGGAGGTCCGACCATGCCGGATGCCACCGCTCCGCCCTTCGACCCGGTCGACCTGGAGCCGTCGCTGCGGCCGTTCGGTCAGAGCCGGATGCTCCCGCGGGACGCCTACGTCTCGCCGCGGGTCTTCGCCTTCGAGCAGGAACGGTTCTTCGCCGGGTCCTGGACGTGCGTCGGCCGCGAGGGCGACCTGGACGGGACGGGCGCCCAGCGGGCGGTCAAGGTCGGGCAGGCCGGGGTGCTGCTGGTCAGAGGCACCGACGGGAAGGTGCGGGCGTTCGCCAACACCTGCCGGCACCGCGGCCACGAGCTGCTCGGCGTCGGCGAGCAGACCTCCAGGCGGACCGTGCTCTGCCCCTACCACGCCTGGACCTACGACCTGGACGGCAGCCTGCGGGGCGCGCCCGGGTTCCGCGAGCACACCGAGTTCCGCCCGGCCGACCACGGCCTGGTCGAGCTGCCGCTGGAGAGCTGGCACGGGTTCCTGTTCGTCAACGGCTCCGGCGACGCCCCGCCGTTCGCCGAGCACGTCGGGGCCCTCGACGACCTGGTCGCCCCCTACCGGCCGGGGCGGCTGGTCCCGCTGGTCAGCCATGAGTACGACCTGGACTGCAACTGGAAGGTCATCCTCGAGAACTACCACGAGTGCTACCACTGCCCGCTCATCCACCCCGAGCTGTGCCAGGTGAGCCCGCCCGCCAGCGGCGACAACTTCGAGCTCGACGGCGCCTGGGTCGGCGGCACCATGGACCTCAAGGACCACGCGGTGACCATGTCGCTGGACGGCCACAGCGACGGCGTGCCCATCCCCGGGCTGGACGGCGAGCGGCTGCGGACCGTCGCCTACCTCGGGCTGTTCCCGAACCTCCTGCTCAGCCTCCACCCCGACTACCTGATGACCCACCTGGTGGAGCCGCTGGCCGCCGACCGGAGCCACGTCGTCTGCTCCTGGTACTTCCCGCCCGAGGCGACCGAGCAGCCCGGGTTCGACCCGTCGTACGCGGTCGACTTCTGGGACCGGACCAACCGCCAGGACTGGTCGGCCTGCGAGTCGGTGCAGCGGGGCATGGCCTCCCCCCACTTCACCCCCGGCCCCCTGGCCCCGGCCGAGGACGCCGTCTACCACGTGGTGACGATGATCGCCCGCGCCTACCTGGGCGAGCGGCCGACCGCTCAGCCCCGCGAGACCGGCACCGCCCGGACCCAGGAGCCGTCCCCGGTCAGGTAGGCGTCCACCGCCAGCCCGGCCTCGCCCAGGGCGGCCTCCAGGTCCTCGTCACCGACCCGCTCGGCGGTGAACGTCTGGGTCCACACCCGCTCGCCCACCTGGTACTCGACCGTGGCCGCGAGCAGCCCCGGCCCAGGCCGGCTGAGGTCACGCAACCGGAAGGTGATCCCGCTGTCGGTCCGCTCGCCCTCGGTCGCCCCGTCGAACCACGCCGGCGGGTGCCGCTGGACGAGCACGCAGCCCTCCTCGCGCACATGGTCCCGGCACGTCTCCAGGAACCGCCGCCGCAGCCCCCGGTCGGCCACGTTGACGAGGAACGAGGCCAGCAGCACCACGTCGAACCGCCACCCCAGCCGCAACTCCTGGATCCTCGCCCGGACGGTCCCGGCCCCCTGGATGCAGGCCAGCATCTCCGCCGACTCGTCCACCGCCACCACCGGATGCCCGAGCCCGATCAATGGATGGGTGACCCGGCCGGCCCCAGCGCCCAGCTCGAGGATCCCGGCCCCGGCGGGAACCGCCGCATGCACGACCTCGGGTTCGCCCATCGCCGGCAACACCCGGTACAACTCCACCGCACACCCATCTGGCGTGATCACCCCGGGCCCGGTACCAGGTTCCGCTCCCGGCGCGCGGGTCACTGGGTGGGTCCCGGGTTCGGCCGGCGGCTCATCGGCTGGGTCCCGGGCTCAGGCCCCCGGTGGGGGAGCGTAGCCGACCCGGGGTTGGAGCGCGCTGGGTTGTCCACAGCCCTTCACCCCAGCCCTTGCCCATCCCTCGACCCGGCTCAGGGGGCGGGGAGGGTGGCGACCACCCGGCTGCCGGCGCCGGTGCGGCCCGTGACCGCGGCGCGAGGGTGGCGGGCCAGGTCGTTCCAGCGGAGGCGGAGCGTGGCGGTGGCGGCGCCGGGGCCCTTGACCACGACGCGGGCGGTGACCTGGCCGGTGCTCGTGTTCCAGGTGGCGGTGCCGGCGACCACGGTGTCGGCGACGAAGCGGACCTTGTGGAGCTCGAGCTTGACGCTCACGTCGCCCTCGACGGTGAACCAGCCGCCGCGGAGGCCGTGGCCGCGCGAACCGGGCAGGTACCACCACTGGGCGACGGCGTCGCCGACGGCGGCCGCCCCGACCGCGGCCAGCTTCAGCCCGGCCGACCCGGCCTGGTTGCCCTTGCGCGGGGTGGCCGGGGTCGCCCCGGACAGCCGGCGGGGGAAGTCGCCGACCGCGCGGACCTCGGGGATGCGGCTGGCGCAGGACACGTCCATCGTCTGGAGCCGATCGGGGTGGCGCACGAACTCGCGGACCAGCCCGCTGGCGCAGCCGTAGGGGTCGGCCAGCGCGGTCACGTGGATGGTGTTCTCGACCTTGACCCAGCGCGCCGACGGGCCCAGCTGCCGGGCCACGACGGCGCCGTCGGTCCAGGTGGTCAGGGTGTCGAGCCCGCCCGACAACACCAGCACGGGAAGAGTCGGCGGGACCAGGGGCGGCCGTTCGGTGATCGGCGGGTCGTCGCGGACCGGCGCCGGCCAGTGCAGGCAGTCGTCGAACTCGGCCACCGGCGAGGTCGTCCACTCCTCGACGGTGAACGGAGCGTAGGTGTCGTCGGGCAGGGCGTCCACGGCGGCCTCGTACTGGGCCTGCCGGACCGCCACCGGCGCCCGCATGTCGAACGCCTGCGGGTAGTCGGTGCAGTAGACGGCGCTGTACTGGCCGGCCGACCACTCCCGCACCGGCCCGCCGTCGTCGGTGTAGAGCGACTTGGCGGCCAGCCGGAGCAGCGGGGCGTTGTCGCGGCGCTCCAGCACCGCCCGGGCGGCGGCGTCCAGCTCGCGGTAGACCCCGGCGTCGGAGCCGGCGTTGTTGACCAGCGCGATCAGCATCCCGACGTCGACCCGCCACCTGGAAGGGGCGCTGCCCGGCTCGCGGGTCTGGCCCACGACGGGGGCCCGGCGCAGCCGCTCGGCCAGGGCGCCGATGCGGGCCATGGACGACCCGGGGGCGGCCAGGGCGCAGGCCACGCTGCGCCGGCAGGCCAGGTCGAAGGCGATCCGGGCCGCCTCGATGGTCGAGAGGTAGAACGGGTCGGTGCCGAGCACCGGCCAGGTGGCGTCCAGGGTGAGTGACCGCAGCAGCTGCGGGTGGCGGGCGGCGAAGGTCTGGCCCAAGTAGCTGCCGTAGGAGTCGCCGTACAGGTCGACCGGCCCGGTCTCCAGGGCGGCGAGCACGTCGGCCAGGTCGCGGGCGGCGTTGGCGGTGCCGTACAGGTCGCTGCCGTGCACGAGCCCGCCGTCGGGGAGCGGCCGGGCGGTGTTGAGCTGGTTGCCGCAGGCGGCGACCCGGCGGTTGTACTCATCGTCGCCGAGGGCCAGGTGCCAGCGTTGCAGCGGCCGGCAGTTGACCAGCCCGGAGGCGCCGGTCCCGCGGTTGTCGACCAGCAGCAGGTTGCGCGAGCGCTGGAGGCCGCCGAACAGCTCGAGGTAGTAGTCGCGGCCGCCGGTGCTCGGGTAGCCGGGGCCGCCCTCCATGGCGACAATCGTGCCCACGGCGGCCTGCTCGGCCGGGTACCACTCGAAGTTGATCGGGATCGTCCCGGCGGCCGGGTCGGCTCGGTCGAACGGCACCCCGAGCTCGCCGCACCAGGCGCCGTCGAGCTCCTCGCACGGGTCGAGCTGGAGCCGGCCGACGACCAGCCGGCCGTCCTCCTCCTGCGCCTGGGCCACGGCCGGGGCGAGGCTGCCGGCGCAGATCGCCGCCAGCAGCAGGGCCGGGATGAACCGGGACCGACGATGGCGCATACGCGATCATGGACAGAAGCTGAACGACCGGTCAATCCTTCGTTCGACCCGGCCGACTCGTCGGCTCGGCGGCCCCCCGCGTGGATCAGCCGAGGTGGCGGGGGATACGGCGGTGCCAGGTCCGGGCCCAGCGGAGCTCGTCACCTTCGCGGGCCTTGAGCTCGAGCTGGATCTCGAAGGCGTCGGCGTCGCCCTTCAGGTCCAGCCGGGCGCTGGTGGCAACGGTCGCCTCCGGCCACTCGACGCGGTAGGCGGCCGACCCGCGGGCCCAGCTCAGCCCCGGCCGGTCCAGGGCCACCCCGACCGTCCCCTGGTACCGCTCGACCAGGACCGTCCCGTCCGGCAGGTCGGAGCGGCCGCCGTGGTCGATCTCGGCCTCGGTGCGGTGCCCGAGCACGTCCCGCACCACCCGCCACCGGGTCGGGGGGTCCGGGGCGCTCATGGCCCGTCCCCCGGCCAGCCGAGGATCCGCGCCCGGGTCCCCGTCCCCGTCACCGGGCGGCTCGGCCGGGGCGCCAGGACGGGGAGGGGAGAGCGAGGGCGGCGGCGCCGGGCTCGGCCCCTCCAGCACCGGCAGGGTGAGGGTGGACCCGTCGCGTTCCACCGTCAGGGTCACCGGCCCCGGCGGCGGCACCAGGTTCGGCCAGTCCGATCCCGCCAGCGACAGCCGCAGCCGGTGCCCGGCCGGGAACACCCACGAGGTCGCGTCCAGCTCCAGCTCGACCGTCTCGAGGTCCTCCGGCGGCATCGGCTCCGGGTCGGTCCGCGACCGCCGCTGGGTCAGGTTGAGGAACCCGCGTGCCACCAGGGTCGAGGCCCCGTCCGGGAACACGTCGCACAGCTTGGCCGACAGGAACGCCACCGGCGCCGACGCCGCCACCCGGGTCACCAGCCGCGGATGCCCGAGGATCTCCAGGTCCCGCTCCAGCTCCCAGTCGTAGGTCAGCGAGAAGGCGTCATCGGCCCGCTGGTCGTCCGGCTGCCCGAACGGCAGGTGCCCGGCGCAGCTGATCCAGGCCGCGCTCCCGACGTCGGGCCGCACGTCCAGCCGGTCGACCGCCGCCCCCGCCGGGTGGGCGCCGTCGGCGACCGGGGCCGGGTCGGGGTTGCGAGGGTCAGGGGCCGAGCTGGGGTCCGGAGGATCGAGGCCGCGAGGGTCCGGGGCCGGGTGCCCGGCCGCTCCCAGGGGCAGGGTCAGGCTGGTGGCCCGATCTGGGGGCCAGGCTGGCTCGTTCCGCCAGACCCCGGGCTGCTCGTCGAGGTCGGGGGCGGGCCGGGTGCTGTGGCGGACGAACACGGTCACCGGCGGTGCCTCGTCGACGCCGTTGCGGTCGTCGCGCAGCCAGCGGTCCCACCAGCGGACCATCTCCGGGACCAGGTCGATCCGCGGCCCGGGCAGGGAGTTGTCGGTGGCCATGTGGCTCCAGGGCCCCAACAGCAGCCGGGCCGGCGCCCGCAGCCGCTCCAGCACCCGGAAGGTGGCGTTGCGGTAGCCGTCGGCCCAGCCCGCGACCAGCATCGTCGGGCACTCGATCCGCTCGTACGCCGGCCGCAGCGACCCCTGGCGCCAGTACGGGCCGTCGGCCTGCTCCTCGAGCCACCGCAGCAGCCACGGCTCCAGGCCCTCGACCCGCTCCCGCCACCGCTCCCGCCAGTCCGGCCCGGCGATCGCCGGCACCGGCGGCAGGGCGTTCAGGGCGACCATGTACAGCGGGTAGTCGACCAGGTCGAGCAGCTTGACCGCCCCGCCGGTGTAGTGCACGTCGTCGGTGTAGCGGTCGTCACTGGCGTAGATGGCGACGATCGCCTTCAGCGCCGGCGGCCGCCCGGCCGCCACCTGGAGCGAGTTGAACCCCGAGTAGCTGGTCCCGTACATCCCGACCGCCCCGGTGGACCACGGCTGGTCGGCCAGCCACCCGATCACCTGGCACAGGTCGGCCTGCTCACTCGCCGGGTACTCGTCGGTCGCCACTCCCTCCGACGACCCCGTTCCCCGCAGATCCACCCGGGCCACCGCGTACCCGTACTCCCCGGACAGCCGCTCGTACTCCGGCCGGTACGACGCCGTCGCGTCGTCCTTCCGGTACGGCAGCGCCTCCAGCACCACCGGCACCGCCCGCCCGTCCTCCGCCCCCTCCGGCAGGTACAGGCTGACCGCAAGCCGAACCCCGTCCTCCATCGGGATCCAGCTCCGCCGCTCACCCATCCCCGGATTCTCGCGGTCCGCCCTGGCCCGCGCAATGCTCGCCTTGGTGCCGGTCAGGCAGTGAGGAGCACCAGCCCGTCGCGCTCGGCGAAGTCGGCGAAGTCGCGGTGGTTGAGGGTCAGCAGTGGCAGCCCGGCCTCGATACCGCAGGCCGCGATCCAGGAGTCGTGCAGCGGCCGGGGCCGCCCACGTCGCTGTGCCTGGCAGCCAACTCAGCCAAGACCGTTGCCACCGTCAGGCCGGCCGGGAGGCGACCCGCGCGGTGCAGCGAGACCACGTCGGTGTCGAGGACGATGCGGGCCACGGCCGGTCAGTCGCGATAGCGGGCGCGCTCCTCCGTGCGTATCTGCTGAAGGGACTCTCTGAACTCCTCCATCTCCGAACCGGCATCTGTGGACAACCCGGGCGACCTACCCCGGGAGCCACCAGACGTGGCCGCGGAGGGCGAGGTAGCCCAGGCCGGCGGCGGCGTCGATGAGGAAGTGGGCGATGACCAGGGGGGTGGTGCGGCCGCGGAGCTGGTAGAGGCGGCCGAAGAACAGGCCGAGGGCGAGGTTGCCGAAGAAGCCGCCGAAGCCCTGGTAGAGGTGGTAGGCACCGCGGAGGAGGGCGCTGGACCAGAGGGCCTTGGCGGGGGACCAGCCGAGCTGGTCGAGGCGGCGGAGCAGGTAGCCGCAGACGATCACCTCTTCGAGGAGGCCGCTGCGGGCGGCGGCCAGGAGCAGCACCGGGATCGTCCACCAGTTGCCGGTGGGGGGGATCGGGACCACGGTGCGGTTGACGCCCAGGCTGACGGCCAGGATGTAGATGCCGAGGCCGACCCCGCCGACCAGGGCGGCCAGGCTGACCCCCCAGCGGAGGTCGTCCCAGGGTCGGGTGGTGTCGAGGCCGATGCTGGCCGCGGACTCGCCGGAGCGGCCGAGGAGGTGGAGGACGAGGAAGACCGGGACGGCCGAGGTGCCCAGGTTGAGCAGCTGGTAGATGAGGCCGACGTCGGCGAACAGGGGCGCCTCGACCCCGCGGATCGGCGCCGACAGGATGTCGACGATCGCGTACAGGGCCGACGCGGCCAGCGAGAGGGCCAGGACCAGGGCCACCTCGTCCCGCAGGAGCCGCCGCCCGGGCAGCCTGTGCGGATCTGGCGGTTGGCGTTCGGACAGCTCGTGCTTGCTCACTCCGTTACGGTAACGGCATCGGCTCAAGCGCGTCAGGCGACCCACGTGGTGGTGCTCGGACGCCACCCTTCTCGGGTGTCCTCGACTCCAGTGATCTCTGGAGCGTTGGTTCCTCCTTCATCGGGGCCGGTTTCGCCGTCGTCAAGGCAACGGCCAGCGCCTTCCCCTCCGGGGGCATTGGTGACCCGGCCGCCCGCTTGGCGGTCCGGAGCCTGAGCATGCTCGGCCCAGGCGGCGAGATTGGCGGCTGCGTTGCGATCGCGGTCAGTGACGAGCTCGCAGGTATCGCAGCGAAAGACCCGCTCGGCCAGCCCCATCCGCTCCTTCAGCGTTCCACACCGCGAGCAGGTCCTACTCGATGCAAACCAGCGATCGCAGACCACCAGCTCCGCCCCGAACCATTCAGTCTTGTAGGTGAGCTGGCGGGCGAACTCCGACCAGGCAGCGTCCGCGACGGCGCGGGCGAGGCGGTTGTGGCGGACGAGGTTGTCGACGGCGAGGTTCTCAATGGCCAACCGGGCGTGGTTCTTGACCAGCTGGCTCGAGATCTCGTGGAGGAAGGTTCGGCGGGCATGGAAAATCTGGGCGTGTTCGCGACGAATCCGCCTGACGACCTTGGCATGGTTGCGGGAGCCGCGCTTCGCCCGCGACAAAGCGCGGGAGCACCGCCGTACCCGGCGAAGCCGGCGCGTGAGTGGATCGTTTGTGTGCCAGCGGCCGATCTCAGTCCTGTCTGACGTTGCTGCGACGGCGAAAGCGACAAGGCCGAGGTCCACCCCAACGTAGCCGCCGCCCTCGTGGGCAGCGAGCTGATGGCGGCGTCAAGGGTGAAAATCGGGCGCCTGGACGTTCAGGCTGACATACCCGCGGGTTCCGCGCCGAGCTACGGTGGCGAAGAGGAGCTTGGCTCTTGGGATGTCCCGTTGCTCTCCGCTGATGCGATCCAACTGCGCGTCGGGGCGGAGTAGCTGCCGGAGCCTTCGAGTGTTGTCGTGCACCCGAACCTGACCGATCGTGGGAAGGGTGACCGATCGTAGATGTCCTTCGCCAACGCGGATCAAGTACCCACCAGGCTGTCGCTTGTTGCGCAGACGGAACCTGTCGGGGCAACGGCCCTTGCGCT
>JASLBL010000004.1 GCA_030146615.1 Actinomycetes bacterium
ACCGTGGCCAGATCGGGCTCGGACCCCGGCACACCGGGCACCTGGGCAGGCGCGACCGCGGGCGGGTCAGGCGGTGGTGAACGACCAGATACGGGTCCGGAACTGGATCCACTTGCCGCCCTTGGTGGCCTGGACGTAGCCCGAGACGCGCACGTTGTAGGTGGTGGCGGGGGCGAGCGGGGCCTTGGCGGCAAGCATGGCGGCGTTGCGCGGCAGGTTGGGGTCGAAGGCCGAGCTGGCCACCGTCGACTTGCTGGTCCGGGCGCGGACCGCCCGGTGGATGTCGACCGGGGTGCGGGCCGAGCCCTTGGAGAAGGCGATCCCCTGGATCTTCATGGCGTAGTAGCCGTCGGCCTGGATGGTCACGACGTAGCCGACCGGCTGGTTCGGGCGGGCCGGATCGCAGGTGCCGCCGAAGGGGGTCGGGCTCTCCTGGCAGCGGTTGAAGGAGACCGGCACGCCTTTTTGGCCCGGGGCCGGGTAGAGGGTGATCCGCTTGGTCGTGTCCTTCCAGGTGGCGGCCATCTCCAGCACCTCAGCCGCATACGGGCGGCCGTCGACCACCCGCTCGGCGGCGGCGCAGCCGACGTGGCGGGTGTTGGCGTCCAGGAGCGGCAGGCGGTGGTAGGGGGCGTCGACCCAGCTGCGCACCCCCTCCAACCGGGCCGCGGAGATGCCGGTGGCCGTGGTCACGTCCTCGTACTGGTAGCGCCAGGTGCCGTCGGCGAGCTTGGCCGCCCTGGTGCGATCCCAGGGGTTGACGCCGGTGAAGCCCAGCTCGGTGAGGGCCGGCGTCTCCAGGTGGGCGTTCAGGTCGGGCCCGAACAGGCCCAGGTCGGGCAGCCCGAGGTCCTTGAGCACGACCGAGTCGCCGGGGTCGACGTTGACCCGGTAGGCGGCGTGCCTGCCGGCGGCGACGGCCAGGGCCGGGATCGAGGTGCTGGACGCCTTGGCCAGCCCCGCCTTGGCCCGGAACTGGTTGAGGACGGCGTAGCACTGGTCGGCCGTCTCGGCGGCCGCCGGCGCGGCCACCCCGAGGATCCCCAGCAGGACCAAGGTGGCGACGACGACACGTACGAGCTGGCGCAGCGCGGATCCCCCTGGTCGGTGCTCTCTTTCACCATGTCGGCAGGAACGGGCGATCGGGCAAGAGGCGGCGTCAAGGAAATCGGCGAAGCGGCCGACCCTCCACCTATGAGCATCGTTGACCGGATCGGGATCGGGCGCGGCGGGCCTGGGTGGCGCTGGCCGAGGGTCCGGCTGCACCGGCCCACCGGGATCCGCAACGGCGGGCTGCTGCTGATCCTGGTCGCCCTGGCCGCGGTGCTGGCTCTGGTCGACGAGCCGCCGCAGCCGGGCACCGGCCGGCGCCTGCCGGGGATCTTCCAGTACCTGCCGCCGCCGGTCGGGATCACCATGACCCCGCCGGTCACCGACCAGCCCGTGCCGGCGGCCGGAGCCTCGGCCGCGCCGGCCGCCGACGGCGAGCGGCCGATGTCGGTGGACCGCGGGCACCCGCGCCGGGCCCACCCTCGTCCCGTCGCCGCCGGGTCCGGGGCCAGCGGGTCCTCGGGCGGCCGAGGGTCGGATTTCGTGACCGAGCCGGTCGGGGATCAGGGTGGGTCGGGCGGGTCTGGTGGGTCGGGGTCGGGTGGGTCGCAGCCGCCGGTGACCACGCCGCCGGTCGCCACCCCGGCGGTCCGGGTGCGGGTGCCGTCGGTCTCGGCCCGGGTCAAGCCGCCGGCCGTCCTGGGCCGGGACCTGCCCGAGGTGCGGGTGGAGACGCCCGAGGCGACCGTTGAGGTGCCCGCCGAGTTGACAGCCCTCCCCTAGCAGATACCATCCCACTGGATGGTAAGGGGATGGTTGCAGTGGCGGAGACCGAGAAGACCGAGAAGATCACCATCAACCTTGGCCTGGTTGACCTAGGCCAGATCGACCTGCTGGTCCAGGAGGGCTTCTACGCCAACCGGACCGACTTCATCCGCACCGCGATCCGGGGCCAGCTGGCCACCCACGCCGAGGCCGTGCACCGCACGGTGGCCCGCAAGACGCTGGTGCTGGGGGTCCAGCACTACGCCCGGCGCGACCTGGAGGCGGTCCGCGACGGCGGCCAGCGCCTCCAGATCCGGGTCCTCGGGCTGGCCAGCATCGCCGACGACGTCTCCCCCGACCTGGCCCGCGCCACCATCGAGTCGGTCGAGGTCCTCGGCGCCCTGCGCGCCAGCACCCGGGTCAAGGCCGCCCTGGCCGACCGCATCGTCTAGACACCGAGCAGAAGGAACGCCGCGCCATGCAGACCCAGCAGTTCCAGGACGCCATGACCGACGCGACCCGCCTCACCCGCGCCGGCCGCCTCGCCGACGCCACGGCGTTGATCCAGCGCGCCCTCGGCCACTCCGGCGGCGGGGCTGACGGCCACCCCGGCAGCCGGACCGGTCTGGCTGGCGGGGGCGGTGGGGCCGGCGGGACTGACGGCGGGGCCGGCGGGACTGACGGCGGGGCCGCCGGGGCCGGCGGTGGCGCTGGCGGCAGGGCTGTGGACAACCGCGAGCCCGCCAGTTCCGGGTCGGCTACGCTCCCCCACCGGGGGACCCGACAGCGGCGGGTCCGGGTGCCGCGCGGCCTGGCGGAGGCGCTGGGTACGGCCGGGGCCGGCACGGCTGGACTCGGCGGCGCTGGTCTGGGGACCGCCGGGCTGGGCGCGGCCGGGCTGGGCGCGGCCGGGCGGAAGCTGCGGACCCGGGGAGCCGCTACTCCGGTAGTGGAGGTGCCGGAGGGAGCGCGGTTCCTCGACGGGACCTTCCGGAACGCGGCTGGGAGCCGGAACTACAAGCTGTACGTGCCCAGCGGGTATGCCGGGGAGGCGGTGCCGCTGGTGATGATGCTGCATGGCGGCACGCAGACGGCGGCCGACTTCGCGGTTGGGACGCGGATGAACGAGCTGGCCGAGCGGGACGGCTTCCTGGTTGTCTACCCCGAGCAGCCGCCCTCGGCCAACCAGCTGCGCTGCTGGAACTGGTTCCAGCCGGGCGATCAGCGGCGCGACGCCGGCGAGCCGTCGCTGCTGGCCGGGATCGCCCGGCAGGTCATGGGCGCGTACCGGGTCGACCCGGGGCGGGTCTATGTGGCCGGGCTCTCGGCCGGCGGGGCCATGGCCGCCGTCATGGCCGCCACCTACCCGGACCTGTTCGGGGCCGCCGCCGTCCACTCCGGGCTGGCCTACGGCGCCGCCCACGACCTGCCCTCGGCCTTCGCGGCTATGAAGCAGGGCCCGCCGACAGGGGCGGCCCGCCCGGGCGGGAACGTCCCGCTGCTGGTCTTCCAGGGCGGCCGCGACACCACCGTCGCCCCCGTCAACGCCGAGGCCCTGCTTACTCCCTGGGCCGGGACGGCGGCCGCCGAGACGGCCACCGGGCCCGGCTGGACCCGCCGGGTCTACCGCGACGCCGCCGGGCAGGTCGCGGCCGAGTGGTGGACGGTGCACCAGCTCGGCCACGCCTGGTCGGGCGGAAGCCCCGACGGCTCCTACACCGACCCGGCCGGCCCCGACGCCTCCGCCGAGCTGGTCCGGTTCTTCCGCGACCAACCCGGCGGGCGCCCCGCCGGCCGGGGCCCGCGCTAGGCCGCCACCGGGCGGGCCCGGCGCAGCCCGGTGAGCTGGAGCTCGGCGAACAGGGCGACGGCGGCCGCCTGGGCGACCACGAGCACGGTGCCGAGGGTGGTCGGCGACCACCAGCCGGCAACCGCGGCCAGGATGCTGGCCGCCACCCACACGAGGTTGCCGGCGACCACCACCTTGACCGCCGGGCGGCTCAGCCGGGGTCGCAACCCCAGCAGCCACAGGGCGGCCCCGTACAGGACCAGGAACCCGCCCACGGGCACCAGCACCATCGCCGGGATGCCCAGCGGGCCGTCGAGGACGGCGCCG
>JASLBL010000020.1 GCA_030146615.1 Actinomycetes bacterium
CGGAGAGGAACAGCAGCCGGGCGATCTCGCCGAACCCGAGGGTGACAATCGCCAGGTAGTCGCCACGCATCCGCAGCACCGGGGTGCCGACGGCCAGGCCCGCCACGGCGGCGGCGAGGATCACGAACGGCACGGCGGCCCAGAAGATCCAGCCGACACCAAGGCTCGACTGGGGCGAGGTGAGCAGCGCGGTCGTGTAGGCGCCGACCGCGAAGAAGGCCACATAGCCGAGGTCGAGCAGGCCGGCGAACCCCACCACGATGTTCAGCCCGAGCGCCATGAGCAGGAAGATGCCGGCGATGTTCAGGACCTCGCTGAGGAACGGCCCGAGGACCTGGGGCAGCAGGCCGAGCACGAGCAGGACCACGGCGAGCACCGCCAGCCTGAGCAGGCGGCGGGACCGGTCGGGCAGCCCCTGGAGCCGCTGGCGGACCGGGCCGCGACCCTCCCGCGCCCGGAGCCCGTAGAGGGCGAACGCCACCGCCCCGACCACCACCACCCCGGCGACGCTCAGCGCGCCGCTCGGCCCGTACAAGAAGTCGCCGAGCGGCGCGGTCCACAGGCCCAGCTCCGTCTGGATCCCCCGCAGCAGCTGGTCGACGAACGGCTGCATCAGGGCGAACGCGAGCACCCACAGGACCGCGGCGAGCGCGGCCCTCCGCCACCGTTCGCGCAGCAGGTGGAGCGCTGCGGCGACACCGCCGAGCGCGATGTAGACGGCGAGGAGCAGCGCCACCCCGGCGCCGACCTCCAGCCCGAAGGTGAGCAGCCGGGGCGGTTCCCGCACGAGCGCCGGCGTGACGTTGAGGAGGACCTCGCGGACGTTGAAGGTGGCGATCAGCGTCACGAACACCGCCATGACGACGCCGCTCACGAGTCCGGCCAGCAGCCCGCCGGCCAGGTTGCGCGGGCCGCCGGGAGGGGTGGCGAACCCCTGCAGGACCGGCGGCGGCCGCCCGGCGAGATACCCGACCAGGAGCGGGACGGCCAGCAGCAGGAGCCCACCGAGCGTCAGGGGGCCGACCGCTCCTCCGCCGAGCAGGTCTCGCTCGGAGAACGCCTCGACCATGCCATTGGCCGACACGAACGCGGCGACGAGCCCGCCCAAGAGCCCAGCCACGACCGCTCGCTGGAGATCGACCTGCCGGGCAGGGAGCAGGTCGGCCCCTGCGGCCGCTGGTACCTCGGTGGGGACGGTCCGCTCCGCCATCGCTACGCCCGCTCCTCGCTCACCCGCTCACCGAGGATGCCGGTGGGGCGGAAGATCAACACCAGCACCAGCGCCGAGAACGCCACCACATCCTTGAGCTGGTGGGCCGAGGGGATGCCGAGCCCGACCAGCACCAGGCTCGGCCCCAGCGACTCCACCGAGCCCAGCATCAGGCCGCCGAGCATGGCTCCCGGGATGTTGCCGATGCCGCCGAGGACGGCGGAGGTGAACGCCTTGATCCCCGGCAGGAACCCGCTGAAGAAGTTGACGTTCTGGAACACCAGCCCGAACAGCAGGCCGGCGGCCCCGGCCAGGGCCCCACCGACCGCGAAGACCCTGGCGATCGTGCGGTCGACGTTGATCCCCATCAGCCGGGCGATCTCCTGGTCCTCGGCCACCGCCCGCATGGCCTTCCCGGCCTTGGTCTTCTCCACGTACAGGTACAGGCCGGCCATCATCAGGAGGGCCGCCACGATCACCAGCAGGTGGACCTTGAGGATCCGGAAGCCCAGGACGGTGAACGCCCCGCTGAGGGCGTCGACCGCCGGGTAGGGCTTGACATCCACCCCGAACAGGGTGGCCATCGTGTACTGGAGGAAGAAGGAGGCGCCGATCGCGGTGATGAACGGCAGCAGCCGGGGGAGGCCCCGCAGCGGCCGGTAGGCCACCCGCTCCAGCAGCAGGGCGACCAGCGCCGACACGGTCATGCAGCAGATCAGGACGATGAAGAGCGAGACGAACGGCTGGGCCTCCCACAGCGGCGTGCGGGCCAGCCCGTCGGACACGAAGTAGCCGGTCATCGCCCCGATCATGAACACCTCGCCATGGGCGAAGTTGATGAAGCGGAGGATGCCGTAGACCATGGTGTAGCCCAGCGCGATGAGCGCATAGATCGAGCCCTGGGCGATCCCGAACACCACCAGGTCGCGCCATTGCTGCCCGCTGAGGCGTGCGCTGGTGAGGCTGTTGAAGGCACCGACGACGATCAACCCGAGAGCGGCGATGCGGACGAGCCACAGGAAGCCGTCGACGACCGGCAGCTGGAACGTCCGCTTGACGGCGACCGGCCCCGACGGCTCGAGGGTGGTCTTGGCCACGCGCCTCCCCTAGCTAGATGCATCACCCGAGCGGGCGTCGGGTACCCGGACCCCCCCGTCCCGGGTACCCGACGCTGCGCGCTCAGGCTTCCGGCTCGAACGTGAACAGCACGTTCCCCCGGACCTGGTCGATCGTCTTTTGCGCCGGGGTGTTCTGGAGGATGTCGATCTTGGCGTCGGCGCAGTCGCCGAACTCGTCGCAGGCAAGGGTCCCGGTCAGGCCCTGGAAGCCCTTGGTCGCATGGAGCTCGTCAATGAGCTTCTGGCGGTCGATGTGGACGGTCCCGTCGTCGTCCTTGACCGCAGTCTTCTCGATGGCGGCGAACAGCAGGTTGGCCGAGTCGTAGGAATGCGCGTGGAAGGCCTGGATGGGCTTCTCCCCGAACTTCTCCTCGTACTTGCCGACGAACTCCTGGTAGGTCGGCCCGGTGGGGGTCGCCGGCCCGGAGAAGTACATGCCCTCGGTCTGCTTGATGACGACGAACGTGTCCGACAGCACGCCGTCGGCCGCCATCAGCTTCTTCGTGTCGGCCAGCGCGGGGAAATCCGGCGCCTGCTTGACGATGAAGTCGGCCTCGGGCTGGAAGATCGGGAAGAACACCACGTCGGGCTTGGTCGCCGCCGCCTCGGTCAGGACCGGCCGCATGTCGGTGTCGCCCTTGCTGATGGCGGTGGCCAGGGCGATCTCGCCACCCAGCTCCTTGAACGACTTGCCAAAGGCGTTGGCCAGGCCCTCGGTGTAGGGGTCACCGTCGTGGATTGTGACGGCCTTCTTGGCCCCGAGCTTCTCGTAGGCGTAGGTGGCCGCCGCCTGGCCCTGGATGGTGTCGTTGTGGGCGACGCGGAAGTAGCCCTTCTGGTTGGCGTCGCCCTTGCTGCCGGCCAGGTCGGAGGTCAGCCTGGGGGCGGTGTTCGACCCGGAGATCATCGTGATGCCCTTGCCCGCGAGGATCTCCATGGCCGGCACGGCCTCGCCGGAGCAGCTCGTGCCGATGACCCCGACGATCTGGGGATCGGCCACCAGCTTCTGGGCGGCGGTG
>JASLBL010000023.1 GCA_030146615.1 Actinomycetes bacterium
CCGACCAGGTCGACGAACTGCTGCTCGTCGAGCCAGCGTCGGCGGCGGACCACCTCCGCGTGCATGAGGGCGATGTGGGCGGCCGGGCCGCCGAAGCCGATCGTGCCGAGCTTGAGGAACAGCAGCACGACCTCGCGCAACGGCGTCGTGGTGGGGTCGCGGTGGGGTCGCGGGTCGGGCTCGTGGTCGGTCACCGGGGCATCCTCCCCGAGCCGGGTGGGATACCGATGACGGAATCCGATATCGGGGGACGATAGCAGGTGTGGTGGTTCTGGCGCGGCGCGGTCGAGCTGCACGTGCTCCACCACGCCGCCGAGCGGGAGTTCCATGGGGCGTGGATGGCCGCCGAGCTGGCCCGCCACGGATATGCGATCAGCCGGGAACGCTGTCCCCGACCCTGCACCGCCTCCGGGACCACGGCCTGGTGACCTGCCGTGACGAGGTGGTCGAGGGGCGGCGGCGCCTGTACCGGATCACCGACGCCGGCCGCGTCGCGCTGGCCGAGGCCCGCCGGGCGTTGCGCGAGCTGGCCGCTGAGGTCCTCGACGGCTGAGACACCCCCAGCCACCGCGCACGGCCGAACGGCATGCAGCACACCTGGCCCCCTTTGGCCGCCGCTCGGCCAACCCGCACGGTCAGGCGTCGGCACGGGTTGACTGGTCGTGTGATGCTCCCCGCCCATGACCACCCTCGCCGACCGCCTGCTGCCCGACGCGCTGTGGCAGCGCATCCAGCCCCTGCTGCCACCCCCGCTATCCCACGCCCGCGGCGGCGCGCCCCGGACCGTGTCGGATCGGGCCTGCATGGCCGCGATCGTGTTCATGGCCCGCACCTCCACCCCGTGGGCGCTGCTGCCAGTCGGCGAGTTCGGCTGGGGCAGCACGACGACCTGCTGGCGGCGCTTCAGCGAGTGGGCCCACGCCGGGGTGTTCGAGCGACTGCAGGAGGTCCTGCTGGATGAGCTCGGCCAGGCCGGCGCGCTGGACTGGTCGCGGATCAGCGTGGACTCCTTCAGCCTGCGCGACCAGGGGGGACCAGGTGGGCGCAAATCCGGTCGACCGGGCCAAGCCCGGGTCCAAGCTGCACCTGGCGGCTGAAGGCAGCGGGCTGCCGCTATCGCTGCTGGTGACCGGGGCCAACTCCAACGACAGCACCATGTTCGAGGGGCTGCTGGATGACATTCCTGCGGTGCGCACGCCAGCCGGCCAGCGGCGCCGCCGCCCCGAGAAGGTCCACGCGGACAAGGCCTACGATCATCGCCGCTGCCGCGGCTACCTGTCGGAGCGGGGCATCAAGGTCCGCATCGCCCGGCGTGGAATCGAGTCGTCCACGCGGCTGGGCCGCCACCGCTGGAAGGCAGAACGCACGATCGCCTGGCTGGCCGGGTGCCGACGGCTGCGGGTGCGGTATGACCGCAGCTCCGAGCGGTTCCTCGCGTTCGTGCTGCTGGCCAGTGACCGGCTGTGCTACAACCGCTTGCCCTGCCCGGCCACCGCCCGGTCACCATGATCCCGATCCCGGTTCCGGAATGTCCTTTAAGCTTGTGATTTAACCCGGCGAGGCCGTTTGTGCTGCTCAGGTTGTCCGTAGCTGTCGGGTGGGTCAGGCTGCCCGGTCATGCCGATGCCACCTTCCCCCCTCGCGCGGCTTGGCGCCTTCCGCGACCAGCTGCACGCCTGCTTCCCACGCCGCGCCGACGCCCTCATGGATCTTGGCGACGCGCTGCTGTGCGCCGAGGCGTTCCCGTCGCTGCCGCACCTGAGCCTGGAGCCGGCCCACCGGCGTGGCTGGGGCAGCGCATATGCCGCGCTGGCCAGCGGCCGCGTTCAGGTCGAGCGGCTGCGCGACCTGCTGGCAGGCTGCCTGCCCGACGCCGACCCGCTGGTGTTCGCGGTGGACGTGACCACCTGGCCGCGCTGCGACGCCGAGTGCTCCCCCGAGCGCGGCTACTACTACCACCCCTCCCGCCACTCGGCCGGCCAGCCGATCATCGCTGGCTGGGCCTACCAGTGGATCGCCCAGCTCAGCTTCGACCGTGACTCCTGGACCGCCCCGGTCGACGCGGCGCGGCTGCACCCCTTGGACGACACCGACCAGCACGCCGCCGTGCAGATCCGTGCGCTGCTTGGGCGGCTGCCCGATGACGGGCCGGTGCCCCTGTTCGTCTTCGACGGTGGCTACGACTCCGCCCAGCTCACCTTGGACCTGGCCGAGGCGCCCGTCGCGGTGCTGGTGCGGCTGCGGTCGGACCGCTGCTTCTACGCCGACCCACCCCCACGGGCTCCTGGCAGCACAGGTCGGCCGCGCCGCCACGGGGCCAAGTTCAACTGTGCCGACCCGGCCACCTGGCCGGTCCCGACCGCCACCCTTGGCTGTCAGGATGACCAGTACGGCACCGTGACCGTCCAAGCATGGGCGGGGCTGCATCCCAAGCAGCAGCGCCACCCCGGCCACGGCACCGGCCGGCCACGCCCGATCGTGCGCGGCACCATCCTGCGCGTCCAGGTCGAGCGCGTCCCGGCCCGCACGCGCCCGCCGAAGGTGCTGTGGCTGTGGTGGGCCGGCCCCGGCATCTGCGATCTCGATCTGGCCTGGCGCGCCTACATTCGCCGGTTCGACCTGGAGCACACCGTCCGCTTCGCCAAGCAGACGCTCGGCTGGACCACCCCACGTCCCCGCCACCCCGCCCAGGCCGACCGCTGGACCTGGCTGGTGCTGGCCGCCTACGCCCAGCTGCGCCTGGCCCGCCAGGTCACCGCGGACACGCGGCTGCCATGGGAGCGGCCCCGACCTCAGCCGCGCCTGTCACCCTACCGGGTGCGCCGCGGGTTTCCGCGGCTGTTGTGCGCGCTTGGCTCGCCGGCGAGTGCGCCGAAACCCTTCGGATGCTCCCCAGGCCGGCCCAAGGGCCGAGCCTCCGGGCCTGCCACCCGCTACCCGGCGATCAAGAAGCCCGCCAACAAGCCAAGGAAGAAGCCGCCCACGACCGCCAAGGCCGCCTGATCGGCCCAGCCCGCCGCCCACGCCCGCCGACCTCAGTCGACGGCCAGCCCACTGTGCCCACCAGGGTTAAATCACAAGCTCAGAGGATGCTCGTATAGATCGTCAAGTCGCGTGGAGCGCTTCGAAGTCGGCGACCAGAGCGGCTGCCTCGCCGCGCAGCCGCTCGGGTGCTGGCCGCCGGTGATCAGCAGCTGGCCGGCATGGTCGGTGCCGATTGCCAGCAGCCCCAGCAGCCGGGGCGGTGACGAGCAGCGCCTTGAGCTGGTTACTGCCGCCCACACCGACCCGGCCGTGGCGGTCAAGCCAACTCAGCAGCTGCCGGTAGCCGCCCCCATCCGGGCACGCATCGCCGCCAGCTCCACGGGGACGGTTCGGACTCCTGCGAGCTGTACTCACCGAGCGTGCAGGTCGAGGCCGCAACGGCGAAGGACGCGGCCTCGCGGGAGGAGCGCCGCTCTAGCGACCCATGCGAACGCGCCGGCGAAGGCGTCCCCGGCTCCAGTGGCGTCGACCACCACAGGGGTTGGCCCAGGCTGCGCCTGGGGTGGTTTCAGCCGTTGACCACGTTGCCGCCGTTGGGGTGCAGGACCTGCCCGGCCAGGTAGGAAGCGTCGTCGCTGGCCAAGAACAGATAACAGGGCGCGACCTCCTCGGGCTGGCCGGGCCGGCCCAT
>JASLBL010000038.1 GCA_030146615.1 Actinomycetes bacterium
TGGGCACCCCGATCTGCCCCGACTGCTACGACTACCACCGGGCCGTGCTCTGGAACGCCCTCGCCCCCCAGCTCTGGCGGCGGACCACCATCTACCTACGTCGCGCCCTCGCCCGCCAGGCTGGCGTGACCGTCGCCCAACTCCACGCCGAGCTGCGCGTCTCGTATGTGAATGTGGCCGAGTACCAGACCCGCGGCGCCGTCCACCTGCATTTGGTCGTGCGCCTGGAAGGCCCCAACCCCCACACCCGGCCGCCGGCTTGGGCCAGTGTCGGACTGCTGGCCGCCGCCCTGCGGCACACCATCGCCCAGGTCGCCCTCCCAAGCCCGCTGGGCGGCCCGCCGATCCGCTGGGGCGACCAGCTCGACCTGCGCCCCATCCACCCCGGCACCGGCGAGCGGTCCGAGCGGCAGGTCGCCGGCTACCTGGCCAAGTACGCCACCAAGGCCACCGAGGGCCTGGGCGGCGGGCTCGACCAACCCATCGCAAGCCTCGCCCAGCTCGAACGCCTGGCCCTGCCCGAGCATGTCGCCCGGCTGGTCCGGGCCTGCTGGACCCTCGGCGGCCAATCGGCCACCGCCGCCCTGGGGCTGCGACGCTGGGCGCACATGCTCGGCTACGGCGGCCACTGCCTCACCAAGAGCCACCACTACTCGACCACCATGCGCGCCCTGCGGGGCCGCCCGCCGCGCCTTCGCCGCCCGCCGCCGCCACGGCCCCACCGTCGCCCTGGACTGCGACGGCCGTCTGCTCCCGCCCGCCGGCACCGTGGCGATCGCCGATTGGCAGTACGCCGGCCGCGGCTACACCACCCCAGCCGACACCTGGCTGGCCTGGTCCATGGCCACCGACCACCAACAGGCCCGCCAGCTCGCCCGCGAGGAGCTGAGCCGCGTTGCCTGAGCCGGCCGTCATGGGCCTGGGCCCGTCCGACCCGGAACCCGCTCGCGTGCTCGATCGGTTCGATGTCCGCGCCTGGCGCGCCCGTCATCGACTGCCGGAGCGGATTACCAATCCCGCTGTCATTGAATCGGTAACCGCATTCCTTCAGGGCGATCTCACGATGAGAGTTGCAGTTTCCGAGGAACAATCTCTACAGAGTCTGGATCGAACCGAGCACGGAAGTGCGGAGAATACGGGACCAAAGGATGCCTTGACGGCTTGATGATCACCTTGTTGATAAGGATTCCGACCAGCTCTCGGCGCCATTGGAGATCGTCGGCATGCGCGTCCCATTCCTGTTGCGCAACCTCACCGACGGGAATCTCCTTGACGTGCCGGTAGGTCGTAGCGCGGTCGAGCTTGCGCTGTACCGACGCCAGATCGGCCTCTAAGGCCTCGTGCGCGGCGAGGAATGCCGGGCGTCCAACGACTCTGAGCCGGTAATGGTCAATCGCCAGTTGCGCAAGCGAGTCTTCTAGCTCCTTTTTTTCAGCGTAGCACTTTGCGAACTCGTCATCGTCGCCGACAGGAATCGCGAAGTCCGAGTCCTCCAGGGTGCTGATGACCAGCTCGGTCACAAGCTGGTCAACCGGATCGGCGAGCCGCTTGAGCTTGCCGCAGCCCTGTCGGTGAGAATCGCGCTTGCAGGTGTAGATGCGCTTGCCGCGTTGATCACGGCTGGCAACGAGCTTCTTGCCGCAGTCCTCAATGCCGCAGTAGACGTAGCCGGTGAGCAGTGCCGTCCGTCCGGTGACGAGGTTCTGACGCCGATCGGGGTTGGTGATCACGGCTTGCAGCCTCCGCCAGTCAGCCTCGCTGATGATGGCGTCCCAACGCGCCTTGACCAACTCCGGCAGCTCAGGATGGCGCACAAGCCCGGCAATCGCCGGCTTGGAGAGGATCGGGTAGAGATTGCCCTGCCGCCACTGTCTACCATCGCGTGTTCGGATCTCTCGGCGGTTCAGGTCGTTGCAGATCGCCATGACGCGCTCGTTGGCGATCACCCGCCGGACAACCTCACGGATAACAGCGGCTTGTTCCTCGTTGACCAGGACATGCTCGTCCTCGATGACGTTGCTTTCGCCGTCTCGCACCGCCGGGATGTAGTCGAAACCGTAGCCCGGATCACCGCCGTGCCAACGGCCTTCGCGAGCACGATGCTTCGCCTTAACGCGCACCTTCTCAGAGATGTAGTCGGAATACTCTGCCGCTTGCTTGGCAGCTTCCCGCAGTTGTGCCCGGCCGACGCCCGTGCGGATGTCCCAACGGCGGACGGCAGGGTCGATCGTGTACAGCTCGACCTGGAAGTTGAACTTGTCAACAGGGTCGAGCAGCTCTTCCAACTCGCGTGGCCGCCGGTAGAGGCGGGTGAACTCGCTCGCCACGATCACGTCGATGACGCCGGCTCGCAAGTCGGCCATGAGGTTCAGGAATTGGCCACGTGGCTTCTCGCTCTTGTCGCTGGCGCTGATGCCGTCATCCACATACACGCCGACGAGTCGCCAGCCTTGCGCCTCGATGAAGTCGCGGCAGTCGCGTTCCTGGTCCTTGACGTTGGCCTTCTTGCCTTTACGATTCTTGCTCAGTCGGCAGTAGATGGCCGCTCGCACGATGCCACCGCCGACCAGCTCGCGGGTTGCGTCCGTCATCCTGCCTCCTCGCGTTCGCCACGTGAGGATATTACCGCAGTTCAGAACGGTAGCCAAGCCTTAGTTGCACGAGGGGGCGCCTGGTGCCGCCCCTTCATGGCCGGGCCGCGCGGTGCCGTCCCCGGTAGGCGGACAGGCGGACCAGGACCGCCCCGCCGACGAGCAGGCCCAGGGCGAGCCCGGTCAGGGCCGGCGCCCGGGCCGGCCCGGTGAACGGCAGCGGGCAGGGCCCGGCGATGGTCATCTCGGAGAAGGCGAACGGCTTGGTCTCGCCGGGCCGGGCGATCTCCATGCGGACCGACCTCACCCCGGTCAGCGGGACCTTGGCCTTGAGCGCGATGGAGCCGTCGGCGCTGGTGGTCACGGTCCGCTTGTGCAGGGAGGAGCCGGTGGCCGCGTTCTCGAACCGGAGGTCGAGCTTGCTGCTGGCTGGCAGCTCGAACCCGGTGGCCTGGAGGGTCTCGCAGCCGACCAGGGAGAGGTCGGCGTGGAGGTGGTCAGGCTGGGCGGCCGCCGGGCCGGCGCCCAGCAGCCCCAGCAGCAGCACCGCGCCCGCGACCGGGGAGAACCTGAGCCAACGCATCTGCCTTCCGACTGGTTCCGGGTGGGTGCCGCCGTCAGCGGCTGCCCAGGAGGTGGAGGACGACCTCGTCGATGTCGAGGTAGCCGCCGGGGGGCAGGTCGCGGGCCATGATCTCGAGGGCCAGGCGCGACCCGGACTGGTTGG
>JASLBL010000129.1 GCA_030146615.1 Actinomycetes bacterium
CGTACACTCCTCGCTCCTGGTCGCGGACGACCTTGCCGTGCTCCAGCTCCACCACCCGCTTGCGCATCTGGTCGACGATGCGCTCGTCGTGGGTGGCCATGACCACGGTGGTGCCGGTGCGGTTGATCCGCTCCAGCAGCCGCATGATGTCACCAGAGGTCGTCGGGTCCAGGTTCCCGGTCGGCTCGTCGCACAGCATCAGCAGCGGCCGGTTGACGAACGCCCGGGCGATCGAGACCCGCTGCTGCTCACCACCGGACAGCTCGTGGGGGAACCGGTCGGTCTTGTCCTGGAGACCGACCAGCTTCAGGACCTCGGGGACGGTCCGCTCGATCGAGTGCCGCCGGGCCCCGATGACCTCCAGGGCGAAGGCGACGTTCTCGCGCACGGTCTTGTTGGACAACAACTTGAAGTCCTGGAACACACAGCCGATGGACCGCCGCAGGGCCGGCACCTTCCAGGAGGCGAGCCGGTTCAGCTCCTTGCCCGCGACCCAGATGCGGCCGCTGGTGGGACGCTCCTCCTTGGTCAGCAGGCGCAGGAAGGTCGACTTGCCGGAGCCGGACTGGCCGACCACGAACACGAACTCGCCCTTGCCGATGTCCACCGACACGTCGTCAAGGGCGATCACGTCGTTCCCGTAGGACTTGCTGACATGGTCAAGCTTGATCACGGGGCGGGTATGGCCTTTCGCTCGTCGGGGCTGCACGGGCGGGAAGTTGGGGGCCTCCCCGTAGGCCGTCGGCCTGGACAACGCAAGACCATACCAGACCTGCTTTCGAATATCAGGAAGCTTGGCGCCGTCTGGCCTTCCACCGGCCGAGCACCGTCGGGGCCAGCAGGGCCCCGACCCCGGCGACCGTGAGGGCCTTGCCTGCCAGGTCGACGGGGGTGTCGCGGTAGCTGAGGCGCACCTCGGGCTGGGTCGGGACGACCACCATCAGGCCCGGCGAGAGCAGCCACGGGCCCTCGGCCCCCTCGGCCTTCCAGTTGGGGAACCAGGAGACCTTGACGATGTGGGGCTGGCCGACCCGGTTGGTCCGGAAGCTGACCACGTCGCCGGTCCGGCTGGTGGTGGCGGCCAGCTCACCCGGTCGGTCCAGCGGCTCCCGGGGCAGGGTGGTGAGCGGCAGGGGCTCCGCCTCGGCGAAGGCGGCCGTGGCCGCCGGGTCGTCCCGGGACGCGAACACCAGCGGAGTGTCCAGCCATTCGGGCTTGGCGTACCAGGCGAGCCCGTTGGCCCGCCAGTCGGGGGCGTCGACCAGCACCGGACGGTTCCGCGGCACCTCGACGAGGTTGCCGGTCCCGACCTCGTAGATGGTGAAGCGGCCGCTGCGTTTGACCACCGGCAGGTTCGCGGCCGCCGCGGCCTGCATCTCGGTGTCCTGCATGCCCAGGTCGGCGCAGGGCACCGCCTGGTCGTCGGAGTTCTTGCAGGCGTCGTAGGCGACGTAGTAGCGGACCCCGAAATGCCGCAGATGCGCCAGGCCGGTCGGGAAGTCCATGGCGTCGGGGTAGTCGACGCCGGGCACCGCCTGGGTCTGGGTCTCGGAGGTCTCGGCCTGGTTGATGAAGTGGAACGGGGCGTTCAGCGACGACTCGATCAGCAGCCCCTCCATGGTCGGCTGGCCGCCGAACACGGGCACGTTCTCCAGCGTCCTGGTCGTGCCGAAGCGTTCGTAGTCGCGGTTGAACTCCCACATGACCCGGCCAGGAGGCAGGGTGGCCAGGGTATCGAACAGCGCCCTGGCCTCCGGCCAGCCGCTCTTGGCCTCGTACCCGCTGTAGTTGTAGCTGGCCCAGTCGTCGACAAATCCACGACTGCGCCAGGCGCCGACCACCGGCGCCACCACCATGAGCGCGACCACGGCCAGCCAGGCGTACCGCAGCGACACCCCGGTGCGCCGCTGCAGCCAGGCGGCCAGCCACGCGGCCACCACCGAGGCGCCGTAGGCGGCCACCAGCAGCGAGAACAGGTAGAGGAAGGGCAGCATGCGGGCGTTCCACAGGGCCGCCTCGGGCGCAACCCAGGTCAGGGCCACGAACACGAACGCGGCCACCGCCCCCGGCCAGGCGTACAGCAGGACCCGCCGCTCCCCCCTGGCCACCGCGACCACCAGCCCGACCGCGGTCAGCAGCAGATACGGCCGGATCTCGTTGGGCAGCAGCAGGCTGTAGTACTCGAGCTGGTCCCAGCGGAAGTGGGCGGTGTACTGCACGCGCAGGATGAACGGCAGCCCCCAGAAGGCGGTCAGGCAGAACGCCACCCCCATGACCAGGGCCAGGCGCCGGAACGAGGCCAGGGCCGCGGCCAGCGGCCGGCGCAGCAGCAGCCCGGTCGCGCCGAGCACGAGCATGATGGTGGTGAGGATGTGACTCAGCACCAGGGCCGAGACCAGCAGGGCGGCCGCGCGCCAGCCCTTGCCGTCCTCGCAGACCCGCCAGAGCACGGCCAGGGCCAGCGGCAGCAGGGCGAACGAGATCGAGAAGGGGAACTCCCCGGCCATCGTGCTGGCGATGTTCCCGCCCCAGATCGTGAACTGCTGGGTGGGGGTGACCTGGGTCATGAACAGGAACACGGTGGCAGCGCAGGCGGCCAGCAGCGGGGCCGGCTCGCGCAGGCGCAGCACCCGGAAGGCCGCCCAGCAGGTCAGCGGGAGGGCCAGCAGGCCCAGGACGGTCACCAGCTTGAACGCCACCTGGTCGCCGAGGGGCAAGGTGAGGACGGCGATGAGCGTGTACGGCAGCGGGAAGTAGAAGGTCAGCATCGGGATGCCGGCGAACCACCCCGGCGCCCAGCCGGTCACCCGCCCCCTGGGCAGCAGCTCCTCGCGCAGGAAGGTGGCCACGTAGTGGTGCGACCCCATGTCGCCGCCCGCCGCCGTGGTCGCGGTCAGGATAAGGTTCCAGTGCAGGGTCTTGAGAAGGACGAGGTAGATGGCGCCAAAGGTCAGCACGGTGAGGCCGCGCTGCACCCAGATGGTTCGGGTGCGGGCCGCGGTCAGTCCCTCGCGGGCGAAGGCCGCGATCGTCGCCAGCAGTGCCTCCTCGGGTCGTGGTCGCCGGCAGCCATGAAACCAGGAACGGCATGGTAATGCCCCGCTCTGTCCACCGGGGGGCCACCGTCTCCGGCTCCGTGCGCCCGCCGGGCCCCCAGGACGCGCCGGCCACCGCGGCGCCCCGCTGGCACGGTGGCTGGCTGCCCGCGGGCGACCTGGCCCTGGACGACGAGCGGGCGGCGACCGTCTCCTTCGACCGCCGGGGCCGCTGCCGCCTCACCCTGGCCCTCGACCGGCCGGCCACCGCCGTCGACGTGGCCGCCCTCGAGGACGCGGCCGACATCCTGCCCAACCTCTACCTGTTCGACCTGGACGACACGGCCGACTACCCCGAGCGTCACGCCGAGGCGTTCGGGCTGGCCGAGCCGCTGGGCCCCGACGCCTTCAACCACGCCGCCGAGGTCGAGCTGCTGGCCCCGCCGGGCGGCGTGCCACTCCCCCGGCGCCTCGGCCGCTTCGGCCTGCCGGCCGTGACCACCGGTCCAGGGGCTGGGGTCCCGGGGCCGGGGGCTGTGGCCAACCGCGCGCGGCCCTTCTCCGGGTCGGCTACGCTCCCCCACCGGGGGACTCGGCGCGGACACGCCGGGGAGGAGGCCGCCCGGGGCCCCGGGATCGACGGTGACCCCGGGATCGGCGGTCGGGCCCGGATCGACGGTGGGGCGCGGATCGTCGATGGGGTGCGGATCGAGCGGGCCCTGCTCGACGCGGGCCGGCGGCTGGTCGCAACCACCCGGATCTCGGCGGCGGGGCTGTGCGCGATCGCCCTTGGGGTGAGCCTGGCGGTCTTCGTGGTCGCCTTCACCGCAGCCACCTGGACGGCGCACGCCCGCTTCGGGACCTACGGCTTCGACGTCGGCATCTACGACCAGGGGACCTGGCTGCTGTCACGGGGCAGGACGCCGTTCGTGACCGTCCGCGGGCTCGACCTGCTCGGCCAGGAGGCCGCCTACATCATGGTCCTGGTCGCGCCCCTGTACCGGCTGTGGGCCGACCCGCGGCTCCTGCTTCTGCTCCAGGTGCTGTTCCTGGCCCTGCCGGCGCTGGTCCTGTACCGGCTCGGGGGCCGCCGCCTCGGCCACCCGGCGGCCGGGCTGGCCGTGGCCGTCGCCTATCTGGCCTACCCGGGGGTCCAGTGGGCGATCAGTTGGCAGTTCCACCCCGAGGCGATCGCCGCCGGCCTGCTCGCCCTGGCCGTGGCCGCCGCCGACCGGCGCCGGCACGGGCGCATGGCCCTGTGGCTGGCCCTGGCCGCGCTCTGTGGCGCCGAGCTCGGGCTGGTGGTGGCCGGGTTCGGACTGCTGCTGGTCGCCGGGGGGCGGCGGGCGGTCGGCTGGCGAACCGCCGGGACCGGCCTGGCCTGGTTCCTGATCGCCACCTACTTGCTGGCGCCGCTGCACGCCGGCCGGGCCACCCGGCTGTTCGAGACCGACTACGGCATCGCCGGGACCGGGCCAGGGGGCCTGCTGGCCGCGCTGCCCACCATGGCCGGGCACGCCCTCCAGACCGGCCTGGCCAACGACGGCCTGTTCTACCTGCTGCTGGTCTTCCTGCCGCTGCTCGGCCTACCCCTGCTGGCCCCCAGGTGGCTGCTCCCGGTGGCCCCGCCGCTGCTGCTCAACCTGGCCGCCGTCCAGCCCGAGCACCACCAGCTCCGGTTCCACTACCTGGCCACGGCCGCGCCCCTGCTGGCCGCCGGGGCGGTGGCCGGGCTGGCCGCGGTCCGCTCGGCCCGCCGCCAGTGGCTCGCCCCCCTGCTGGTCCTGCTGGTGGTGGTGGCCGGCTTCACCAGCTGGCGCTATGGGCCGGCGCCGTGGGCCCGCGACCCGGTGGCCATCCCGGCCGGGCCGACCGACGAGGTCCGGCGCCAGGCCCTGGCCCTGGTCGACGACGGGGCGCCGGTCAGCGCCCAGTACAACCTGGTCCCCCACCTCGGCCACCGGGTGGAGGTGTACGAGTTCCCCAACCCGTTCCGGGCGGTCAACTGGGGCCTTGACGGCGACGAGCACCCACCGGAGACCCAGCGGCGGCTCCGGTTCGTGGTCGTCCAGCGCGACCTGCTGGGCGAGCAGGACCGGGAGCTGCTGGACCGGCTCCAGACCGATCCGTCCTGGCGGACCCTGCTCGACCTTCAGGAGGTGGTGGTGCTGGAGCGCCGGGAGGCCGGCGGATGACGGCCCGGCCGGAGGCCCGCTCGAGTCTGTCGATCGTGCTGCCCTGCTTCGACGAGGCCGAGCGCCTGCCCGGCACCCTGGCCGCCTACCTGGCCCACTTCCCCCCCAGCCGGGCCGAGGTGGAGCTGATCGTGGTCGACGACGGCTCCAGCGACGGCACCTCGGCGATCGCCGACCAGATCGCGGCCGCCGACCCGCGGGTCCGGGTGGTCCGGACTCCCCACAACCACGGCAAGGGCTACGCGGTCCGGGTCGGCGTCCAGGCCGCCCAGGGCGAGCTGGTGGTGTTCACCGACGCCGACGGGTCCTACGGCCCGGAGCAGCTGGAGCGGGTGGTGGCCGCCCTGGGCCGGGCCCCGGTGGCCATCGGGGCCCGCCTCGGCAGCCAGGCCGGGACCGGCTCGCCGCTGCTGCGCCGGCTGGCCAGCCCGGTCTTCAACCGGGTCATGCGGCTGCTGCTGGGCCTGCCCTTCCACGACACCCAGTGCGGGCTCAAGGGCTTCCGCCACGACGCCGCCGAGGCGCTGTTCCAGCGGGCCCGGGTCGACGGCTTCGCCTTCGACGCCGAGGCCCTGCTGGTGGCCAGGCGCCTGGGCTTCGAGGTGGTCGAGGTGCCGGTCACGGCCGAGGACCGCCAGGGCAGCAAGGTCCGGGTGGGCGGGGACGCGCTGCGGATGCTGGCCGACGTCTGGAAGGTCCGGCGGGCGGCGGCCCGGGGCGCCTACGACGAGACGCGGGTCCGCGACGTGGCCGGCTGAGCCGGGTCCTCGTCGTCGATCTCGGCCACCGAGCCCTCGGCGACCGACCGGGCGGCGGCCCGCTCCGGCGACAGGAACACGAACCGCTTGTAGGTGGTGAACCGGAACACCATGCCAAGGGCCAGGCCGGCCACCTGGGCGATGTTGAACCACAGCGGCCCGGTCTTGTGAAGGACCTGCTCCACAAACAGGATGCAGGCATTCGCGATCAGCAACCCGACCCCGTTCAGCAGGAAGAACAGGGTGTACTCGCGGCGGAGGCTGGTGCGGGCCCTGTGCGAGAAGGTCCAGTGCCGGTTCATGAAGAACGAGGAGGTGGCGGCCACGGCCACCGAGGCCGTCTTGGCGCCGATGGCGGACCAGCCGAGGCCCAGGTACAGCAGGTTGGCCAGGCCGAAGTCGAGGACGGTGTTGATGGCGCCGACGATGCCGAACTTGGCCATCTCGCGGGCCAGGTGCCGCCAGCGCCGGTAGAGGCCTCCGATGAGGTTCAGGTACGGACTCCCAGTCTCGATGCGGGCACGGGTCGTCCAGCCTAGCGTATCCGCCTGGCGACGACGATTCCGTCGGACGCGAACACCTTCCTGTACCCCCCTTGCGGGCCGAGCAAGCGATCGTACAGCGGCCGCTGGTCGCCCAGCAGCCGCTCGTCGATCACCAGGTAGTCGACCGTGGCCGGGTCGGGCGGGTTCTCGCCGTGGGCGCCCCAGTTCGTGACCCGCCAGGGGTTGGGGTACTCGTACGCGAAGGTTCGGTGGGTCAGGTGCGGGATCAGGTTGTAGGAGGCCGAGACCCCGGCGTCGGCCGGGACGACCCGCAGGGCCGCCCGAACGGTGGCGTGGCGCGGGTCGGCCCTGGCCCACCAGCCGTCGTCGAACTGGCGGCTCATCGGCGACGGCGACCAGGCCACGTTGGCCACCACCGCGGCGGCCAGCAGCACTCCCACCAGCACCCGCCGGGGCGTCCGGGCCCGGCCGGCCCAGGCCATCCCCTCCACCGTGGCCAGGAACACCCCGGCCAGGACGATGGCGGTGTAGTGGAACCGGTAGTCGTGGGTCAGGGCGTGGCCGGAGGTCACGTTGACCACCGTCTGGGGCACCGAGATGAGCAGGACCAGGGGCGCGGCCAGGGGGAGGAAGGCCACCGGCCCGAGCAGGTGCCAGTAGTAGTCGAGCCGGTCCTGGAGCGTGGCCAGCTCCACCAGCCGGCTCGGGTGGACGACCATGTTCCAGACGATCTCGCCCAGCGAGTCGCCGAAGCCGGGGAACAGCTCCTGGTAGAAGGGCCCGTCCCCGCCGCCCGCGGCCGGGATCAGGACCCTGGTGGCGAGCAGGAACCAGCCGGCCCCGGCGGCCGCGGTGGCCAGCCCGGCCCGGCGCTCGCCGAGCACGGTCAGGACCAGGCCGAGCATGACCACGGCCAGGGCCGCGTCCTCCTTGCAGGCCAGCGCCACCCCGACCGCGACCGCGAACCAGCCCCAGGACCGCCGGGTGGCCAGCCACCAGGCGAACAGTAGGGGCGTGATCACCAGGGCGTCCGGGTGGAAGTGCCACCAGTTGATCCACTCGAGCGACGGGTACAGCAGGAAGCAGGCGGCCACGGCCACGCCCAGCCAGGCGCTCTCCAGCCGGTCGCGGGCCAGCAGGTACAGCGGCACCGCCCCGAGGGCCATCCAGACCGTCTCGACCAGGTACAGGAAGTGGGGGCCGGCCCCGAGCCAGTAGGCGGGCACGAACAGCACCGTGATCAGGTTCACGTGATGCTCGAAGAAGTGCAGCCCTCGGATGGTCACGAATGGGTCCTGGAACCGGGACAGCAGCCAGATGCCCTGGTCGTACAGGCCCATGTCGTACCCGAAGGTCCCGAAGTTCTCGTGCTGGGCCCAGGTGAGGGTGCCGAACACGCCGATGTAGCTGGCCACGAGCAGCCCGACGACCACCGCCGGCTGGCGCAGCCTGACCACTAGGATGTGGTGGCGCGGCGGCGGAGCTCGGCGGCGACGAACTGGTCGAGGTCGCCGTCGAGGACTGCCTGGACGTTGCCGGTCTCCGCGCCTGTCCTGTGGTCCTTGACCATCTGGTAAGGGTGCAGGACATAGGACCGGATCTGGCTGCCGAAGGCGATGTCCTGGCGCTCGCCGCGCAGGGCGGCCAGCTGGGCCTCGCGCTCCTTGCGGGCCCGCTCGGCCAGCCGGGCGGCCAGGATCTTGAGGGCGATGGTCTTGTTGGCCAGCTGGGAGCGCTCGTTCTGGACCGCGACCACGATCCCGGTCGGCAGGTGGGTGATGCGCACCGCCGAGTCGGTGGTGTTGACGCCCTGGCCGCCCGGCCCCGAGGAGCGGTAGATGTCGATGCGCAGGTCGGCGTCGTCGATCTCGGGGGTGTCCTCGTCCTCCAGCACCGGGATGGCGTCGACGGCCGCGAACGAGGTGTGGCGCCGCTTGGCCTGGTCGTAGGGGGAGATCCGGACCAGCCGGTGGGTGCCGGTCTCGGCCGACACCAGCCCGTAGGCCCGCGGCCCCTCCAGGGTCAGGGTGACCGACTTGATGCCGGCCTCGTCGCCCTCCTGGTAGTCGTTGACGGTCATCTTGAACCCGCGCCGCTCGGCCCAGCGGTGAAGCATCCGCCAGAGCATCTCGGCCCAGTCCTGGGACTCGGTCCCGCCAGCCCCGGGGTGGATGGTGACGATCGCGTCCCGGTCGTCGAACTCGCCGCCCAGCAGGGCCAGCACCTCGAGGTCCTCGACGGCCGAGGCCAGGGTGGCCAGTCCCTGGGTGAGCTCGGCGGCTACCGAGTCGTCGTCCTCCTCGAGGGCGAGCTGGTTGAGGGTCTCGAGGTCCTCGAGCTGGCCCTGGAGCCGGGCCACCGTCTCGAGGTCACCCTCGACGGCGGCCAGCCGGCTCATGACCCGGCGGGCCCGCCCCGGGTCGTCCCACAGGTTGGGCGCGGCCGCCTGCTCGCGCAGCCCGGCCAACTCCCGTTCCTTGCCCGCCAGGTCAAAGGAACTCCTTCGCGTCGGCGAGCCGCTTGCGCAGCGCCTCCAGCTCGGGTCCGTGATCGGTGGGCATGGCTGCGGTCTCCTAGGGCTCGGCGGTGCCGTGCAATGGTACCGAGCCGGGACGGCTGGTGTTCGAGCGCTCCAGCCGCAGCAGGTTGCTCTGGAACTCGAGCACCCACTCGGCCGTCTCCTGCTGGAGCAGGGCGGCCACGTCGTCGGAGAAGGCCCGCAACAGGGCCAGGCGGTTCTGGACCTGCTTGGGGTCGACGGTCCGCGACGCGCTGCGGGCGCACTCGGCCGCCCAGTCGTACTGGAGCTGCTCCAGGCGGCGCTCCAGGGCCTGGGCGGTGGTCATGGACCGCATCCAGCCCGAGGAGAGGCCGAAGAACCGGTCGAAGCCGATGCAGGCGGCGGCCAGGGCCAACAGCACATACCCCCAGGCGGTGCGGCTGGGCCCGGGGGCGGCGGCGTCGAGCAGGGGCTGGAGGCCGCCGGCGGTGACCAGGACGATGGCCAGCAGGCGCAGGCCCCGCGACCAGATGCGCTTGCCCCGCTTGTCCTGGAGGTACCAGTCGGTGGCCTCGATGGCCCGGCCCTCGGCGTAGCGGTAGAGCTGGGTCAGGGCGGCCTCGGTGTCGTGCCACTGCTCCATGGCCGCCGTCGGGAACGGCCCGGCCCGCAGGTCGCGGCGACGCCGTCGCCGCTCGGGCCGCGGCCCCGCCGTCGGCTCCTCAACGCTCGTGGTGGCTTCCTGGATCGCCATCCTCCGCCCTCCCCGGCTCGTGTCACCGACCGACCGGCGCTATCGTCGCATACTTGTCAAAGTGGACCCCGACCCTGGTCGGCCGGGCCGGCAGAACTGATGGGAATCTCCAGGCGGTTCGAGGAGTTCCCCTCCAGATCCGCTCGCGCCCCCCAGCGAGGTCCCATGTCCATGCAACGTCCCCCATGGCTGGTCGTCGTCCTGCTCGTGGTCGCCCTGGTCAGCACCGTCGGCTGGGCGCTCTCGGCCCGCCGGCAGGCCCCGGCCGGCCAGGCCACCGCGGCCGCCGCCGTCCAGGCCGGCGCCAACGCCGGCCACGCCCACGGCGGCACCGCCCAGAACGCCCCGCCGATGGCGCCGCGCGACGGCGTCCTGGCCATGACCGTGCCCCCGCTGCCCAAGACGGCGGTCAACTTCATCTGGAAGCCGGAGCACGTGCTGGTCGCGGCCGGCCAGAAGGTCACTCTCAAGGTCGCCAACGCCGACTACATGCAGCACAACTTCACCTTCAAGCCGGCCAAGGTCGCCAAGAACCTGCCCGTCGACGCCACCACCACGATCAAGCTGACCGCCCCGGCCAAGCCCGGCGTCTACATCTTCTACTGCAAGTACCACCTCCAGATGATGGAGGGCGCCATCACGGTGCGGTGAGAGGACGACCGACCCGATGCACCCGACCCACCCCCGCCGACGGCCCTGGCCGACCGTCCTGCTGTTGCTGGTGACCGCCCTGCTGGTCGCCCTGGCGGCGGTGGTCGTGGTCGCGCCCCCGGCGGGGGCGTCACACCCGCTCGGGGGGACGGAGCCGAGCAACTACCAGACCCGGGTCCTGGGCGTGCGGCCGGCCGTGGCGGGGGTCTCGGTCGAGGTGGTCGACGGCGGCACCCGGCTGCGCCTCAACAACGGCAGCGGCCGCGAGGTGGTCGTGCTCGGCTACCAGTCCGAGCCCTGGCTGCGGGCCGGGCCCGGCGAGTCCGTCACCTGGCACGACCACCGGGCCCACTGGGAGGCCGGGGAGCCGCCCGCCCAGCTCCGGCGGTCGCCCGGGTCGGCCCAGGTCGCCGTTCCCAGATGGACCATTGAGCTCCGCACCGGCAGGCGCCTCGTCGACGTGGTCGGCGAGGTCCGCTGGGTGCCGGGGCCGTCGCCGCTGCCATGGCTGGCCGGGGCCGCAGTGCTGGCCATGGCGGTGGTGGCGGCCACCCGGGGCCGCCGCTGGCTCGGCGCCCTGGTCGCCGCCCTCGCGCTGCTGGTCGCCCTCGACCTGGTCCAGCTGGCCGGCGCCTGGATCGAGGCCCGGCCCCCGCTGGCCGGCAAGCTGCTCACGCTCGGCGCGTCGGCCGCCGGGTGGGTCCTGGCCGCCCTGGCCGTCCGCCAGCTCCTTCGGCGCCGGCTCGAGAGCGGCCTGTTCCAGCTCCTCCTCGCCGCCGGCCTCCTCACCCTGGTCAGCGGCCTCGGCGACCTCGGGTTCCTGCTTCGTTCCCAGCTCGCCAACACCCTCCCCGACCAGCTGGTCCGAACCGCCGTCGCCGCCAAGCTGGGCCTCGGCACCGGCGCCCTGACCGCCGCCGCCCTGCAGCTCCGGGTCCTGCTCGCCGCCCAGCCCACCGCCGGCATGCTCGCCGAGGGTGCGCTCGCCGGGGGTGTGGACACCCGTCGGCACGCCCTTCAGCCGTCGGCTACGCTCCCCCACCGGGGGGGCCGCGATCCGCGGCCCGGGTTCGAGCGGGCCCGCCGGCCGGGGTCCGGGCTCGAGGGCGCCCAGTTCGATGACGCCCCGCCAGGACCCCTGTTGTGGGACTGGGACGACGAGCCGTTCGACTTCGACGACCTCGAGGACTGGGACCACCCGGCGCCCCTCAGCGAGCGGTTCGGCCCGGGCCGGGTTCCCGAGCTGCACGTTGTCGGGGGGCGGGCCAGCCGACGGCCGGAACCGGCGTCGGCCACCTCCGGCTCGACCTCGGCCACGGTGCTGCCCTGGCCGAGCCACCGCCGTCCACCTACCTTCGTTGACGATCCCGACCTTCCAGGAGGCGCATAATGCAGGCCAGCGAGACCGAGCCCAACGGCGGCATTGTCGCCGCGACCGTCGCCGCCGGCGCCGGCTGCGCGGCCCTCGGCCTGCTCACAGTCGGCGCGGCCGCCTCGACCGAGTTCGCCGACCTCCTCAACCTCTACGCCCCCTCCGGTCCCCTCACCGGCAAGGCCACGGTGGCCTCGATCATCTACCTGATCGTCTGGATCAACCTCCACTTCCGCCTCCGCGACCGCGAGCTCAGCCTCTCCAAGGGCTTCCTGCTGACCATGTTCCTGCTCGTGATCGGCCTGGTCGG
>JASLBL010000187.1 GCA_030146615.1 Actinomycetes bacterium
GAGGGCAACCACGAGCTGCTGGTGCGCAGCCTGGCCGCGGCCGGCGACCGGGCGGCCGCGCTCGGGCAGGCTGCGCACCAGCAGCTCGTGGTTGCCCTCCTCCAGCGGGTTGCGGGCCACCGCCCGGGACGCGTAGGCCACCGCCGCCCCGGCCTGCCCCGCCGCCAGCAGCCCAAGGGCCGTCTGGCGCAGCCGGGCCTCGGCCGCGGCCGCGAGCCGGTGGCGCTCGACCACCAGCCACGACTCGAAGGTCGGGCTGGCCAGAACACCGACGCCGTCGAGCAGCTCGCCGTCCAGGTCCAGCAGGCCCCTGGGGTCGGCCGGCTCGCCGGTCAGCGCGTGGACGTCGACCGAGATGCCCTCGCCGAGGGTGGTGGCGACCGGGTCGCCACCGAACAGCCCCGGCTCCCCGAGCGCCCGCCGCAGCTCGGCCAGCGTCCAGCGCAGGGCGCCCAGCGGGTCGTCGGCCTCGCCGAACAGCAGCTCGGCCAGGTGCCGACGGCTGGGCGGGCGCTCGGCCAGCAGCAGGTAGGCGAGCACGGCCCATGCCTTGCGGCCGCGCGGCGGCTGCGCCGGCTCGCCGTCGCGCTCGATGGCCGGCCGGCCGAGCAGGCGGATCCTCACCACGGCAATCCACTCCTTGGCGACATGGTCGCCCACTCGGCCGGCCGGCCACAACCGGGTTGGCTCAGGTCCAGGGCCGGCTGCCCGGGCCGAAGCCTTCCCGCGAGTCGGCGCCGTACCGGCCGGCGAGAATGGCCACGACCACGAGGGCCATGAAGACGGTCATCAAGGTCGGCATCTCCGGGTGCTCCCTCACCTGCGGATCGCGACCACTTCCACGTACTCCGACGGCATCGCCACCGACGGCCCTGGCTCCTGGTCGTGCTCTGTGGCCAGTGCGGTCAGGTCGGCGAACAGCCGCTCCCGGCCTGCCTCGTCGAGGGCCTCGAAGGCCTTGAGGGTGGGGCCGTAGTTGTCCCGGAAGAACCGCGTGAAGTCCTCCGGCGACCGGAACCGGAACACGAACTCGCGCCGGGTGATCCGGAGATCGGACACGGCCTCGCCGAGCAGCTCGCGGAGCCGCTCCTCGGTCCCCCACTGGCTCGGCGGCCGGACCCCGGCCGGCGGCGGCACGTGCTTGCCGACGGTGCGGAGGATGCCGCCCACGAAGCTGGCCGGCGTCCAGTTGGCCAGCGCGATCGTCCCGCCCGGCCGGCACACCCGCACCAGCTCGGCCGCGGCCCGCTCCTGGTCCGGCGCGAACATGGCCCCGAGGCAGGACAGGACGGCGTCGAACTCCCCGTCGGCATACGGCAGGTCCTCGGCGTCGGCCTCGGCGAACGTCACCTCGAGCCCCTCCGCCGCCGCCCGGGCCCGCCCCCGCTCCAACAGCTCGGGGACGTAGTCGGTGCCGGTCACCTCACACCCGCAGCGGGCGGCCGCGATGGCGGCGTTGCCGCTCCCGGTGGCGACGTCCAGGACCCGGTCGCCGGCCCGCAGCCCGGCGGCCTGCACCAGGTCCTCGGCCATGACCGCGATCCTCGCCGCCACCGCCGCATAGTCGCCGCTGGCCCACATCTTCTGCTGCTTCTGCTTGACCGCCGCCAGGTCCGGCGGCGAGGTCTGGGTCGTGCTCATGGGATCCCCTCCCGGGTGGTCCTCGCGCGGGCCGTCCGGCCCGCCACGGGCAGGTTCCGGCCCACCCGTGTGACGGGCCGTGTGAAGGGGAAATTCGTCCGCGGCGATCGGGACGACCTCGGGCCCTTCGTGGACGATCGGTGGCGGAGCCGCGTGTCAGGAGCCGGCCTGTGGAAGGATTGCACCATGGCGTACGACGAGGGGCTGGCGACCAGAGTCAGGGACGCGCTCGGCGGGCAGCCGGGGGTGGACGAGAGGAAGATGTTCGGCGGGCTCGCCTTCCTGGTGCAGGGCAACATGGCCTGCGGCGTGCGGGGCGACGACCTGATGGTTCGGGTCGCCGCCGACACCGCCGACGCGGTGCTGGCCGAGCCCGGCGCCCGGCCGGCCGACATGGCCGGCCGGCCGATGAAGGGCTGGCTGCTGGTCGGGCCCGACGGCCACGCCGAGGACGACGACCTGCGCCGCTGGGTCGGCCGGGGCGTCGCCTACGCCACCTCGCTGCCACCCAAGTGACGCGACTCGAGGCTCAGCCCGCCGCCGGCGAGCCCGCCTTCCAGTCGCACCAGGCGCGGATGACCGCCTCCAGGTCGGCCCGGCCCGCCTCGAGCTGGTCCAGGTCGCTGAAGCGCATGGTCCGGGCCAGCCGGCCGTCGCCCTCCAGGCGGGGATGCGTGCCAGGGATCTCGGCGCCCCGGTGGAACATGAGGCTGACGACGTGCTTGGACGGGTTGAAGCTGACGATGTTGCCCTGGTAGGCGAAGGTGGGCGTCTTCCACTTGATCGACTCGGTGACCCGGCCGTCGGCCCCGAGGATGATGTCCCGGGCCCGCCGCATCGCCGTGTCCAGGGGGTGGTCGGCCTGGTCGAACCAGCGGTCGACCTCGGGGTTCCGGTTCATGCCGGCCTCAGGGCCAGGCGAAGGCGGCGAAGCTGGGTCGAGCTCACGGGGCCTCCCTGGATCGGACCTTCGGCTGCCGGGCCGTTGCATGCGAAGAATCTTATATGCGATTACTCTAAGGTGTCACGATGCAGGAGGCAATCGACGCCATCGCCCACCCCGGACGCCGGGCGCTGCTCCGGCTGGTGCTGGACCGGGAGCTGCCCGTCGGCGAGCTCGCCGCCCGAACCGGGCTGACCCAGCCGGCGGCCAGCCAGCACCTCAAGGTCCTGCGGGACGCGGGCCTGGTCCGGGGTCGGGTGGACGGGCGGCGGCGCCTCTACCGGGTGGACGTCGAGGGGCTCGAGCGGCTGCGCCGGGAGCTGGACGCCTACTGGGAGCCGGCGTTGCTCACGCTCAAGGACGCCGCCGAGACCGGCGACCGGCCAGGCGGCCGGCCATGAGGCTCGCGTCCTACGAGGTCACGATCGCGGCCCCGGCCGAGGTGGTCTGGGCGCACCTCACCACGGCCGAGGGGCTCATGCGCTGGGTCGGCCCGGCCGCCACCGCCGACCCCGCGCCCGGCGGAGTCCTGCGCTGGTCGCACCCGAACGGGGCCACCGTCGTCGGCCGGTTCGTGGAGCTCGTCCCCCACCGGCGGGTCGTCTTCACCTACGGCTGGGAGGACGGCCGGATGGGCGTGCCGCCCGGGAGCACGACCGTCGAGATCGACCTCGTCGAGCGAGACGGCGCGACCACCCTCCGGCTGGTCCACCACGGCCTGCCCCCCGAGGTCGTGCCCGACCACGAGCACGGCTGGGCCTACTTCCTGGGCGAGCTGCGGGCCACCCTGACCGCCGGCTGAGCCAGGCATGCCCGCGGGGGCAGCGGCGCTCCGCGACGCGGACCTTGCCTGGCAAGGCAGACCCCCGCCGACTGCCCCCGACAAGCGAGCCCCGCCGGGAACCGTCTTGTTAGGGGGAGCCCCTGGCGGGGGTCTGGGCCAGGGACATCCCCCTTTGTAGACGGGCTGTCCCTGGTCAGCGGAAGGTGGGTACCCCGACCTCCCGGTCGCTCAAACCCTGCCCGCGAGGGTGGGCCGAGCAGGGGTGGCGGGCTCGGTGAGAAAGTCGGTGACCACCTGCCCGAACCGCTCGGGGTGCTCCCAGTAGAGCAGGTGGCCAGCCCCGTCGAAGAGCTCCACCCGGGCGTTCGGGAGCAGGCCGGCCAGCACCCTGGCGTTGCCCGGCTCGACCACCTGGTCGGCGGTGCCCTGCACGACCAGGGTGGGCTGGGTGATCCGGCGTTGCCGGCCGAGCGGGTTGAACAGCATCCCGGCGGCGTTCTGGGCTCGCCAGGCCTGCTCGGACTGGGGATGGGCACGCTTGGCGGCCGCCAGGCGCTCGGCCACCTCGGGCCGCCGGCGCAGGGTCGTGGGCCCGAGGGTCCGGCCGACGAACTGCTCCAGCCTGGCCTTGTCGGTCAGGAACGGCGCCGTCGCGAGCAGGTAGCCGGTCCCGAACGGCATCGGCCGGCTGCGGTGCCCGCCTGGGAGGGTGGCCACCAGCACCAGCTTGTCGACCCGCTCCGGGTGGGCGAGGGCCAGCTCCTGGGCGATCATGCCGCCGAGGCTGGTGCCGAGGATGCTGGCCTTCCGGATCCCGGCGTGGTCCAGGACCGCGACCACGTCCTCGGCCAGGGTGGGGGTCGAGGCCTGCCCACGCGGCGCGTCGGAGGCGCCGATGCCGCGGTTGTCGATGGTGATGACCTGGAAGCGGCGGGCCAGCCGGTCAGCCACCGGCTCCCAGCCCCAGCGACCGATCCCGACACCCTGGATCAGCACCAGCGGCGCACCCCGGCCGCGGACGTCGTAGGCGATGGCCACCGGGCCGTTGCGGGCGAAGCGGGTCGGCGACCGCCGGGACGCCGTCGGCTTGACCCAGCGCATGGGGACGGCGCTGCCGGCACGCCGGATCGTGCGGCCGAGCTGCCGAAGCGCCGACCGCAGGGCGCCGGCCGGCAGGAGACGCCTCATTCCTAGGTTCCTGTCGAAGTCCAAGCTGCGTAGTATAGTTTGCAACCGTCTGTCACGGCAAGCGCGGCCCCCGATCGGCCCGGACCTGCACCGGGAGCAGGTCAGCGACGTCGTCCTGGCCCCCGGCCCTGGTCGTCGCCGCTCCACCGCCCCGCCGCCGGCCGGCGGCTCCGCCTAGGCGCCGGGGCCGACCAGGCGGTCGAGGGCGGCGGCGGCACCGTCGTCGTCGTTGGAGCCGGTGACGAAGGCCGCCACCTGCTTGAGGGCCGGCTTGGCGTTGCCCATGGCGATCGGCAGGCCAACCGCGCCCAGCAGGCCAAGGTCGTTCTGCCCGTCCCCGACGGCGGCGGTCTCGGCCAGCGGGATGCCGAGCCGGGCGGCCAGGACGGTCATGGCCCTGGCCTTGTCGACCCCGGCCCGGGTGACCTCCAGGTAGTTGTCGTGCGAGAAGTGCCCGGCGCAGGCGGCCGGCAGCCGCCCGGCCAGCACACCCAGGGCCGGCACCAGGTCGGGGCGCCCGGCGATCAGCATCAGCTTGTGCGGGGCGTGGCCGCCGGCCAGCGGCTCGGCGACCACGAACCTGTCGCGCACGATCCCGGCCTCCCGGCGCATGGCCGCGTCGTCGGCCAGCGCGAACCAGGCCGGCCCGGCGAACCAGCTGGCACTGAGCCCGGCGGCGGCCGCCTCGGCCAGCACCGCCCTGGCCGCCTCGGGCGGCATCGGCTCGTCCACCAGCGGCGCGCCGGCCAGCGCGCCCGTCCGGTCGAGCCGGCCGACCAGCGCCCCCTGGAAGACGACCGCCCAGGCGTCCAGGCCGAGCCGGCCGACCAGCCAGCGCAGCCCGCCCGGCCCCCGGGAGGTGGCCAGGCACACCTCCAGCCCCCGTTCTCTGGCCCGCCCGACCGCCGCCACGGTCGGCTCGGTCAGCCGGGCGTCGCTGGTCAGCAGCGTGCCGTCCACGTCGAGCACGACCAGCCGGACCCGCGACCCCTCGCCCACGGCCGCGATGATCCCACGACCGTGCTTGTCGGCGAGGTGCCGTGGTAGCCGACCCGACGACGTTCCCGATGTGGAGGTGCGCATTGCAGGACAGGAGGAAGGGCGTGGCCGCCGACGCCGGCGTCCTCAGCCAGGGGCTCGGCTGGTTCAGCCTCGGCCTTGGGGCCGCCCAGACGGCCGCTCCGGGCTTGGTGAACCGGCTGGTCGGCGTGGACGACAACGCCCGCAACCGGGCGCTCATGCGCGCCGTGGGCGTTCGCGAGCTGACCGCGGGAACGGGGATCTTCAGCCGTCCCCGGCCGGTGGGCTGGCTGTGGGCCCGGGTGGCCGGCGACGCCATGGACCTGGCGCTGCTGGGCGCCGCCGCCGGCTCCCGCCGCAACGCCCGGCGCCGGGTCGTGGCCGCGACCGCCGCCGTCGCCGGGGTCGCCGCCCTCGACCTGTACACCGGCATGCGGCTGCGCCGCGCCGAGGCCGCCGGCACACGGGAGGAAGCCATGCAGGCCAAGACCGCGATCACCATCAAGCGGCCGGTCGAGGACGTCTACCGGTTCTGGCGCGACTTCACCAACCTGCCCGGCTTCATGATCCACCTGGCCTCGGTGGAGCCGTCCGGCAACGGCCGCTCCCACTGGACGGCCAACGCCCCGGCCGGCAGGACCGTGGAGTGGGACGCCGAGATTGTCGAGGACAAGCCCAACGAGCGCATCAGCTGGCGCTCGCTGGAGGGCTCGCAGGTCGCCACCACGGGGTCGGTCTGGTTCACGCCGACGCTGCGCAACGACGGCACCGAGGTCCGGGTCGAACTCAGCTACGACCCGCCGGGCGGCGCCCTCGGCAAGCTCGTCGCCAAGCTGTTCGGGGAGGAGCCCCAGCAGCAGATCACCGACGACCTGCGCCGCCTCAAGCAGGTGCTGGAGACGGGCGAGGTCGTCCGGTCCGAGGGCAGCCCGGAAGGCACCCGGAGCCTGCGCCTGGTCGCCCAGCGCCCCGCCCAGCCGGTCGGCTGAGCCACCCCCGAACCGTCAGACGACCAGAAACGGAGCTTCCATGCGTGCCAACTGCTGGATGGGCAGGACCAAGGTCGAGGTCCGTGAGGTCCCCGACCCCAAGATCCTGAACGCCCGCGACGCCATCGTCCGCATCTCCTCGACCGCTATCTGCGGGTCGGACCTGCACCTGTACAACGGCTACATCCCGACCATGAAGAAGGGCGACATCGTCGGCCACGAGTTCATGGGCGAGGTGGTCGAGGTCGGGCCGGCCGTGTCCAAGGTCAAGGTCGGCGACCGGGTGGTGGTCCCGTTCCCGATCGCCTGCGGCAGCTGCTACGCCTGCGAGCGCGAGCGGTACTCGGTGTGCGAGAACACCAACCCCAACGCCGGCATCGCCGAGAAGCTCATGGGCCACGCCCCGGCCGGGGTCTTCGGCTACTCCCACATGCTGGGCGGCTACCCCGGCGGCCAGGCCGAGTACGCCCGGGTCCCGTTCGCCGACGTCGGCCCGATCGTGATCGAGGACGACCTCCCCGACGAGCAGGTGCTGTTCCTGTCCGACATCCTGCCCACCGGCTACATGGGGGCCGAGCTGGCCGACATCACGCCCGGCGACGTGGTCGCGGTGTGGGGCGCCGGCCCGGTCGGCCTGTTCGCCATGGCCAGCGCCCGGCTCCTCGGGGCCGGCCGGGTGATCGCGATCGACCGGTTCCCCTACCGGCTGGAGCGGGCCGCCGAGCACACCGGCGCCGAGACCATCAACTACGAGGAGACCGACGTCGCCGAGGCCCTCCAGTGGCTCACCGCCGGCCGCGGCCCCGACGCCTGCATCGATGCCGTCGGCCTGGAGGCCCACCAGTCCAACCGGGCCCTGCGCGCCTACGACCGGACCAAGCAGGCGGCCCGCCTGGAGACCGACCGGCCCCATGCCCTGCGCGAGGCCATCCTGAGCTGCCGCAACGGCGGCACCGTCTCGGTGATCGGCGTCTACGGCGGCTTCGTGGACAAGTTCCCGATGGGCTCGGTCATGAACCGGTCCCTGACCATCCGGGCCGGCCAGTGCCACGTGCAGCACTACATGCGGCCGCTGCTGGACCGGATCCGCAACGGTGAGATCGACCCCAGCTTCGTCATCAGCCACCAGCTGCCGCTCGACCAGGCACCCCAGGGCTTCGAGATCTTCAAGAACAAGGAGGACAACTGCACCAAGATCGTCCTCAAGCCCTGAGGGGCGGCCACTACTAGCCGTCGTCGACCATGCCGGCGAGTACCTCGCGTCGCCGGGGGAAGCCGTCTCCCCGAGGACACATCGCCGAGTTCGGGAAGGCTAGGCTGGAGGCCATCATGGGGTTCCGGGGTGCGATCTTTGACGTGGACGGTGTCCTGGTCGACTCGCCGCATGAGCTGGCCTGGCGTGAGGCCCTGCGGGTGCTGCTGGAGGGGGAGTGGCGCGAGGTCCGTGACCAGACCAGCTGGACGCCCGAGCGCTTCACCTCGGCGGTGTACCAGCAGGTGATGGCGGGCAAGCCCCGGATGGCCGGGGCCCGGGCGGCGCTGGAGCACTTTGGGGTGCCCGAGGTCGGCATCCGGGCCGAGCGCTACGCCGCGGCCAAGCAGGCCCAGGTGGTCGAGCTGATCCAGGAGGGCCGGTTCATGGCCTTCCCGGACGCCCTGCGGTTCCTCCTGGCCGTCAAGGCGGCCGGGATGCGGGTGGCGGCGGCGTCCTCGTCCAAGAACGCCCGGCTGTTCCTGGCCCGGATCCGGGTGGACACCTTCGCCGCCGAGCAGCGGCTGGACGACCACTTGGTCCATCCCGGGATGACCCTGGAGGAGCTGTTCGACGCCGACATCTCGGGCCGCGACTTCCCAAAAGGCAAGCCCGACCCGGCGATCTTCCTGACCGCCGCTGGGGAGCTGGGGATCGGCCCGGGCGACTGCTTTGTGGTCGAGGACGCCTCCAGCGGGGTCCTGGCCGCCAAGGCCGCGAGGATGGCGGCGATCGGGGTGGCTCGCCTGGGCGACCGGGACCTGCTGGTGGAGGCGGGCGCCGACCTGGTCGTGCCGACCCTGGACGACGTCTGCCGGCCCGCCCTGGCCGAGGGTCGGCTGGAGGAGCGGCAGGCGGTCGCGGAGCTGCGACGGCGGCACACCGAGCGGCCCCCGAGTGTCTGGAGCCTGGTCTACGACGGCTTCGACCCCGCCCGCCAGGGGCTCCGGGAGGCCCTGTGCGCGCTCGGCAACGGCTACTTCGTCACCCGCGCCGCCCTGCCCGAGGCCGAGGCCGACGACGTCAACTACCCGGGCACGTATGTGGCCGGCCTCTACAACCGGGCCCGGACCGAGATCGCCGGCCGCACGGTCGTGAACGAGGACCTGGTCAACGTCCCCAACTGGCTGCCGCTGCGGTTCCGGATCGCCGGCGGCGACTGGTTCGACGTCCAGCGGGACGACGTCCTCCAGCACCGGTACGAGCTCGACATGCGCCACGGGACGCTGGTCCGGCGCCTGCGCTGGCAGGACGCCGAGGGCCGGCGGACCAGCGTCGTCCAGCGCCGGCTGGTGAGCATGAAGGACGAGCACCTCGCCGGCCTGGAGACCACCTTCGAGGCCGAGAACTGGTCGGGGACCCTGGAGGTCCGCTCCGGCCTGGACGGCCGGGTGGTCAACGCCGGGGTCAAGCGCTACCGCGACCTGACCGGCCGCCACCTGACCGTGCTCGACCAGGCCGAGGTCAACCCCGAGACGGTCGACCTCCAGGTCGAGACGACCCAGTCGCGCGTCCGGGTCGCCCTGGCCGCCCGCACCCGGCTGCGCCGCGACGGCGCGACCGCCGAGGCCGTCCGGCGCCTGGTCAGCGAGCCCGGGTTCGTCGCCCACGAGCTGGCCTTCGAGCTGGAGCAGGGGCGTCCGGCCACGGTGGAGAAGGTCGTCACCCTGTTCACCTCACGGGACCGGGCGGTGTCCGAGAGCCGCGCCGACGCGCGGCTGGTGCTGGCCGGCGCCGAGGACTTCCAGCCGCTGCTGGACCGGCACCAGCGCGCCTGGGACAGCCTCTGGAACCGCTTCGACGTCCAGCTCGACAGCGCCAACCAGTGGACCGAGACGGTCCTGCACCTGCACATCCTCCACCTGCTCCAGACGGTCTCGCCCCACACCGTCCACCTGGACGTCGGCGTCCCGGCCCGGGGCTGGCACGGGGAGGCCTACCGGGGCCACATCTTCTGGGACGAGCTGTTCATCTTCCCGTTCTTCAACCTCCAGCGACCGATCCTGGCCGCCGCGCTGCTCGACTACCGCCACGCCCGCCTCGGCGCGGCCAGGGCGGCGGCCCGGGAGGCCGGCTACCAGGGGGCCATGTTCCCCTGGCAGAGCGGCTCCAACGGCCAGGAGGAGACCCAGGCGCTCCATCTCAATCCCAAGTCGGGTCGCTGGCTACCGGACCACTCCCGCAACCAGCGGCACGTCAACATCGCCATCGCCTACAACGTCTGGCAGCACTACCTGGTCACCGGGAGCACCGCGTTCCTGCGCTTTACCGGCGCCGAGCTGCTGATCGAGATCGCCCGGTTCTGGTCCAGTATCACCACCTACAACGCCGAGCAGGACCGCTACGAGATCCTGGGAGTGATGGGCCCGGACGAGTACCACGAGGGCTACCCGGACGCCGACGAGCCAGGCCTACGCAACAACACCTACACCAACGTCATGGTGGTCTGGCTGCTGCAGCGGGCCCTGGAGGCCCTGGAGGTCCTGCCACCCCACTACCGACAGGAGCTGGCCGCCGAGCTGGCCATCCGGGACGAGGAGCTGGACCGCTGGCGCGA
>JASLBL010000247.1 GCA_030146615.1 Actinomycetes bacterium
CCGCGCCCGACGCCGCCGCCGTCCGCCGGGTCGCGGCCGAGGCCGCCGCCGGGCTGCTTGGCCTGGACGCCCCGGCCGCGGGGGCCGAGCCCCCAGCCGGCGAGCTGACCGGCGACCCCGAGCTGGTCCCCGACGAGGCCCGCCCCGCCCTGGAGAGCCTCCGCGCCCAGGTCGCCCTGGCCCTGGAGCGGGCCGACCTGGCCGCCGAGGTGGCCAGGCGGGCCAGCGTCGACCCGCTCACCGGGCTGGCCAACCGGTCGGCGTTCTCCACGCGGCTGCGGGAGGTCCTCGGCGGCTTCCAGGAGCGCGACCCGCCGGGCGACGACCCGGCGCCGGCGCTGCTGCTGCTGGACCTGGACGACTTCAAGACGATCAACGACAGCCTCGGCCACTCCTCCGGGGACGAGGTCCTGCGGGTGGTGGCCGAGCGGCTCCGGGGCTGCCTGGGCCCGGGCGACCTGGTCGCCCGCCTGGGCGGGGACGAGTTCGCCGTGCTCGTCCCCGAGGTCGCCGACGAGGACGAGGCGGTCGCTCTGGGCGAGCGGCTGGCGGCCATCCTGCGCACCCCGGTGACCGTGGCCGGGCGGGAGGTGCTGGCCCGGGCCAGCGTCGGGGTCCGCGTGGCCCGCGGCGGCGACGAGGACCCCGAGCGGCTGCTGCGCGACGCCGACATGGCCATGTACGCGGCCAAGCGGGCCGGCCGGGCCGGGGTCCGGGTGTTCGACACGGCCATGCACACCCGGGCCGTGCAGCGCCTCGACTTCGAGGCGGCGCTGCGCCGAGCCGTCATCCGCCAGCAGTTCACCGTCCGCTACCAGCCGGTGGTCGAGCTGCCGGGCGGCCGGCTGGCCGGGCTGGAGGCGCTGGTCCGCTGGGACCACCCCGAGCGGGGCCTGGTCATGCCGGGCGAGTTCGTCTCCCTGGCCGAGGACACCGGGCTGATCGTGCCCATCGGCCGCTGGGTCCTGCATGCCGCCTGCCAGGCCGCCCGGGACTGGCAGCGTCGCTTCCCCCTCCAGCCGCAGCCGTTCCTCAGCGTCAACCTGTCGGTGCGCCAGCTCCAGCAGCCCGACCTGCTCGAGGACGTGGCCGGGGCCCTGGACGCCTCCGGCCTCGACCCAGGCCAGCTGATGCTGGAGATCACCGAGAGCGTGCTCGCCACCGACCAGCAGGCCAAGCTGGAGCGCCTCAGCGGCCTGCGGGCCCTCGGCGTCCACCTGGCCATCGACGACTTCGGCACCGGCTACTCGTCCCTGGCCTACCTCCGCCACCTGCCCGTCGACGTCCTCAAGCTGGCCAAGCCGTTCGTGGACGGCCTGCTCCGGGCGGCCGAGGAGCAGGCCCTGACCAACGCCATCCTGCGCATCGCCGACCTCCTCGGCCTCCGGGTGATCGCCGAGGGCATCGAGCAGGAGGCCCAGGCCCTGGAGCTGGCCCGCCTCGGCTGCCCCTACGGCCAGGGCTTCCACTTCGCCCGCCCCCTCGACCAGTTCGCCGTCGAGGCCCTGCTGGTGGCCGAGCTGGGCCGCCACAAGGCCCAGGTCGACCACCGCCTGATTGTGTGACCGCCCCCTCCAGGGGGAAGCTGGTGGCATGCTGGCATCGCTCACCGGCCTCGGCCTGTCGGCGGCTGCGGGGCTCAACGCCTACATCCCGCTGCTGCTGGTCGGCGTCCTGGCCCGCTTCACCGACGTTCTCACCCTCCCCGAGCCCTACCGCTGGATCCAGTCCGGCTGGGCCATCGCCGTCGTCTCGGTCCTGCTCGTCGCCGAGCTCGTCCTCGACAAGGTGGCCGTCGTCGACCACGTCAACGACGTCATCCAGACCCTGGTCCGCCCCACCGTCGGCGGGGTCATCTTCGCCGCCACCACCGCCGCCGAGCAGGCCGACAGCTCCACCTGGATGCAGGAGCACCCCTGGGTCGGGGTCCTCCTCGGGGTGGTCGTGGCCGGCATCGTGCATGCCACCAAGGCCACCGCCCGCCCCCTGGTCAACGCCACCACCGTCGGCGCCGGCACCCCGGTGGTCAGCGCCGCCGAGGACGCCGCCTCCCTGGGCATGAGCCTGGTCGCGGTGTTCCTGCCGGTCCTGGTGGTGGTCGTGCTGATCCTGCTCGGCTGGGCGGCCTGGGCCATGTACCGCCGAGCCCGCCGCCGACGCCGGCCGGCGGCCCTCTAGCCTCCTCCAAGCTCCCGCAGCCGGCGCTCCAGGAAGCGCCGCTCGGGTCCCTGGCGGGCCAGGTCGAGGGCGCGCCGGTAGGCGGCGCGGGCGTCGTCGGTCCGGCCGAGCCGGCGGAGCAGGTCCGCCCGGGCGGCGTGGGCCAGGTGGTAGGCGCCGAGGTGGCCGGCGGCCAGGAGAGCGTCGACCAGGGCCAGGCCCGCCGCCGGGCCGTCGCGCATGGCCACGGCGACGGCCCGGTTCAGCTCGACCACCGGCGACGGGTCGGCGCGGGCCAGGAGGTCGTAGAGGCCGACGATCCGCCGCCAGTCGGTGGCCCCGGCGGTGGGGGCCTCGGCGTGGGCGGCGGCGATCGCCGCCTGGAGGGTGTAGGGCCCGACCGGACCGGCCGAGCTCGCCCGCCGGAGCAGGGCGGCCCCCTCGGCGATGCGGGCCCGGTCCCAGCGCGAGCGGTCCTGGTCGGCCAGCAGGATCAGCTCGCCGTCGGCGGTGGCCCGGGCGGCCCGGCGGGAGTCCTGGAGCAGCAGCAGGGCCAGCAGGCCGAGCGCCTCCGGTTCCGGGAGGAGCTCGACCAGCAGTCGGGCGAGGCGGATGGCCTCGTCGGCCAGGTCGGGGCGGACCACCGCGTCCCCCGACGCGGGCGCGTACCCCTGGGTGAAGACCAGGTAGATCACCTGGAGCACGATCTCGAGCCGGTCGGGCAGCTCGGCCGGTGGCGGCACCGCGTAGGGGATGCGGGCGGCCCGGATCTTGGCCTTGGCCCGGACGATCCGCTGGGCCACGGTCGGTGGAGCGGTGAGGAAGCCCTGGGCGACCTCCTCGGTGGTGAGACCGCAGACCTCGCGCAGGGTCATCGCCACCTGGGCGTCGGGCGACAGGGCGGGGTGGCAGCAGGTGAAGATCAGCCGCAGCCGGTTGTCCTCCAGCAGCTGGTCATCCTGGCCGGCGGGGTCGGGGGCCTGCTCGTCCAGCCGCGCCGCCAGCTCACCAAGGGCGGCGTCGAACCGGGCCCGCCGCCGCAGCCGGTCGATGGCCTTGAAGCGGCCGGTCGAGACCAGCCAGGCCCGAGGGTTGGCCGGCATGCCCTCCCGCGGCCACTGGGCCACCGCCGCCGTGAACGCGTCCTGGAGCGCCTCCTCGGCCAGGTCGAAGTCGCCCAGCACCCGGACCAGGGTGGCCAGGACCCGCCGCGACTCGGACCGGTAGAGGGCCTCGATCTCGGCTCGCGGCTCGGCCGCCGCGCCCTCGCTCACGGGCCCGAGCGTTCCCGCAGCAGGTCGATGACCGGGCGCACCTCGACGCTCCCGAGGCGGGCGCTCGGGAGCCGCCCGGCGATCTGGATCGCCTCGTTGAGGTCCCTGGCCTCGATGAGCACGAACCCGCCGAGCTGCTCGCGGGTCTCGGCGAACGGCCCGTCGGTGGCCGACAGCCGGCGGTTGCGGACCCGCACGGTCGTGGCCGCCGCGACCTGCTCCAGCGCCTCGGCCAGGACGAGGTGGCCGCTGGCGGCCAGCGCCTCGTTGGTGGCCAGCGTCTCGTCGATGAGGGCGTCGACCTCCGGCTGGGGCAGGGCGTTCACGGCCGCCTCGTCCGCGTAGACCAGGCACAGATAGCGCATCGTTCGGCTCCTTCGGTCCGCGGGGTGTCGATTCCGGGGTGGTCCATTCGACAACCTTCCGAGCCGACCACACCACAAGGAGCACAGCCATGACCGATGCCGACCGTGTCACCTCCGCCGACGGGACCTCGATCGCGTTCGAGCGCTTCGGCGCCGGCCCGGCCCTGATCGCGGTGGACGCCGCCGGGAGCTACCGGGACTTCCGGCCGTTCCCCCCGCCGGTGGAGCTGCTGGCCGAGCACTTCACCGTCCACGTCTACGACCGCCGGGGCCGTGGCGCCAGCACCGACACCCTGCCCTACGCCGTCGAGCGCGAGGTCGACGACCTGGCCGCGCTCATCGCCGAGGCCGGCGGGTCGGCGTTCGTGTACGCCTTCTCCTCCGGTGGGCTGCTGGCCCTCCACGCCGCCGCCCGCGGCCTGGCAGTCCCCAAGCTGGCGCTGTTCGAGCCGCCGATCGAGCCGACCGATGCCCCCGTGGGCGAGAGCGACTTCACCGCCGAGCTGGCCGAGCTGGTGGCGGGGGGCCGGCGGCGGGAGGCGGTGGAGTTCTTCCACCGCGGGATCGGTGTGCCCGACGAGATCATCGACCAGATGACCCCGCCGGTCTGGGCGGCCCTGGAGGCGGTCGCCCCCACCCTGGTCTACGACTGCCGGCTCTCGGACGCCATGTCGCTCCAGGTCCTCAGGTCGGTGACGGTCCCGACCCTTGTCCTCGACAGCCAGGGCAGCTCCCCCTCCATCACCGAGTCGGCGGCCACGGTCGCGGCCGCGCTGCCCAACGGCACCCACCGCCACCTGCCCGGCGACTGGCACGGCGTCCCCGGCGAGGTCCTGGCCCCGGCCCTGACCGAGTTCTTCCTGCGCTGAGTCGGCGAGGGCCTCAGGCCATCGGTCCGTACAGCTCGCGGGCCCGGGAGGCCAGCTCCTCGGGGAGGGCGACCAGCAGGGCGGTCGCCTCGGCACCGACCTCGCCCGAGGGGAGGTGCAGGCGCGACCAGGTGCGGACGCGACGGCCCCGGGTGTCGGTGAGGCCGGCGACCAGGGGGAGGGGGGCGTCGTAGGGGACCTGGGCGCGGTAGCGGAGGTCCATGGTGGCGGTGGCGGCCCAGATGCCGGCCAGCAGGATGGAGGCATACCCCATGACCTCGTCCAGGGCGGTGGCCGAGAGGCCGCCGTGGAGGACCCCGGGGTAGCTCTGGAACTCGGGGCGGGGGTGGAGGGTGGCCAGGACCTGGGCGCCCTCGCGGCGGATGTCGTTGAGGTGCATGCCGATGGGGTTGGCGTCGCCGCAGGCGAAGCAGTGACGCGCCCCGGCCGGGAGCACGTCGTCGCGGGTCGCCGGGGGGTCACCGTCGGGGCCGGGCATGAGCGTCGTCTCCTCGGAGGTGGGTGGGCGGTAGGCTACCGCTGCCGCGAACCACGCTCAGGAGGGACTTGTTTGGTCGCCGTCACTGACGACGCGCTCCGCCGACTGCCGAAGGCCGAGCTGCACCTGCACCTCGACGGGTCGCTGCGGCCGCAGACGGTCGAGGAGCTGGCCCGGGAGGTCGGGGTGGTGGCCGCCGACGCCCCTCCAGGGGCGGCCATGGCCAGGGTGCGGGTGACCCGGCGGGCCGGGCTGGCCGAGGCCCTGGCCGGGTTCGAGGTGCTGCTGCCGCTGCTCCAGACCAAGGAGCACCTGGCCAGGGTGACCAGAGAGCTGGTCGAGGACCTGGCCGCCGACGGGGTCGTCTACTCGGAGCTGCGGTTCTGCCCCCGGCTCAACACCGACCAGGGGCTGACCATCGACGAGGTCCTGGCCACCGTCGGGGAGGCGGCCGCCCAGGCCGAGGCGGCCACCGGGACCCGGGTGATGCTGCTGGCCTGCCTGATGGGCGGGGTCGACCCGGCCTGGAACCGGCCGGTGCTGGACGCGGCCATCCGGCGGATGGACGCCGGCGTGGTCGGGGTCGACCTGGCCGGGCCGGTCGAGGGGCGGACCCCGGAGTGGATCGACGCCCACGCGGCCATGTTCGAGCACGCCCGGTCCTCAGGGCTGTGCGTCACCATCCACGCCGGCGAGGCCGAGCCGCCGTCGGCGATCCGGACCGCCCTTGACCGCTACCTGGCCGACCGGATCGGGCACGCGACCAGCCTGGCCGAGGACCCCGACCTGCTGGCCGAGGTGGTCGAGCGGCGGGTGGTGCTGGAGTGCTGCCCGCGGTCCAACTACTGGACCCGGACCGCCGAGGAGCTGCCCGAGCTGTCCGACCACCCGGTCGGGCGGCTGCTCGCCGCCGGGGCCCGGGTGTGCCTCAACACCGACGACCGCAGCCTGTTCGGCAACGACCTGTCCTCGGAGTACCGGGTGGTGGCCGAGGCCCAGGGGCTGGACGACCGGCAGGTGGCCGCCCTGACCGCCAACGGGTTCGCGGGCGCCTTCCACCCCGGCCGGGCCTCGGCCGCCCTCGACCGGGCCGTCGACCAGCTTGATGATCCATCGGGGGGGCAGGCGCCGCCCCCCCGAACCCACCCGGGACCGACCCCATGACCGCCACGGCCGTGTTCGCGCCGTCCGACCCGGCCTTCGTGGCCGACCCCTACCCGGCCTACGAACGGCTGCGGGCGGCCGGCCGGGTCCTGTACGACCCCGACAGCGACCACTGGCTGGTCCCCCACCACGCGGACGTCAACGCGCTGCTCCGGGACCGCCGCTTCGGCCGCACCTACTTGCACGTGGCCAGCCACGCCGAGATGGGCCGGCCCGAGGAGCCCGAGGAGCTGGGCCCGTTCTGGTACCTGATCCGCAACGGCATGCTCGACCGCGAACCACCCGACCACACCCGGCTGCGCCGGCTGGTCGCCAAGGCGTTCACCCCCCGGATGGTCGAGCGGCTCCGGGACCGGGTCCAGGGCCGGGTCGACCGGCTGGTCGACGCCCTCGCCGACGCCGGCGGCGGCGACCTGGTCGCGGAGGTGGCCGAGCCGCTGTCGGTGGCGGTGATCAGCGACCTGCTCGGCGTGCCCGAGGCCGACCGGCCGCTGCTGCGGCCCTGGTCGGCCCAGATCTGCGGCATGTACGAGGTCGACCCGGCCCCCGACGCCGGCCGGGTCGCCTCCCGGGCGGCCACCGAGTTCTCCGCCTACCTGCGCGAGCTGTCCCGAGCCCGCCGCGACCGCCCGGCCGACGACCTGATCACCGCCCTCACCCAGGTCGTCGACGGCGGCGACCAGCTCACCGAGGACGAGCTCATCGGCACGGTGGTGCTGCTGCTGAACGCCGGGCACGAGGCCACCGTCAACTTCACCGGCATCGGCTGGTGGCAGCTGTTCCGCCACCCCGGCCAGCTGGAGCGGCTCCGCCAGGACCCCGGCCTGCTCCCCCGGGCCGTCGACGAGCTGCTGCGCTACGACACCCCCCTGCAGATGTTCGAACGCTGGGTCCTGGAGGACGTCGAGATCGCCGGGGTCGCCGTGCCCAAGGGAGCCGAGCTGGGGCTGCTGTTCGGCTCGGCCAACCGCGACCCGGCGGTGTTCGAGGACCCCGACCGCCTCGACCTGGCCCGCCCGGGCGCCGCCCAGCACCTCAGCTTCGGGGCCGGTGTCCACTACTGCCTGGGGGCACCCCTCGGGCGCCTCGAGCTGGAGCTGTCGTTCGGGACCCTGCTGGCCCGCCTGCCCACCATGGCCCCGGCCGCCGAGCCCGCCTGGAAGCCGACCTACGTCCTCCGTGGCCTGGAGGCCCTGCATGTCCGCGCCTGACCCGGAGACGGCCGGCTTCACCATGTACGGGCCCGAGTACACCTTCCTGGGGGTGCCGCGGGCCGACCTGGAGGACCCGGCGACGCTGGCCGGGGCCGACGTGGTCGTCCTCGGCGCCCCCTTCGACGGCGGCACCAGCCACCGGCCCGGGACCCGGTTCGGCCCCTCGGCCATCCGCGGCACCGACTACCTGGCCCACGACGGCTCCCGGCCCTCGCTGGCCCTCGGCGTGGACGCCCTCCGCGACCTCCGGGTGGTCGACGCCGGCGACGTGCTGATGCTGGCCGGCGAGATCGAGCCGGCCCTGGAGCGGCTGGAGCGGGCCGTGCACACCGTGGCCGCGGCCGGGGCGGTCCCGGTGGTGCTGGGCGGCGACCACACCATCGCCCTGCCCGACGTCACCGGGGTGGCCCGCCACCACGGCATGGGGCGGGTGTCGGTGGTCCACTTCGACGCCCACGCCGACACCGCCGACACCCACTTCGGCTCCCTGCTCGGCCACGGCACCCCGATGCGGCGCCTGATCGAGTCGGGCGCGGCCCGCGGCGACCGGTTCCTCCAGCTGGGGCTGCGCGGCTACTGGCCGCCCCCCGAGGTGCTGGCCTGGATGGCCGACCAGGGCATGCGCAGCTTCGAGATGGCCGAGATCGTCCGCCGCGGTCTGGACGCCTGCCTGTCGGAGGCGTTCGCGATCGCCACCGACGACTGCGACGGGGTGTTCCTGTCGGTCGACGTCGACGTGGTCGACCCGGGCATGGCCCCCGGGACCGGCACCCCGGAGCCGGGCGGGTTCACGGCCCGGGAGCTGCTGGACGCCGTCCGCCGCTGCGCGGTCGAGCTGCCGGTGGTCGGCATGGACGTGGTCGAGCTCTCCCCCGCCTACGACGGGCCCGGGCAGGTCACCGCGTTCCTGGCCAACCGGGTGGTGCTGGAGGCCCTGTCGGGGATCGCCCGCCGCCGCGCCGCGGGGTGAAACCGGGCGGCGCGGGAGCGTGTTGCAGCCGGTGATGGAACCACAACCGGAGCTGGCGGCCCGCCTGGCCCGCGACCTGGACGGGTCGTTCGAGGAGCTGGTGGTTGTCCACCAGCGGCTCGTCTACGGCCTGGCCCTGCGGGTCGTGGCCGACCGGGCCGACGCCGAGGAGGTCGCCCAGGACACCTTCGAGCGGGCCTACCACGCCCTGGCCGCCTACGACGCCGAGCGGGTGGCGGCCATGCGGCTGCGCCCCTGGCTGGCCCGGATCGCTCTCAACCTGGCCCGCAACCGGCTGCGGCGGCGGCCGCCGCGGCCACGGCCGCTGGAGGACGGCGACGGCCAGCTGGTGGCCGTGCCCGCCCCCGCCGCCGCCCAGCCCGACCAGCTGGCCGAGCGCCGCCAGGAGCGGGAGCTGCTGGTCGAGCTGCTGGCCGGCCTGCCAAGGGGCTGGCGCGAGGCGGTGGTGCTGCGCCACGTCGAAGGGCTGCCGTACGCCGAGGTGGCCGAGGTCCTGGGCCGGCCGGTGGGCACGGTCAAGACCCACGTGCACCGCGGGGTGCGGCAGCTGCGGGCGACGCTGGAGGCTCGAGAGGAGCGGACACAAGGATGAACCGGAACGGCATCGACATCCACGACCACGACGACGTCGGCAGCGGCTGGCGGGACCTGGCCGACGGCTTGCACGGGCTGCGGGCCGAGCCGCCGCCCACCCTGGCCCCGGCGGTGCTGGAGCGGGTCGGCCTGGCCGACGCCTTCGTCACCGTCGACGGGCCGGCCGGGCCGCTGCTGGTCGCCTACAACGGCCGGGGGATCTCGGCCACCGCCCCCGGCGGCGACGCCGACGGCTTCGCCGAGCGGTTCGCGGCCCGGTTCCGGCGGCCTCTGCGGCCCGCCGACCGGCCCCCGGCCAGGCTGGTCGCCCAGGTCGAGCGGCTGCTCGGCCCCGGCCGCCGGGGCACCCCGCCCCGCTACGACCTGCGCGGCACCACCGAGTTCGAGCGGGCCGTGCTCGCCAAGGCCCAGGAGATCCCCCACGGCCAGGTCCGCCCCTATGCCTGGGTGGCCGGCGAGCTCGGCCAGCCGGCGGCGGTCCGGGCGGTCGGGGCGGCTCTGGGCCGCAACCCGATCCCGGTGCTGATCCCCTGCCACCGGGTGGTCGGCAGCGACGGCCGCCTGACCGGCTACGCCTGGGGGGTCCCCTACAAGCGGACCCTGCTCGCCGCCGAGGGCGCCGACCCCGACGAGCTGGAGCGCCTGGGCCGCCGCGGCACCCGGTTCTTCGGCAGCGACACCACCCGCATCTACTGCTACCCGACCTGCG
>JASLBL010000296.1 GCA_030146615.1 Actinomycetes bacterium
TCCAGCAGCCGGTTGGCCTCGGCCAGGTCGAAGTTGTAGGCCTCGCCGTCGGCCGGCTGGAAGGTCAGGTTCTGGTAGAGGGAGGGGATGACCCCGGTGGCCGGGGTGCCGTAGCCGCCCAGGACCCGGTCGACCAGCGCCTGCTTGTCGATGGCGCGGGCGATGGCCTGGCGGACCCGCTTGTCCTTGAGGGCGGGGTGGCCGTCGCCGATCGGCTCGCCGCTGTCCAGGGCGGCCCCGGTGTTGAAGGCCAGCTCGTCGAAGCCGGAGTAGTCGCCGGCCACGGCGGTGATGCCCTCGGTGTTCTTGAGCGAGTTGAACGGCGCCGGGTCGAGCCCGTCGGCGAAGTCGATCTCGCCCTTCTTGAGCGCCTGGAGCTGGGCGTCGGCGTTGTTGAAGACCCGGTACACGACCTCGTCGATCTTGGGCGCCCCGCCCCAGTAGCTCTTGTTGGCCGTCAGGCGGACGAACTGGCCGGTGCTGCGCTCGGCGAGCACGAACGGGCCGGAGCCGACCGCGTTCTTCTCGTTGTCGAAGGTCGAGACCTCCTTCTCGTCGATGTCCTTCCAGATGTGCTCGGGCAGGATCGGCACGGCCAGCCGGAGCATGGTCGGGCTCGGCTCCTTGGTGGTCATCACCAGGGTCGCGTCGTCGGGGGCCTCGACGGTCTTGAGGTTGGACACGTAGTTGCCGTAGTTGGTCTGCTCGAAGGAGCCCTTCATGATCCGGTTGAAGGTGTAGGCGGCGTCCTTGGCCGTGACCGGCTGGCCGTCGGACCACTTCACCCCTTGGCGGATCCTGTAGGTCCAGGTCAGCTCGTCGTCGGAGACCTCCCAGGACTCGGCCAGCCCGGGAACGGGCGAGAAGTCCTTCTGGCTGTAGCCGACCAGGTAGTCGTACATCAGCGCCCAGACCTCGTAGGTCTCGGCCAGGATCCCGATGAACGGGTTGAGCGAGTCGACGTCGTTGACGATGCCGACGGTGAAGGTGAGCTTGCCGGGCGCCTGCTCCTGGGCGGTCACGCCGGGGCCGCCGACAGCGCCAGCAGCGCCGCCAGCACCACCATCACCGAGGTCCTCCGGAACCGGTTCGTGGCCCGTTTCCGCCCGTTCCCACCTGCTGTGCTGGTTGCGCTCACGCCCGGCCCCCTTGCGGGAATCCCACCGCCCGACAACACCTGACTGAACAGTCAGTAATTGAGAGTTGCGTTATTGTGCGATGCCGCCGTGGCCTCGACAAGGCCTCCTGGGCCGGATTGACGCGCTAGTAACGGTACGACCCTTGCACCCGCAGGGTGAGACGGCGGGCGCACTCCTGGATCGACCCGGCGAAGGACGGGTAGGTCTGGAACGCCTGGGAGAGCTGGCTGGCCGTGAGCCGGTTGAAGCAGGCCTCGGAGACGGGGGCGATCAGGTCGGAGGCGTAGCTGGCCACCACCGCCCCGCCGGCGATCGTGCCCGACCCGGGCCGGGCCAGCAGCTTGACGAAGCCGTCGGGCCGGTTGCTCATCTTGGCCCGGGAGTTGCCGGCCAGCGGCAGGGTCTCGACCTCGACCTCGATGCCGGTCTCGGCCGCCCGCTGCTCGGACAGGCCGACGGTGGCGATCTGGGGGTCGGTGAAGATGGTGGCCGCGACCGCGTCCCAGCGCAGCGGGGAGACGGCCTGGCCGAGCAGGTGCCACATGGCGATCCGGCCCTGCATGGCCGCGACCGAGGCCAGCATCAGCTTGGCGGTGACGTCGCCGGCGGCGTAGATGCTGGGCACGCTGGTCCGGCTGACCCCGTCGACGACAATCGCCCCGCGCTCGTTGGTCTGGACGCCGACCTCGTCGAGGCCGAGGCCCTTGGTCTGGGGCACCTGGCCGATGGTGAGGAGCACGTGGCTGCCCTCGACGGTGCGCCCGTCCTCCAGGTGGACGACGCCGTGGTCGCCGACCCGCTCGACCTTGGCCGCCCTGGCGTTCTTCACCGTCTGGAGGCCGCGGCGCTCGAACACGTCCTCGATGACCAGGGCGGCGTCGCGGTCCTCGGTCGGGAGGATCCGGTCGCGGCTGACGACGAAGGTGACCTGGGCGCCGAAGCGCAGGAACGCGGTCGCGTACTCGGCCCCGGTCGCACCGGCCCCGACCACCACCAGGTGCTCGGGCACCTCACGCAGCTTGTAGACGTCCTGGCTGGACAGGATGACCTCGCCGTCGCAGGGGGCGGTGTCCATCCGCCGGGGGTCGGACCCGGTGGCGAGCAGGATGGCGTCGCCCTCCAGCCGCTCCACCACCTTCCCGTCGGGCCCGGTGTCGCTGCCCCGGACCTCGACGGTGTGCGGCCCCACGACCCGGCCCCGCCCCAGCACCACCCGGACCCCGGCGGCCAGGACCTGCTTGGTGATGTCCTCCGACTGGGCCACGGCGAGGTCGCGGACCCGCCGCATGATCGTCGGCAGGTCGACCTCGTACCGGGGCACCTCCAGCCCGGTCATCCCCTCGAAGTGGACGCCGAGGCTGGGCGCCGTCTCCAGCGTGTTGAAGGCCTGGGCCGAGGTCAGCAGCGTCTTGGAGGGCACGCAGTCCCAGAGCACGCACGCCCCGCCGAGCCCCTCGTCGTTGACGATCGTGACCTCGGCCCCGAGCCCGGCCGCGACCAGGGCGGCCTCGTAGCCGCCCGGCCCTCCTCCGACGATCACCACCCGCATGCGGTCGATGGTAGTCCAGTTCGCGAGCCGCGGGTTCAGCGGCCCGGGGTGGCCTCCGACCAGGTGGTGCCGCCGTCGGTGGTGCGCAGCAGGACGCCGCGGTCGTCGCAGCGAGGCGTCGGGGGATGGCAGCCGTCGTCGAGGCTGCCGGCGGTCCGGCCGGTGACCGCCCAGCCGGTGCCGGGGTCGGCGAACGCCAGGCCACGCACGGCCGGGTAGCGGCCCTCCAGCCCGGTGGCGGCCGTCGACCACCGGCCGCCGCCGTCCCGGCTGGTCAGGATCTTCCCGGCCCCGTTCCCGACCAGGGCGAGCAGCGTGCGCCGGTCGGCCGCCGCCTGCGGGAGCAGCCCGTGCTCCTCGTCCTCCTCGGCCAGCGGCACGTACCGGGGCGTCCAGGTCGCGCCGCCGTCGGCGGTGACGTAGAAGCCGGCGGCCAGGATTCGGGGCCGGCCGCCCTCCTGCCTGATGAACTCGACCGGCAGGAACCCGTTGCGCTGGCTCTTGAAGGTCGGGGGTTCGCGCAGCCGCACGCTGGTCCCGCGCAACGGCGGCGGCGGGGCCAGCGCGACCCCTCGCCAGCTCCGGCCGGCGTCGGCGGTCCGGTACAGGCCGCCGGCGGCGCCCTGGACGACCGACCAGCCGGTGGTCCGGCCGGAGAACGCCAGCCGCGGGGCCCCGGGCGGCGGCGGGAGCCGGTCCCAGGTGGCGCCGCCGTCGGTGGTGCGGAACAGGAAGCTGTGGGCCTGGTAGGTGTCCGAGGAGGTCAGGACCGCGACCCAGCCGTGGCGGCGGTCGACGAAGCTCGGCAGGGCCAGCACCCCGAAGCCGCCCTCGTAGCCGCCGGCGGCGTTGTCGCCGCCCAGGTCGAGCTCGCCCAGGGACGACCACTGCCAGCTGGCGCCGGCGTCGCCGGTCCGGTAGACGGCCAGCTGGATCCGCGACCCGGTCTCCCGCTGCCTGGCGCTGGCCACCATCCAGCCAGTCCGCGCGTCCAGGAAGAAGGCGCCCCGGACCCGGCCGGCCGGGACCTTGTCGGGGGTGATCGTCCGCCAGCTGCGGGCGCCGTCACCGGTCCAGGCCAGCCCGGCCCTGGTCAGGGCCCAGCCGCTGTCCCGCGTGACCAGCTGGGCGGCCAGCACGGTGCCCTCGGCGTCGCCGACCATCGGCGGGGCCGAAGGGAACCGCGCCGGCGCGGCCGCCGCCGCGGTCGTCGGCGTGCCGGTGGTGGCGGTCGGGGCGGTGGTCGGCGGGACCGCGGTGGTCGGCGGCCCGGGCGGGACGGTCACCGCCGGGTACCCGTCGTCGCCGGCCAGGCTGGTCCGGACGGCCAGGCCGCCGCCGAGCAGGGCGCAGGCCAGCAGCACGCTGAGGGCGGTCAGCCTGGCCACCCGCCGCCGGGCCCGCCGGTAGACCACCGCCGGGTCGGGCGGGCTGACGGCGTGCTCGCCGTACTCGGCGACCTGCCCCATCCGCCGCCGGAGCTCCTCGTCACGCATGCGAGGCCTCCTCTCGGCTGCCGTCGGCGCCGAGCACCCGGGCCAGGGCGGTGCGGCCGCGGGCCAGCCGGCTCTTCACCGTCCCCACCGGGAGCCGCAGGTGGCGCCCGATCTCCTCGACCGGCAGCTCGACCACGTAGTACAGGACCAGGACCTCGCGCTGGCGCGGCGGCAGCTGGCGAAGGGCCGCGACCATGTCCACGACCTCGGCGGTGGCCGCGGGCACGGACTGGTCGACCTGGGCCAGCCGCTCGACGGTCCGCCGCCGGTACCGGGCCCGCCGCAGCCCGCTGAGGGCGTAGTTGAGGGCCACCCGCCGCACCCAGGCGTCGGGCGCGTGGTAGCCACGGACCCGCGACCAGTGCAGCGACGCCCGGGCGAACGCCTCCTGGACGACGTCCTCGGCCTCGTGGACGTCGCCGACCACCGCCACCATCTGCCCGACCAGCCGGGCGTAGTGGGCGCGGTAGAACCCCTCGAAGTCGGCTCCGGCCACGGGTGTCCTCGTTCGCCGCGTCGTCCTCCTCTATGAGACACCCGCGACCGGGCCGCCGGGTTCCCTCGAAGTGAGCTTTGGGTCAGCTCACCCGTCTGAGGGATTCCACGACATGGATGAAGACCCAGCAGGCGAGGCCGAGGCCGATCAGGTTGATGCGGCCGGCCCAGGGGGCGCGGACGCTGAAGGCGGCCAGCAGGAAGCAGACGAAGGCGGCCAGGTACAGGAGGAACTCGAGCGCGTCAGGCATGGCGCGGCTCCTTCCAGGGTGCGGAAACAGGACAAGCTCCGTACACCCAGGATAAATGCGGATCAACCTCCGCAAAACGACTGAGCTTGGTCCGGCCGCCCGGGACGGCGCGCCTAGAAGGTGTCGGGCGGGCGGTAGGTGCCGAACTCGGCGCGGAGGGCGTCGCAGACCTCGCCGACGGTGGCGAGGTGGCGGAGGGCCTCGCGCATCGGGGGGAGGAGGTTGTCGCCGGTGCCGGCGGCGGTGCGCAGGGCGGCGAGGGCGGCCTGGACGACGTCGGCGTCCCGGGTGGCCCGGATGTCGACCAGGGACTTGGCCTGGGCGTCGGCGATCGCCGGGTCGAGCTGGAGGATGGTGACCGGCTCCTCCTCGCCGCCGGCGTAGCGGTTGACCCCGACCACGACCCGCTCGCCCCGCTCGACCGCGCGGAGCTGGTCGTAGGCCGAGCGCTCGATCTCCTCCTTCTGGAAACCGCGCTCGATGGCCGCCACGGCGCCGCCCAGCTCCTCGACCCGGGCCATCAGCCGCCGGGTGGCGGCCTCGACCTCGTCGGTCAGGCGCTCGACGAAGTACGACCCGGCCAGCGGGTCGACGGTGTCGGTGACCCCGGTCTCGTTGGCCAGGACCTGCTGGGTCCGCAGGGCGAGGCGGGCCGCGGCCTCACTCGGCAGGGCCAGGGCCTCGTCGTAGGCGTTGGTGTGCAGCGACTGGGTGCCGCCGAGCACGGCCGCCAGGCCCTGCACGGCCACCCGGACCACGTTGTTGAGCGGCTGCTGAGCGGTGAGCTGAACCCCGGCCGTCTGGGTGTGGAAGCGCAGCATCCGCGAGCGCGGCTCGGCGGCCCCGAACCGGGTGGCCATGGTGTCGGCCCAGATCCGGCGGGCCGCCCGGAACTTGGCCGCCTCCTCGAACAGGGTCGTGCGGGCCACGAAGAAGAAGGCCAGCCTGGGCGCGAACGCGTCCACGGCCAGCCCGGCGTCCACCGCCGCCTGCACATACGCGATGGCGTTGGACAGGGTGAAGGCGATCTCCTGGACGGCGGTCGCCCCGGCCTCGGCCATGTGGTAGCCGGAGATCGAGATGGTGTTGAAGCGGGGCAGGTGCTCGGCGCAGTAGGCGAACAGGTCGGTGGTGATCCTCAGGGACGGTGCCGGCGGGTAGATGTAGGTGCCGCGGGCGATGTACTCCTTGAGCACGTCGTTCTGGACGGTGCCGGTGAGGGCGGCCGGGTCGACCCCCTGCTCCTCGGCGACCAGCTGGTAGAGGAGCAGGAGCACGGCCGCCGGGGCGTTGATGGTCATCGAGGTCGAGACCTGGTCGAGTGGGATGCCCTCGAACAGCCGCCGCATGTCGGCCAGGGAGTCGATCGCCACCCCGACCTTGCCGACCTCGCCGGCGGCCATGGGGTGGTCGGAGTCGTAGCCCATCTGGGTCGGCAGGTCGAAGGCGACACTGAGGCCGGTCTGGCCGTGGTCGAGCAGGTAGCGGAAGCGGGCGTTGGTCTCGACGGCCGACCCGAAGCCGGCGTACTGGCGCATCGTCCAGGGCCGGCCCCGGTACATGGTCGGGTAGATGCCCCGGGTGAAGGGGTCGCGACCCGGCTCGCCGAGGGCCCCCGCGGGGTCGAAGCCGTCGAGGTCGGCGGGGCCGTAGACCACCTGGATGGGAATGCCCGATTCGGTGTATCGCTGGTCGCCGTCACCCATCGCCAAGACCTCCCGAGGTGGTCCTCAGCCTACCCGCTGACGGTGCCGACCGTAACGAACGGGCCCTGGCGGCGATAAGGGAGTGACATGGCGACACGAAGGCGAAAGCTGCTGCTCCGAGCCGGGCTCGGGCTGTTCGCCGTGGCCGTGCTGCTCCAGCTGGTGCCGTACGGGCGCGACCACACCAACCCGCTCGTGACCCAGGACGCGCCCTGGCCGGACGGCCGTTCCCGGGAGCTGGCCACGACGGCCTGCTACGACTGCCACAGCAACCAGACCCGCTGGCCGATCCAGAGCTTC
>JASLBL010000342.1 GCA_030146615.1 Actinomycetes bacterium
CCGCCGTCTGCGGGGCCACCGCCACCCTCGGCCCGGCCGCGGTCGCCCAGGCCGCCGACCAGGCCAGCGGGGTCGAGGACCTGCTGGCCGACCTGGCCGCCGGCTGGCTGGCCGGGGCCGGGGACGAGGGCCAGCGGGCCCTGGCCCTGGCCGTGGCGGTCGGCTACAGCCACCCGGCCCTGTCGGCGGCCGTGCTCGGCCGGGCCGACGCCCCGCCGGCCGGCCCGTGGCTCCAGCCGCTGGCCGACGGCTGGTCCACCCTCCGGACCGGGTGGCGCGGCCCGCTCCGGGCCGCCCTGGCCCCGGGCCGGGCCCTGGGCGCCGAGACCGTCCACCGGGCGGCCGACTACCTGGTCGACCGGGGCGCCGGCGAACGCGCCGTCCCCCTCTACCGGGAGCTGGCCGACGAGGCGTGCGCCACCGGGGCCGCCGCCGGCCCGGTCGCCACCCTGGCCCGGCCGCTCGGCCACGGCCGCCCGGTGGGGGAGCCGGACGGCCACCTGCTCACCGTCCACCTGCTCGGCCGGCTCGAGGTGCGCCTGGACGACGTGGCCGTGGAGGACTGGCCCAGCGGCCGCGGCCGCTCGCTGCTCAAGTACCTGGTCACCCACCGCGACCCGTGGCCGCGGCGGGAGCAGCTGATGGAGGCGTTCTGGCCCGAGGCGGCCCCGGCGGCCGCCCGCAACAGCCTCAACGTGGCCGTCCACGGGCTGCGGCGGGCCTTCCGGGACAGCGCCGGGGTCCAGGTGGTGGTCCTGGAGGACGGCAGCTACCGGCTCGGCCCCGGCCTGCGGCTGTGGCTGGACACCGACGAGTTCGAGTTGCGCGTGGCCGCCGGCCGCCAGCTGGAGGCGGCCGGGGGCCTGGCCGGGGCGGCCGCCTCCTACGAGCAGGCCCTCGCCCTCTACCAGGGCGACTTCCTGGCCGACGACCCGTACGAGGACTGGCCGGCGATGGCCAGGGAGCGCCTGCTGCTGGCCTACCTGGACGTGCTCGACCGGCTCAGCGGCCTCTACTTCGGCCAGCACCAGTACGGCGCCTGCGTCGCCCTGTGCCGGCTGCTGGTGGAGCGGGACCGCTGCCGCGAGGAGGCCCACCGCCGCCTGATGCGCTGCTACACCCGCCAGGGCCAGCCGCACCTGGCCCTGCGCCAGTACCAGGCCTGCGCCGACGCCCTCGACCAGGACCTTGGGGTCGACCCCGACCCGGCCACCGTCTCCCTGGCCGAGCAGATCCGCCGGCACCAGCCGGTCTGAGGCTCAGGCGGCCTCGGCCGGCAGCGGCGGGCCGGCCTCCTCCGGCTCGGCCCGGCCGGGCCGCAGGAACAGCACCGCCGCCACCGCCCCAACGGCCAGGGCGGCCGCGGACAGCAGGTAGGCGGCGTGGACGCCGTCCACGAAGGCGGCCGGGTCGGCCTCGGGGGTGGCGCGGCCGTAGCGGGCGGCGGCCACCGCCCCGAGCACGGCCACCCCAAGGGCCCCGCCGACCTGGCGGCTGGTGGTGATGACGGCCGAGGCCACCCCGGCCCGGGTGCCGGGCATGGCCGCGACCCCGGCGGCGGTCGCGGGCGAGATCGACAGGCCCAGCCCGGCCCCGAGCATGGCCAGCTTCCACCACAGCTGGGCGTACGGCGTGCCGACCTCGATGCCGGCAAGGGCCCACAGCGCGGCCGCGGCCAGCAGCAGCCCAGCCCCCACCGGCACCCGGTAGCCGAGGCGGGAGGCCAGCCGGCCGGCCAGCGGGGCGGTGACCACCACGGCCAGGGTGTTGGGCAGGCTCCGGAGCCCGGCCTCCAGCGGCGACCAGCCCTGCACGGCCTGGAAGTACAGGGTGTTGAAGAACACGAACCCAAGTAGGGCAAACCCGGCCAGCAGGACGACCAGGTTGGCGGTGGAGAAGGCCGGGTCGCGGAAGAACCGCGGCGACACCATGGGGTGGTCCCGGCGGGCCTCGGTGGCCACGAACCCGGCCAGCAGCAGCACCCCCGCGGCCAGCAGGCCGGCGATCAGCGGCGAGCCCCAGCCGCGCTGGTTGCTCTCGATCAGCCCCAGGGTGACCGCGCCCAGCCCTAGGCTGCCCAGCAGCAGCCCCGGCAGGTCGAGGCGACTGGCGCCCGGGTCGCGGGACTCGGCCACCACCCGGCCGGCGACCACGAAGGCGGCCACCCCGACGGGCAGGTTCACGTAGAACACCCAGCGCCAGCCCAGGCCGTCGGTGAGCAGCCCACCGACCACCGGGCCGGCGGCCAGGGCCATCGCCGACACCCCCGACCACAGGCCGATGGCCTGGACCCGCTCCCGCGGGTCGGGGAAGGCCGCGGTCAGGATGGCCAGGGAGCTGGGCAGCAGGGCGGCCGCCCCGACCGCCTGGAGGACCCGCCCGGCGACCAGCGCCGGAAGGGCCGGGGCGAGGCCGCACAGGGCCGAGGAGGCGGTGAACACCACCAGGCCGGCCCGGAACACCCGCCGGCGGCCGAACCGGTCGCCGAGCGACCCGGCGGTCAGCAGCAGGCTGGCGAACACCAGGATGTAGGCGTCCAGGACCAGGGCCAGCCCCGACAGCCCGGCCGCCAGCTCCCGCTGGATCGAGGGCAGGGCCACGTTCACGACCGTGTTGTCCAGCATCACCATGAACAGCCCGAAGCAGCAGGCTCCGAGGGTGAGGAGCCGGTCCTTGCCTCCGATGGCGGGCACGCCACCCATTGTCCACCGGCGGCCGCCGGGCGCGACCGGGCTGTCGGCCGCGGCTGCTAGGGTGCTGGCCGTGGACGACCTCCAGGCGCGACGCGACCGGCTGGTGCGGTTCTGCCGCACCCTTCCCGAGGCCACCGTCACCGCCCATGACCAGCACGTCGGCTTCCAGGTCCGCGGCCGCACCTTCGCCTGGTACGTCGACGACGAGCACGGCGACGGCCGGGTGGCGGTGCTGTGCAAGGCCCCCGAGGGCGAGAACCGCGGCCTCGTCGCCTCCGACCCGCACCGTTTCTACCTGCCCAGGTACGTCGGCAACCGCGGCTGGGTGGGGCTGCGCCTCGACCTCCAGGACGTCGACTGGGGCGAGGTCGCCGAGCTGGTCGCCGACAGCTACCGGCTGGTCGCCCCCAGGCGGCTGGCCGCGCTCGTCGGCCACCCGCCAGCCTGAGCTACACTGCCGCGGTGCTTCCCCTTCCCGGGGTTTCTGGTTACCCTCCGGGTAGAACGTGTGTTCGTTCGAGTGCGGTGGAGGGGAGGCACGCTGCTCGTCGAGGACTACGCCGACCGGGTGCGGCTGGCCGCCGGCTACCTCAGCCGGCTGCTCGCCGACGGCGGCACCAGGGTCGACAACCCGGCCGACGAGCCGGTCGGCCCCGACGACGCCGGGGCCCTGGAGCTGTCCGAGGACGCCCCGCTGCACCAGTTCGGCTGCGACCCGGCCCCCGGGGTGACGGCGGCCGCGGTCGACGGCGGCTCGGCCTGCCTGCTCAACGGGCGCAGCTTCTGGCTGGTCGCCTACCGAGCCGGGACCATCTGGCACCGCGACCGCGACACCTTCGCCACCGACACCGACCCGCTCCAGGTGCGGGCCCTCACCCAGACCGACGCCAAGGCGGCCTACGCCGAGGCCCTGGCCCTGGCCGGGGTGCGGCGGGAACGGGAGCTGTCCGACCTCGGCGGGGTGGTCGACGTGCTCCGCGAGCTGGCCGAGTGGCGCCGCACCGCCGACGCCGTCGGGGCCGCCCGCCCGGGCGACCTGGTGCTGGTCGACGGCAGCCTCCACCCGGGCCCGTTCCTGCCCGCCGGGCTGGTCGAGCCGGTCCACGAGCTGGCCCGCGAGCGCGGCGTCGACCTGGTCGGGGTGACCAAGGCGTCCAAGCTCCGCTGGGGCCGCTACGCCCCCCTGGTGCTGCGGGTCCGGCGCCGGGCCGAGGCCGAGCTCGGCCCCGACGCCCGCTGGTTCCTCCAGGTCACCGGGCCCGAGGACCCCTCGGAGGTGTACGTCGCCCGGCTGGCCTCGGCCGGGGCCTACGCCTTCCGGGTCGACGCCGTCCGCGGCGCCCGCGACCCCGTCGCCCTGTTCGCCGTCCTGGCCGGGCTGTCGGACGACCCGGCCTTCCTCGGCTACCCCTACCCACTGGCCGCCGCCCACCGGGTGGTCTCGCTGCCCGGCCCGCTCCTGGCCGACCTGCGCCGCGACCTGCGGGAGGCGTTCCTGCGCGAGGGCCTGTCCGAGGACGACGTCGACCTGGTGATGCGCGACTTCCACCTGACCCTGAACGCCTGAGCCCGACCACGGGGGACCCTGGACCATGCCGGACTACAAGGGACGCATCTTCGGCCGCTCCGTGCTCGACGTGCGCTTCCGGGCCTTCTACGGCGAGGACCTGTTCCTGGGCGAGCTGCTGGCCGGCGACGACCCCGAGCGGGGCCGCCGCTACCTGTTCCGGGTCACCGACGTCGCCTACGGCTCGGAGTCCTCGGACGCCGGCTGGGCCGAGCGCACCGCCGGCGGGCTCATGGCCATGGACATCGTCGGCGAGGCGACCAGCCTGCGCGACTTCGAGAAGCGGCTCTACAAGGTGGCCGAGGTCGTCCCCCTCGGCTACGTCGACGCCAAGGGCTTCCACAAGCCCAAGAGCCTCCCGGCCCAGTTCGCCGCCGTCTCCGCCCCCACCGACGCCGACCTTGCCTTCCTGCGCGAGCGGATGGGCGACGTCGAGGTCGGGCGGCTGCGCTCGGGCGAGGACACCATCGACCTGCCGGTCGGGATCCGCGGCGAGACCCTGCCCAGCCACGTCGGCGTGTTCGCCACCACCGGCATGGGCAAGAGCAACCTGATGAAGGTCCTGGCCGGCCAGCTCCTGGCCGCCCGCGGCCGCTACGCGATGCTGCTGTTCGACCCCCACGGCGAGTACCTGGAGGGGGGCGTGCCCGGCCGCAAGGGCCTGGCCCACCACCCCTGGGCGGCGCAGCGGCTGCGGGTCTACTCGCCCAGCCCCCGGCCCGGCCAGGCCAGCCTGCTGCGGCTGTCCCTGGCCGAGCTGACCGTGGACGACCTGCGCACCGCCTGGAAGTTCACCGGCCCCCAGTCCGAGGCCCTGGAGAGCGCCTATGCCCTGCTCGGGGACAAGGGGGTGTGGCTGACCCGCCTGGCCGAGGAGGACCCGGAGGTCCTCAAGGACGCCGAGCTGGGCCGCCACGCCCTGGCCACCATCCAGGTGCTGTCGCGCCGGGCCAAGCGGATCGTGCGCCTGCCCCTGATGACCGACGACCCCAGCCAGTCGCTCACCGGCAAGGTCCTGGACGACCTCGCCGGGGGCAAGGTGGTGCTGGTCGACACCTCGGGCCTGGAGGCGGTCGAGGAGACCCTGGTCGCCTCCCTGCTCACCCGCAGCCTGCTCGACGAGCGGGCGACCGCCTACCGTAACGACCGGGAGCGGTTCGGGCAGCTGCCCCGGACCCTGGTCGCCCTCGAGGAGGCCCAGCGGGTCCTGACCCGCCTGGACGACGCCGAGTTCAACGTGTTCCCCCGGCTGGCCCGGGAGGGCCGCAAGTTCAACGTCGGCCTGTGCGCCGTCACCCAGCAGCCCAAGCTGATCGACCCCGAGCTGCTCAGCCAGTTCAACACCTACTTCGTGCTCGGCCTGGCCGACGAGCGCGACCGCAACACCCTGCGGTCCTCCTCCAAGCAGGACCTGTCCGACCTCGGCGCCGAGATCCAGACCCTGATGCCGGGCGAGGCCCTGGTCACCAACCCCGAGGCCCCCTTCGCCCTCCCGGCCCGGGTCCACCTGTACGAGGACTGGCTGACAGGCGTCCCGCTACCCGAGGCTCCCCGCGAGCGCCCGGCCGAGGCCATGTCGGGGTTCTACGAGTGAGGGGCGCTGAGCAGGGGATGCACAGTCGCCGGCGCGATTGGGGGGTCCGGGGGGCGCTGGTGGCCCCCCGGATGAACCAGGGACTCAGGGCTCGTTCGCCGGTGGTGACATGGCCCGAATAGTCGCCATTTCGGACGCGCACCTGGGAAGGGCTCACTACCAGGTGGTCAACGAGCACGGGCTCAACCAGCGTGAGGTCGACTTCGCCGCCTCCTGGCACCGGGCTGTGGAGGCCGCGCTCGGGCTGAACCCGGACGCGGTGCTGGTCCTGGGCGACCTGTTCGACGCCCCCCGGCCCACCTACCGGGCGTTCCGGGAGGGGGCCCGGGGGCTGCGCACCCTCGCCCAGGCCGGCGTGCCGACCCTGGCCATCTCCGGCAACCACGACACCCCGCGCCTGCGCGAGTCCGGCTCGCCCTATGCCGTGCTGGCCGACGCCTTCCCGAGCCTGCGGTTCGTCTACCGGGGCGGGTACGAGCCGGTCGACCTGCTGGACGGGCTGCGGGTCCACGCCGTCCCCCAGTGCACCGACGACCTGGCCCTCAAGGACCAGATCGCCACCGCCGCCGACGCCCGCTCCGGCGACCACCTGAACCTGCTCGTCACCCACGCCGCCGTGACCGTCCTGGCCCGCCGCTACACCTACGGCGACGTCAACGAGCTCGAGGTCGACCTGTCGACCCTGGACGCCGGCTTCGACCGCATCCTGCTCGGCCACTTCCACAACTTCGCCAAGGTCGCCCCCAACGCCTGGTACCCGGGCTCCACCGACACCTTCAGCTTCAAGGACCTACCCCAGCACGACGAGCCGGCGGTCAAGGGCGTGCTCAGCCTCGACACCACCTCCGGGACCGTCCGCCACCACCCGGTCCCGGGGGGCCGGCCGCTGCGCAGCTACCGCCTGGACGCCTTCGACCTGACCGCCCCCGAGGTCTACGAGGCCGCCGCCGGCCTGGCCGGCCCCGAGGAGACCGAGGGGGCCGTGGTCCGGCTGTTCGTCAACCGGGCCCGGCCCGAGCTTCGCCGCCTGCTCGACCGCCGCCAGGTCGCCGCCGACGCCTTCCCGGGCTCGCTGGTCGTAACCGTCCAGGTCGAGACCGACGAGGACGAGCAGGCGGCCCAGCTGGCCGGCCAGCCGGTGACCAGCCTGGCCGACGAGTGGGACCGCTACCTGGCCAGCGTCCCCATCGAAGGTTACGACCGCGACCGGCTGGCCGGCATGGGCCGGGCCTTCCTCCAGCAGGTCGAGGAGGAGGCCCGCTAGCCCATGCACCTGCGAACCCTCAGCCTCCGCAACTACCGCGTCTACCGCTCG
>JASLBL010000209.1 GCA_030146615.1 Actinomycetes bacterium
CCACAGCTCCGACCGCAGATCAGATCCCGAGCTTACCACCGTCATCCGATCCACATGCATCCTGACCTGGTCATACAGCGTGACAGCGATCATCCCCAAACCGACGCATTTCTCTGAAGGCATTCACCCCGGGTTCCGCAGTTCGTGGGCACACGGGTGTGGTCGCTGCACTGATATTGCAGGTCAGCGTGGTAGGGATGGTCGGATCAGGCCCTACGAGCTCCGAAGTGTAGTAACACGACTGGCTTCGAATGATTGCTGTTAGCTCATTACATGTGGCTGACTGTGGTCATGTACTTGCGGTTCAGTCAGCGAGCCAACGCCGACGGCACGGTCGTGCGCTACGTCGCGCTGGCCCACAACCGTCGGGTGGATGGCAAGGTCAAGCCGGACGTGCTGATGAACCTGGGCCGGGTCGACCGCCTGGACGTGGACGGGCTGCTGCGGCTGGCCGCCTCGATCCGCAAGCACTTCGGCGACGGGAGCGGGCTGACCGACAGCGCCGAGGCAGGGCTTGGGACCGGTGCGGCGCCGATGGCGGTCGTCGACGCCCGACCGATCGGCACCACCTGGCTGCTGGATGCGCTGTGGGCCAGGCTGGAGATCGGCACCTCGATCAAGCGGATCGCCGACGGGCGGCGGTTCACCACGGCGGTGGAGCGGGTGCTGTTCGCCCTGGTCTGTAACCGGGCGATCGCGCCGATGAGCAAGCTCTCGGCGGCGGAGTGGGCAACCGAGGACGTGGTCATCCCTGGCCTTGCGGGCATGGACGACGATCAGGCCTACCGGGCGATGGACCTGCTGGTGGAGGCCGACACCCAGGGCCAGGTCCAGGAGGCGGTGTTCTTCGCCGTCGCCAACCTGCTCAACCTCGAGGTCGACGTGCTGTTCTTCGACACCACCTCCACCTACTTCGAGCGCGACACCGAAGACCAGGACGAGCCCGGCGAGGGTGATGCTGACCGGGCGGGCTTTCGCCGCTACGGCAAGTCCAAAGACCACCGTGACGACCTGCCCCAGATCGTGATCGGCCTGGCGGTCACCCGGACCGGCATCCCGGTGCGGTGCTGGTGCTGGCCCGGCAACACCCAGGATCAGACGCTGCTGGCCGAGGTCAAAGACGACCTGCGGGCCTGGAAGCTGGGCCGGGTCATCACCGTGGTCGACCGCGGCTTCTCCTCGGCCGACAACCTGGCCTACCTCCGCCTGGCAGGCGGGCACGACATCGCCGGGATGCGCATGCGCGACGGCGGCGAACTGGTCGACCAAGCCCTCTCCCGGCAGGGCCGCTACCAGCGGGTCCGCGACAACCTGCGGGTCAAGGAAGTCCGCCTGGACGGCACCGACCAGCGGTTTGTCATCTGCCACAACCCCGACCAGGCCCAGCGTGACAGGGCCAGCCGTGACGAGGCGATCGCGCGGATCGAGGCCGAGCTGGAACGGATCAGGGCCCAGCGGGAACGCGACCGAACCGGCACGCTCAGGGCCAAGGCCGAGGCTGCCCATCTGCGCGCCGAGTGCGCCCTGCGCGACCATCCCACCTTAGGGCGGTGGCTGCGCCAGCGGCCAAACGGGCGGCTGGTCATCGACCGTGCCAAGGTCAAGGCCGAGCAGCGGCTGGACGGCAAGTTCCTGCTGGCCACCTCCGACCCCGACCTGTCCGCCGAGGATGTCGCGCTGGGCTACAAGAACCTGCTGGAGGCCGAGCGCGGCTTCCGCGACCTGAAGTCCCAGCTGCTGCTACGCCCGGTCTTCCACCGGCTGGAGCACCGCATCCGCGCCCACGTGCTGCTGTGCTGGCTGGCGCTGCTGCTGACCCGCGTCGCCGAGCGCGGCTGCGAGCAAACCTGGCGGCGGATCAGCCGCGAAACCAGTCGGCTGCAGCAGGTCACCCTGACCGGCGAGGCCGGCACGATCGTCCAGACCACCCCGCTCAGACCCACCCAGCGGGCCATCTACCAGGCACTTTCCATCGACCCGCCCCCACGCGTCTCCGCGTTCGACCCCGCCTGAGCACCCTCACCAACAGCCGCAACGGCGTAGACACACGACCCGCTCCGGCCCTTCACGCATTCCCCCAGCTCAACCCCCAAATTCACGCGGACGTGTGACCACGAGCTGCGGAACCCGGGGGAACCAGAGACATACGACGGATGCAATCACCTCAGCCGCGGCCAGCCAAGGCGAGACGGACGAGCTCTGGATACCGGGCCGGCGCCCCGCACGAGACCGCTGGCGGTAGCGTAAGAGATCGAATGCTCGGGCAACGCCTATGGCTGGAGGATCGCCGCCCGATGCTGCCAGGCCAGCTGCAAAGCGCCAGCGCCGCTTGGGGCCATAGGCTCATTGACCAGCAGACGGCGGATGGTCGGCTCGATATCCAGAGCTCGTCCGTCTCGCCCTTGGCTGGCGGCGGCTGAGATGAATGCATCCGTGCAGCCGGCGGGTGTCGTATCCCCTCGACACTCCGGCGGGCCGAGACGACAGCCGAGCCCGTGCCGCTCACGCCGAGCCGTGAGAACTTTCTCCACTAGCTTTCAAGGCCGGCCCTGCGGGCGGCCGCCTGCGGCGGC
>JASLBL010000491.1 GCA_030146615.1 Actinomycetes bacterium
CTGCTCGACCCCGACCTGGACGAGATCCGGGCCGAGCTCAGCTCCAACCCGGCGGTCCGCTCGGCGGTCGACCGGCTGTGGCCCAAGCTGACCCCCCAGCAGCTGGTCGGCGGCCTGCTCGGCTCCGCCGAGCGCCTGGCCGCGACCGGGGGCGGGCTCGAGGAGGCCGAGCGGGCCCTGCTGCTGCGCCCGGTCGGGAACGGCGGCGACCCCGGCTGGACGCCGGCCGACGTGCCCCTGCTGGACGAGGCGGCGGTCCTGCTCGGCGACGACGGGGCCAGGGCCCGGCGGGCCGAGGCCCGCCAGGCCGAGCAGGACCGGGCCGAGCTGGCCTATGCCCGCGAGGTCCTGGCCGGCACCTCGATCGGCGACGCCGCCCGCTACGCCCCCGACACCAGCGCCCTCGACCCCTCGGTGCTGGCCGGCCGTTGGCGCAGCCGGGCCCCCCAGGCCGGGCTGGCCGAGCGGGCCCGCCAGGACCGCGGCTGGGTGTTCGGCCACGTCATCGTCGACGAGGCCCAGGAGCTGTCCCCGATGGCCTGGCGGATGCTGATGCGCCGCAGCCCCAGCCGGTCGATGACGGTGGTCGGCGACATGGCCCAGACCGGGGCGCCGTGGGGCCCCGGCTCCTGGGCCCGGGCGCTGGACCCGCACGCCGCTCGGCGCTGGCGGGTCGAGGAGCTGACCATCAACTACCGCACCCCGGCCGAGATCATGGCCGTGGCCGCCGATGTCCTGACCAGCATGGGGACCGGCCTGGAGCCGCCCCGCTCGGCCCGCGAGGCCGGCACCGGTCCCTGGCACCTGGGGGTGGCCGCGGCCGAGCTGGCGGCCCGGCTGCCGGGGGTGGTCGCCGCCGAGGCGGCCGAGGTCGGCGACGGCAAGCTGGCCGTCCTGGTCCCGCCCGGCCGGGCCGAGGAGCTGGCCACCCTGATTGGGGCCGAGGTGCCGGCGGCCACCGCCCGCCAGGGCCCGGCCGTGCTCGACGCCCGGGTCGCCGTCCTCACCGTGGCCGAGGCCAAGGGGCTGGAGTTCGACGCCGTCCTGGTCGTCGACCCGGCGGCCATGCTGGCCACCGGCAGCCACGGCGCCAACGACCTGTACGTCGCCCTCACCCGGGCCACCGCCCGCCTGGGCGTGGTCCACCCCGGCGACCTGCCCCCGGTCCTGTCCCGCCTGGCCGAGCGGAAAATCGCTGGGATCCAGGCGCCGGATGGCCGATGATCCCGGCCATGCCCGCTTCCGCCGACCAGACTCCCGACGAGGACCTGCCCGACCGCCAGTTCGGCTGGTCGGACATGTTCGTCTCCCCCGAGGAGGACCCGCGGACCGACGGGGGGTTCAAGGGCGAGCGGGCCACCCTGGCCGGGTTCCTGCGCGACCAGCGCCTGACCCTGGAGCTGAAGTGCGCCGGCCTCGACGCCGAGGGGATGGCCCGGCGGTCGGTGCCGCCGTCCAACCTGTCGCTGCTCGGCCTGGTCCGCCACATGGCCGAGGTCGAGCGCGGCTGGTTCCGCCGGCGGCTGACCGGGGAGGACGCGCCGCGCCGGTACGGCGACGGCGACGCCGACTTCGACGGCGCGGTGGCCGATCCCGAGGTCGTCGCCCAGGCGTGGGCCAACTGGCGGTCCGAGGTCGCCTTCGCCGAGCGGTTCGCGGCCGAGGCGCCCAACCTCGACCTCGTCGGCAAGGACGGCGACGTCCTGCGCGAGGTGCTGGTGCACATGATCGAGGAGTACGCCCGCCACAACGGCCACGCCGACTTCCTGCGGGAGCGGATCGACGGCCGCGTCGGCCAGTAGCCCCGCTAGTCGACCAGGGCCTGGTAGACGAGCTGGCGCAGCTCGGAGCGGAGCGGGTAGGTGCTGGACGGCATCAGCTGGGTGAGGAAGATGGCGGTCAGCCGCTCGGCCGGGTCGACCCAGAAGAAGGTGCTGGCGGCGCCGCCCCAGGCGAGCTCGCCCGGGGTCGAGAGGACCTTGTTGGCGACCGGGTCGAGCAGGACCGCGAACCCGAGGCCGTAGCCGACCCCGTCGAAGGTGGTCTCGGCGAACAGCCGGCGCCCGAACGACTCCAGATCGGCCCCGCCGGGCAGGTGGTTGCGGGCCATGTAGGCCAGGGTGCGGCTGCCGAGCAGCCGGACCCCGTCCAGCTCGCCCCCACCGAGCAGGGCCTGGGTGAAGCGGTGGTAGTCGGCGGCGGTCGAGATCAGCCCGCCCCCGCCGGCCAGGCAGGCCGGCCGGCGCAGGGCCCGGCCGCCCAGGTCGTCGTCGCGGACCGGCCGCCCGTCCGGGCCGGCGCCGTACAGGGCGGCCAGCTCGGCGGCGTCGGCCTCCTCGACCCAGAAGCCGGTGTCGGCCATGCCCAGTGGCCCGAAGATCCGCTCCTGGAAGAACCGGTCAAGCGGCTGGCCGCTGACCACCTCAACCACCCGGCCGAGGACGTCGCTAGCCACCGAGTAGTTCCACTCGCTGCCCGGCTCGAACAGCAGTGGCAGCCCGGCCCAGAGGTCGCAGCATTCGGCCAGGTCGCGCCCTTCGGGGGCCACCCACTCGAACCCGGCCGCCCGGTACATGGCGTCGACGGGGTGGGCGTGGTGGAACCCGTAGGTCAGTCCGGCGGTGTGGGTGAGCAGGTGCCAGAGCCGCACCGGCTGGCTGGCCGGCTCGGTGCGGGGGCCGGCCGCCGGGCCGTCCCGGTAGACGCGCACGTCGGCGAAGGACGGGATGAACCGGTCCACCGGGTCCTTGAGGGCGAACGCCCCCTCCTCGTACAGCTGCATGGCCGCCACCGCCGTGACCGGCTTGGTCATCGAGTAGATCCGGAAGCGGCTGCCGGTCTCGACCGGCAGGCCGGCCTCCAGGTCGCGCTGCCCGCAGGTGGCCAGGTGGACGACCTTGCCCTGGCGGCTGACCAGGACCAGCCAGCCGGGCAGGCGCCCGTCGGACACGTAGCGGGCGAAGTGCCGGTCGATCCGGGCCAGCCGCCCGGCGTCGAACCCGGCCTCGCCCGCCTCGACCTCGACCTCGAGCCCCAAGCGCCCTCCCATCCCGACCGCTCCAGCCATTACCTTACGGGTCAGCCCGCGACCAGGAGGAGACCGGCCATGGACACAGTGATGGTGGAGACCAGCCGCATCCGGACCCACTGCTTCGTCAGCGGGCCCGAGGACGGCCAGCCGGTGCTGCTGGTCCACGGCAACCTCACCACCGGCCGGTTCTGGCAGGACGTGGCGGACGGGTTCCCCGGCGGCTACCGGCTGGTCGCGCCTGATCTTCGATCCTTCGGCCGCACCGAGCGCAAGCCGGTCGACGCCACCCGCGGCCTGCGCGACTGGAGCGACGACGTGCACGCCCTGGTCGAGGCGCTCGGCTGGGCCGGCAGCGGGCGGGTCCACATCGCCGGCTGGTCCAACGGCGGCGGGGTCGTGCAGCAGTACGCCATCGACCACGGCGACCAGCTGGCCAGCATCTCCCTGATCGCGACGCTGGCCCCCTACGGGTTCGGCGGCAGCAAGGACGTGCAGGGGACGCCCTGCTGGGAGGACTGGGCCGGGACCGGCGGGGGCACGGCCGCCCCCGACTTCGTCCGCCGGATCGCCGCCGGCGACAGGTCCGAGGACGACCCGGCCTCCAGCCCCCGGGTGGTCATGCGGACCTTCTTCTGGTCGCCGGCCTACAAGGCGCCCGACGAGGACGAGCTGATCGACGAGGTGCTGCTCACCGACGTCGGCGACGCCGGCTACCCGGGGGACACGACCACCTCCCCGAACTGGCCGGGGGTGGCGCCCGGCCGCTCCGGGGTCAACAACGCCTTCTCCGGCAAGTGGTGCGACACCAGCGCCTTCGCCGACCTGCCGGTCAAGCCGCCCGTGCTGTGGCTGCGCGGCGACCAGGACCAGGTGATCTCCGATGCGTCCATGTTCGACTTCGGCACCCTGGGCAGGCTGGAGGCGGTCCCGGGCTGGCCGGGCATGGAGGTGTTCCCGCCCCAGCCCCAGATCGCCCAGACCCGGGCCATGCTGGACCGCTATGCCGCCGGTGGCGGCTCGGTCCGGGAGCTGGTGCTCGAGGGCTGCGGCCACGGCCCCCTGATCGAGCGCTCGGCCGAGGTCCGGGAGCAGCTCCTGGCCCACATCGCCGGCGCAGCCTAAGCCAAGTCCGGCCGTTCGCGATGTACGCTCGGGTACGCCATGAAGGTGCTCGCCCGGTTCCCGAGCCCGACCGGCGAACGGCCCACCAGCGGCCGGCCGGTCCTGACGGCGACCGCGGTCGCCGCCGGCTGCCTGGTCGCGATCGGGCTGGTCGGCACCCTGAGCATGCGCCACTTCGGCGGCGTGCCGTTCTCGGTGCCGAGCTGGCCCTGGTACCACAGCTGGCCGTCGTACCTGTTCTGGGAGCCCGGCCTGGACCTGGGGGCGGCCCTGGTTGCCCTGCCGATCGCCCTGGCCGCCGCGGCCGCCCTGGTCGCCCTGGCCCGGGCCGAGCGGCTGTCGCGACGGCTGCGGCTGGCCGGGTCACTGCTTGGCCTGGGCGCCCTGGTCCTGGCCGTGGCCGCCCTGGCCGGCGGGCCGGCCGCGTGGGCGGCCCCGCTGGCCTTCGTCGGCGAGTACCCGGGGGCGGTCGGCCAGGTCGGGCCGATCCCGACCTTCATCGGAGAGTTCCCGGCCCGGGTGCCGACCCTGCCCGACTTCGCCGCCCAGCACCCGCCGTTCGCGACCGTGTTCTATGTGCTGGTCGACCGGGTCTGGGCCGGCCTGGACGCGGCCGCGCTGGCCACCGTGGCCGCCGGCTGCCTTGGCCTGCTGGTCGCGGCCGGCCTGGCCCGCGACGAGCTCGGCGAGGAGGGGGAGCGGGTCGCGGTCGCCTGCTGGGCTCTGGCCCCGGTGACCGTCCTGTACATCGCCACCTCTGCCGACGCCATGTGGGCGCCGGTGCTGGCCGGGGCCGCCCTGGCCGCCGACCGGGGGCTGCAGCGCCGCTCCTGGGGGTGGACGGCCGCCGGCGGGGTGCTGCTCTGGCTGGCCTCGATGCTCACCTTCGCGGCCGTGCTGGTCCTGCCGTTCCTGGCCGTGCGGGCCCTGGCCGTCCGGGCGGCCGACGGCTGGGGCTGGGTGCTGCGCTGGGCGGCCGCGACCACGGCGGTGGTGCTCTGCCTGGCCGGGCTGCTGCTGGCCACCACCGGCTACGACGCGCTGGCCGCGGTGGCCGCGGTGGACGACTTCTGGAGCCATGCCCCAGGGACCGAGCAGCGGGTGTGGTGGGTGTGGATCTTCGGGGACCTGATCGCCTTCGCCGTGATCCTCGGCTTCCCCGTGACCGCGGCCCTGGTCACCCGGCTGGTCGCGGCGGTCAGGGAGCGGGCCTGGGGGTCGTTCGAGGCCGCCACCGCGGCCGCCCTGCTGGCCGCCGCCTGCTGGGGCCACACCCGCGGCGAGGTCGAGCGCATGTGGCAGTTCCTGGTCCCGTTCGCGGTGGTGGTGGCCGTGCGCCAGCTGGTGCGCTGGCGGGCCAGCCTGCCGCTGGTGGCCGCCCTGCTGCTCGGCCAGGCCCTGGCCATCCAGGTGCTGTTCTACACCCGCTGGTAGCCGGTCAGGCACCCTCGCCGACCAGCTCGGCCACGGCGGCCCCGAACACCTCGGTGTGCCGGTCGACGTCGGCGTCGGTGGTGGCCGGGCACATCAGGGCCATGTTGTGGAACGGGGTCAGCAGGATGCCCCGGTTGTGCAGGTACACGTGCAGGTAGTCGTCGAGCTGGTCGTCGGCGGCGGCCGCCGACTGGCCGCCGTTGACCGGGGCCGGGCTGGTGAACCGGTACTCGGCCCTGGCCCCCAGCTGCACCACCGACCAGGGCACACCGCAACGGTCGAGCACCTCCTGGACCCCGTCGGTGTACCGGGTGGCCAGCCCGATCATGTGCTCGAACGCCTCCTCGGTGAGGACGTGCTCCAGGGTGGCCCGCATGGCCGCCACCGACAGGGCGTTGCCGGCCAGGGTGCCGCCGACCCCGCCGGTGTCGACCAGGTCGGCGTCGCGCCGGGCGGCGACCCGCTCGGCGACCTCGGCCGAGACCCCGTAGGCCCCGGCCGCGATCCCCCCGGCGATCGCCTTGCCCACGGTGACCAGGTCGGGCTCCAGCCCCCAGGCCAGGGTGCAGCCGCCCGGCCCGGCCGACAGGGTGTGGGTCTCGTCGTTGACGAGCAGGGTGCCGTGGCGGCGGGTCAGTTCCCGCACCCCCTCCAGGTAGCCGGGGGCCGGCAGGACAATGCCGATGTTGGTCAGGGCGGGCTCCATCAGCACACAGGCGACGTCGCCGTGGGCGAGCTCGCGGTCGAGGGCGTCCAGGTCGTTGAACTCGACCACCCGGGTGGTGACGGCCGGGTCGATCGGGGCCCCGACATTGCCCTCGCGCGAGGTCGCCCCGTCGGCGTCGAGGGTGATGAAGGCCTCGTCGACGGTGCCGTGGTAGCAGTAGTTGAAGACCAGGATCCTGGGCCGGCCGGTGACCAGCCGGGCCAGCCGCAGGGCCCAGCGGTTGGCGTCGGTGGCTGTCAGGCTGAAGCTCCAGCGCGGCACCCCGAACCGGCGGGCCAGCTCGGCCCCGACCCAGGCCGCGTCCTCGGTCGGGAGCATCGCCGTGGCCCCGCCGGCCTCAGCGTAGCGGGCCAGCA
>JASLBL010000580.1 GCA_030146615.1 Actinomycetes bacterium
GGGCCTCGCGAACTGCGCTTAGCCTTCCCTCAGGCCAGGCTCGGAGGCGATGGCCCGACGGCACCGGGAGTTCGCCGGCACTCTAGACAGGTGCCGCCACCAAGGTGCACCAGTGAGGCACGGCCCCAGCTCCTCGGCCACCACCTCCACGACCGACCGGGCGCTGCCATCCTCGGCCGTCCAGCTGCGCTGCTGGAGCCGACCCACGACCACGACCCGGCTGCCCTTGGACAGCGACTCGGCCGCATGCTCGGCCTGGTCTCGCCACACGACGACGGTGAAGAACGAGGGCTCCTGCTCCCGCCTGCCGCTCACGGCCACCCGGAACATGGCCCGGGCGATCCCGCCCTCGGTGTGCCGCAGCTCGGGGTCGTCGGTCAGGTTGCCGGCGAAGCTCACGCTTGCCTCGGTCATGGTGCATCCCTCCTGAATTGCCTGGCCGGGCGGTCTGCCCTGCCCTTGGAACCGGGGGACGGTGGACACCGAGGCATGCGCAAGGCCACCAGGGGCAAGCGGCGGAGCCAACGAAGTCGGCCCGACAGGATCAACCGCCGACCATGGGGTCGGCTCAGCTGCCGGGTTGGTTGGTGGAGTGCTTGCGGCTGGGGGTCGGGCATGCCAGCACCGTCCGGCCAGATCCCTCCACCCTGGACGTGGTGGGAGAACGAGGCTCCCACCACGAGGGCTGCTCGCAGCTCGTCCCAGGCTGCTTGTTCAGCGCTGGAGGTAGACGGCGGTGGCGTCGTCGCTGCGTTTGGTCCTGGGCCATTGCCGGCCTTCGGGGTCGACGGCTTCGGCGGCCCGGACCTGGCGGAGCAGCTCGTCCGGGCCGCTCTCGTCCAGCAACGCGAGCAGCTCCTCCCAGGTGGCGAGCTGGAATGGGTCGACGAGTCGGCTGGCGCCGTCGCTGAGCAGCGCGGCGCGATGCAGGTTCCTGCTGGGGAGCGTGCCGGTGACGGCTTGGCTGGCGGCCTGGGGGTCGGCGGCGGCGACCCAGTAGCCGCCGGGTCGGTTGCGTGCTCGCCGCAGCGCCCGGGTGAGCTGGGCGCGTCGCCGGAGCTTGAGGGCTGAGCCGGTAGGCACCCGGTTGGCAGCGGCGCGCTCCTTGCCCGCGAGCTGGTTGACCCGCTCATCGCTGATGACCTTGAGGAGCTCCCGACCCTGCGCCGGGGGGCCTGACGATGGCGACGATCGAGAAGCGGGTCCGCAACGGACGGACGACCTACCGGGTGCGCTACCGCGACCCTGCTGGTAGCCAGCGGTCCAAGGTGTTCGCCCGCAAGGCCGACGCCCAGCGGTTCCTGAACGAGACCGAGACGGCCAAGGCCAAGGGCACCTGGACCGACCCCAGCCTGGGCAAGGTGCTGTTCCGCGACTGGCTGGGGAGTGGTGGGCAACCACCACCAACCTGCGGCCCAAGACCCGGGACCGTGACGATCTGCTGCTCCGACGCTTTGCCATGCCGCGCTTCGGGGCTGTCCCGCTGGCCGCGATCAGCCAACGCGACGTGCGCGCCTGGGTAGCCGAGCTGAGCGCTCGGGGCCTCGCCCCGGCGACGGTCCAGAAGTCCTACCAGCTCCTCGGCAAGGTCATGGGCGCGGCCGTGGACGCCGGCATGCTGGCCCAGTCGCCCTGCCGGCGGGTGCCGCTGCCCAAGGTCGAGCGGGAGGAGATGCGGTTCCTGACCCCGGCCGAGGTCGCCGCCCTGGCCGCCGCCATCCCGCCCCGCTACCGCGCCCTGGTCCTGGTCGGCGCTTACGGTGGGCTGCGGATCGGGGAGCTGGCCGGGCTGCGCCGCAGCCGCGTCGACCTGCTCCGCGGGACCGTCCAGGTGGCCGAGATCGTGGTCGAGGTCCGGGGCGTGCTGCATATCGGGCCGCCCAAGACCCGGGCCAGCCGGCGCACGGTCGGGCTGCCCCGCTTCGTCGCCGACGAGCTGGCCGCCCACCTAGCCGGACCAGGCGACCCGGAGCACTTCGTGTTCACCGCCCCGCAGGGTGGCGCGCTGCGGGTGACCGCATTCCGGGCTCGCGTGTGGCGGCTGGCGATCCGGGCGGCCGGCCTGGACGGGCTGCGCATCCACGACCTTCGCCACACCGCCGTCGCCCTGTGGATCGCGGCCGGGACCAACCCCAAGGAGGTCGCGGCCCGGGCCGGGCACGCCTCGGTGAGCTTCACCCTCGACCGGTACGGCCACCTGTACCCGGAGGCCGACACCGCCCTGCGCGACCGCCTGGACGCCCTCTACGGCACGACCCAGCCGGCGTCGGCGGGCACCGTCGTTCACCTGTCCCAGCGGCCCGGGCGTGGCCCCAGTGTGGCCCCAGGCGCCTCCGGCGACGACAAGAGCGCCGCCGATGATGCACCGACGACGCTCTGACCTGCTGGGTTGTGGGGTGGAGGTGAGGGGATTTGAACCCCTGGCTTCCTCCGTGCGAGATCTGTACTGGGCATTCCTGCAAGGAACTGCGTGGTGTTGAGGAGCGGGGAAACCCGTGAGAAACCTCAGGTCAATGGCCGTCGATGGCAGAATCGGCGGTC
>JASLBL010000002.1 GCA_030146615.1 Actinomycetes bacterium
CGAACACCACCACCCAGCAGCTCCCGCCGCCTAACCACCGTGTCCACGAAAGCGGGTCAACTCCAAGGGGATTTGAACCCCTGACCCCTTGCATGCCATCGAGGGACCACGGCAGGTCGTGCACCACGAAGCCTCGCATCACTAGGCGTCACACTGAAGCCGTCGTTGTGACGCATGGTGTCTCGCGTGGCCTCGTGCGGTTAGAGGTGCTGCCCCGCTGCTGCCCGCCCAACGATCATTAACATATCGCGCCGCTGGGGCCGAGGCGGTGGAGGCCTCTGCCGTGTGAAGGGAGCGCGGACCCCACACGAACCTATGCGGCACTTCGCGTCGCACCACAACGTCGCAGCTCAACGGTGATGGCGGACTGTGGCAACACAGGGTTGTGTGTGGCAGAGCGAGGCAGCGTTTCTGGCAAATCTCTGGCAAGGCCTGCATCGTCATCCATGGCACGGACGCCGGCGCCATCGTCCCGGAGCCCTGCCACAACCGACTGGCACCTCAGGTGCAGTGCTCTCCTCGGACGATGACGGGTCGAGCGTAGAGCGAACGGCGAAGCTTCATCCGTCATGGCAAGGCCTTGGGCTGTTGCCTAGGCGCCGACCGTGGGCTCCAACCCTTCAAAGGGCTACCGCTCATGTTGCGGCGCACAAGCCGGAGTCATGTCCGGGCCAGGTCGGCGGCGCCGATCAGCCCGGCGTCCTGGCCCAGCTCGGCCACCCGGACCATGGCCGTGGGCCGATGCCCGCGGCCGGTCAGCTGGGCCTCGAAGGTCGCCCGGGCCGGGCCCACCAGCAACTCGCCGGCCTCCGACACCCCACCGCCGATGATGAACACCCGCGGATCCAAGATGGCGGCCAGATCGGCCATGCCCTGGCCCAGCCAAGTCCCCACGGCCTCGAACGCCTGCAGGGCAACCGGGTCGCCAGCGACCGCGGCCATGGTCACCATCGGCCCGGTGATGGACTCGGGCCGCCCGTCGCCCAGCTCCAGCAGCAGCCGGGCCTCCTCGGGGTCTCGGGCGGCCCGCTGGCGGGCCTCGGTCACCAGGGCCCGGCCGCTGGCGTACTGCTCCCAGCAGCCCAGCAGGCCGCACCCGCACGGGCGCCCGTCGGGGACCAGGATCATGTGGCCGACCTCGGCGGCCGCCCCGAACGCCCCCCGAATGAGCTCCCCGCCCAGGACCACCCCGCCGCCCAGGCCGGTCCCGACCGTCAGGGTGACGGTGTTGGGCTGGCCGTGGCCGGCCCCAAAGCGGGTCTCGGCCCAGGCGGCGGCGTTGGCGTCGTTCTCGACCACCACCGGCAGGCCGGTGCGCTGCTCGACCGCGGCCCGCAACGGCTCGTTGCGCCAGGCCAGGTTGGGGGCGAACAGCACGGTGGAGCGGGCCGCGTCCACGAACCCGGCCGCCCCCAGGCCGGCCGCCTCGACCTCGTGGTCGGCGGCCAGCTCCCGGATGGCCTCAGCGATGACGTCCTCGACCTTGTCGGGGTCCTGGGCCGGGGTGTCGCGGCGCAGCCGGGCCAGGACGCGACCGTCGGCGTCGACCACCCCGGCGGCGACCTTGGTCCCGCCGATGTCCACCCCAATGGCCAACCCCATGGCCCTCGCCATCCTCCACTCCACTCGGCTTTACAGTACGTTACCCCAGCCCGGCGGCGGTGCCGGTGGAGGCGACCCGGTGCTGCACGTGGCCGAGCGGGGCGGGCGTGCTGACAGATTGCTGACAGCGCCCCGGATCGCACCCGAGCCTGATCCTGTGGCCGCCGGATGAGACGTGCGGCACGCCCGTCTGCCTGGTGACACCCTGGAGCAGGGAATCTGTCATGCCGGTTGCGCCGGCACCGATGTGGCCATCGACACCACCCGAATCATTCCTTTGTAGGGGAGAACACACCAACTCGTTATGACCGGCTAGGATCCGGAGGGTTCTCGGGCGGTTCGGGTGCCATCTACTGTGGGATGGATCGGAATCCGACCAGCTGGTGAGGATGGCCGCGGGTATCGATGATTGGTTCCTGACCGCCGCCGAGCGCGGCAACCCGGCCACGTCGATCGACCGGCGCCGTGGGGACGGCCGGGCTTGGACCGAGGGCAACCTGGTCCGGCCGCTGGTCCACGGAAGCGCCTACTACGCTCGGCTGCTGGCCGCGCTCACCGCTCTAGCCCCCGGCGACCTGGTGCTGTTGGCCGAGTGGCGTGGCGACGCGGACGAGCGCTTGGACGGCCCGGGCACCGAGGTCGGCCAGGTGCTGGCCGAGCTGGTCGGCAAGGGCGTTCAGGTGCGGGGCCTGTTGTGGCGCTCGCATGTGACCAAGGCGTTCAGCGAGCGCCAGAACCTGCATCTGGGGGATGTGGTCAACCAGGCCGGGGGCGAGATCCTGCTCGATGAGCGGGTCCGCGGCCCTGGCTCCCACCACCAGAAGCTGGTCGTGGTGCATAGAGCCGATCCTGACCAGGACGTGGCCTTCGCCGGCGGCATCGACCTGTGCCATGGCCGCCGCGACGACCCCCGGCATCAGGGCGACCCCCAGACGATCGAGATGAACCCGCGGTATGGGCCGCGTCCGCCCTGGCACGACGTCCAGCTGGAGCTGCACGGGCCAGCGGTCGGGGACCTGGGGTTCACCTTCCGGGAGCGGTGGCAGGACCCGATCCCGCTGGACCACCGCAACCCGGTGCGGGCCCGGATCACCCGTCGCGCCCATCAGCCTCGCCGCCCGACCCCGCTGCCGCCGATGCGGCCCGACCCGGGCCCGGCCGGCCCCCAGGCGGTGCAGGTGCTGCGCACCTACCCGTGCAAGCATCCGCGGTTCCCGTTCGCTCCACGGGGGGAGCGCAGCATCGCCCGCGCCTACGGCAAGGCCCTCGGCCGCGCCCAGCGCCTGATCTACCTCGAAGACCAGTACCTGTGGTCGGCCGAGATCGCCGGGGTGCTGGCCGAGGCGCTGGACCGCGCGGCCGACCTCCAGCTGGTGGCCGTGCTCCCCCCGTACCCGGAAAGCCCGAGCCGGCTGGCCGGGGTGCCCGAGCGGATCGGCCGCCAGCGCGCGCTGGGGCTGTTGCGCGAGGCCGGTGGTGACCGGGTGGCTGTGTATGAGCTGGAGAACGAGGCCGCCAACCCGATCTATGTCCACGCCAAGGTGTGCGTGGTCGACGACGTCTGGGCCGCGGTGGGCTCCGACAACCTGAACCGGCGCTCCTGGACCCACGACTCGGAGCTGGCCTGCGCCGTCCTCGACGCCACCCGCGACCGGCGGGCCCCGCTCGACCCGGCCGGGCTGGGCGACGGGGCCAGGGTGTTCGCGCGGAGCTTGCGGCTGGGGTTGTGGCGCGAGCATCTGGGCCGCGGCCCAGGCCAGGACGAGGACCTGCTGGACCCAGCGACCGGCGTTGTTGCCTGGCGAGAGGCGGCCGGGCGGCTGGCCGCCTGGCACCGGGGCGGCGGTCGTGGGCCGCGGCCACCAGGGCGGGCCCTGCCCCATGCCACGGACTCGGTGCCGTGGTGGGCGGCCTGGTGGGCCGCTCCGGCCTACCTGCTGGTGGTCGACCCCGACGGACGACCCCTGCGGCTGCGGCTGGCCCGACGGTTCTGACGGTCATCCTGCTGCAGCCCAGGACGATCTACGCCGGCGTGGTGCTGGTCCTTGGGCAGCTGTTTGGGAGCATCGGCGACAAGACGCCGAGCTGGGCGGTTGCCACCGCCACCCTGGCCGTGGCCGCCCTGTTCCAGCCGGCCCGCCGCCGCATTCAGGCGGTCGTTGACCGGCGCTTCAACCGCCGCAAGTACAACGCCGTCAAGACGGTCGAGGCATTCAGCGCCCGGCTCCGCGACGAGGTCGACCTGGACGCGTTGTCGGCCGAGCTGCTTGCGGTCGTCGACCAGACGATCCAGCCGACAAGGGCGAGCGATGCACCAGCGATCGAGAAATCGTCACCTCAGCGGCGTTGCGGTCAGCCGCACATCTGGGCCGATGCGCACCACATCCTCAAGGCGGAAGCGCTTGGCATCGGCGATGTTAGGCACGCCAGGTCCAGCCAACGCTGGTTTGCCGCCCCCGCCGATCAACACCGGCGCGATGTAGGCCACCACCCGGTCGATCAGTCCCGCGGCTAGGAACGAGCCGGCAAGGGTCGGGCCGCCTTCGAGCAGGATTGCGCGCACGCCTCGCTCGCTGAGCGCCTTCAGCAGCAACTCCAGGTCCAGGCCCGCATCCAGCCGCGGCAGCCGCACGATCTCGGCGCGGCCTTCCAGATGCGAGGCGTCGGCGTCGTCAGCCACGGCGATCAGGGTGGGCGCCGCGTCGTCCAGGACACGGGCCGATGCGGGGGTGCGCGCGTTGCTGTCGACCACGATCCGCAGCGGCTGGTGGGTCACCTCGGCATCACGCACCGCCAACTGAGGGTCGTCGGCCTGCTGGGTGCCAGAGCCCACCATCACCGCGCCGCACTCGGCCCGTAGCCGGTGGCCATCCGCCCGGGCCTCGGCCGAGGTGATCCACTTGCTGGAGCCGTCCGCCGCCGCGATCCGGCCGTCCAGAGAGGCGGCGCACTTCCAGAGGATGAAGGGACGGTCACTCATATCCGCTGTAACTCCTTGAGTAGCTGGCCGACCTCCGGCATGGACTCCCAGCGAGCAAGCCGACTCCCAAGCTGGCCGAGTTCGGTGGTGATGCGCCGCGACCCGGTTGCCTGCGCCACGGTCAGTGCCTCCCACCCCTTGCGGGCCGAGGTCTCCGGGCTGTCGCTAAGGGCATAGGCAGAGGCCAGCCGGGCCAGGTAGACGCCGCGGTCCCGGCGATGGACCGAAGGCAGCGTTGCCAGACTGTCCTCGAACAGGTCGATCGCGCGCTCGGGCCGGCCCAGTTCGATCCAGGTTGCCGCTCGCTGGATCTCGACATAGGCCGGCGTGCAGTAGCGCCCCGGACCCTCGTCCCCATCCCGCTGGCTGCGCTCCGCGAGCTGGGCTGCAGTGTCCAGCGCCCGCTGGCAGGCGACCTCGTCGCCGGCAAGCGCATACCCGACCGCCAGCTGTTGCAGCGCGACCGCCCTGCCGCGGCTGGTCAGTCGGCGCCGAGACTGCAAGGCGCTCTGCGCGAGCCCGATGGTGCGCGGCGCGTCGCGCGTGGCCGCAGCCTGGTCGGACTTGCGAACCAGCACATAAGACACCATGAGCGGATTGCCGGCCTCCTGCGCCCACTCCATGGCACGGTCGGCCCAGTGGGTGGCCGCCCGGGCATTGCCGCTGTCCTGGTTGAGCCAGCTCGCGAACTCGGCGTAGCGGGCGCCGACCTGCAACAGGCGCACGCGCTTGGCGCCGACGCGGTTGGGGAGCAGCTGCTGGATGAGGTCGAGGTGCCCGCCGACGGTTCCCAGGACGAAATGCGGACCGAGCAGCCAGTCCTCGGTGCTGAGCTCTGGGAACGCGCGGGTGAAGTGATCCGCAACCTCGCTGGCATGCGCTACCGGGACGACGGGAGTGCGCGTCAGGGGTGCTCCATCGACAGCGGCTCCGGCGGCGAGGGAAGCGAGCATCTGTAGGACGGCGCGCCGCTTCACTTCATCTCTCTATAGCTCCTGCACGAGCACGTTAACGGACTCCAGCAGCGGGCTGTCCGCTGCTGCGTCGGTGGTCCCGCCTGTCCACTCGCCGGCCACTGTACCCGCAGCGTCCGCCGGGTCGGGAACCCAAAGCTCGACCAGACCGAGCTCCTCGGCGGTCATCTTGAACACCTGGCAGAGCCGCTCCCGGTAGAAGGGGCCCGGTGACCGCTTGCCAGTCTCCCAGCGGTACACCAACTGTCGGTTGGGCGCGTTGATGTGATCCGCGACCCGCTGCTGCGACCAGCCCCTCAGGACGCGGGCACGACGAAGCAGGTCGTTCGGGCGGCGGACTTCGCCCACTGGTCGCTCCTCAAAGCCGGACAATCTCGCCGCATCGTAGCCCCCGGTCACGACAAGAAGAACCGCCTGGCCTACAGGCGGCCGACAAGTGGCCTACCTGCGGCCCTCCCGACCTCTGGCGCGCCTGCGGTTCCCTGACGCCGCCATCCGCGACAGCTCACAAGCCGAGGGAGCCATGACCAGCTGAGGCCCGCGCAGGGCGCGAGGACCAGGTTCTGAAGAGGTCGGGGCCGGGGGCGGTGACGCGCCCCCGGCACCCCAAGCATCGAGTGAGGTCCCGATGCACACCAAGTCTCCTCGGCCTGCGCCGAGCACTGCAAGCTTCCTACGGTCAGCCGAAGTCGCGGCCATCTTGCAGGTCTCCCCCAAGACCATCGCCCGCTGGGCCCAACAAGGCCTACTCCCCTGCCAGCGCACCCTCGGCGGCCATCGCCGCTACCCCGAACAAGTGATCCGCGAGCTGGCCACCTCCCTGACCGAGGAGGTG
>JASLBL010000024.1 GCA_030146615.1 Actinomycetes bacterium
GTCGAGGTCGACCTGGAGCTGGACACCGCGCCCCGCGAGGTGACGGTGCCGGACGACCCGGCAGCGGCGCTGGACGCGGAGTCGGTGGCCCGGGCCAGCTTCGACGGGCTGTCCTACAGCAACAAGTCCTGGCACGTCCTCCAGGGGGCCGGATGCGCCTCGGCGCCGAGGCTGAGTTCGCCGGCCTGCCGGACTCCCGGGCGCCTCGCTCCCGCCTGTCCGAGCGCCGCGCCGAGGCCGAGAGCGGGCTGGTCGAGCGCCTGGACGACGACGGCCGCCAGACCCAGCTGATCCCATCGCTCCCCACGGCATCCAGATCGAGCCGAGCCTCCAGGCCCGCGACACCATTGGTGTGCCATCGCCGACGTCCACGACGCCTCACCTGACCCGGGGGACCCCCCTGCCCCACTACCCGCCCTGACGACCCCGCCGGGTGGCTTCCAGGAGCGGCCCGGGCCGGCGATCCCCTTGAGCTCCTGCTCCCCCAGCTCGGCGAAGATCACACCCTCCGGCGGGGCCGACTCGGCCACGCGCTCGCTGACCAGGACCTGACCGGCGCCGGCACGGGTGGCGATCCGGGCGGCCAGGTTGACCGTGCGGCCGAAATAGTCGCCGCCCTGGACCACCACCGGCCCGGCCGCCACCCCGACATGGGCCGGCGGGAGGCCGGCCTCGGGGAGCTCGTCCACCAGCTCCAGCGCCGACCCCACCGCCCCCGCCGGCTCCCGGTAGTGGACCATCACCCCGTCGCCCAGCCACTTCACCGGCACCCCGCCGTGCTCGCGGGCCGACCGGCCGACCAGCACGGCCAGGGTCTCGGCGAGCGCGGCCGCGGCCGCGGCCGCGTCGCCCTCCTCCTCGGTGAGCCGTGTGTAGCCGGCCAGGTCGAGGAACGACATCGCCGGGACCCGCCCCGGTCGCCCCAGCTCGCCGGCCGCCTCGAGCTCGTTCTCGATCCGTTCGACCAGGCCCTCGGTCCACAGCAGCTCCTGCTGCCGGCGGTAGATGGCGAGCAGCGCCGGGTCGCCCACGGGCAGGAAGTCGAGGCTCTGCTGGGCGGCCAGCTCCATGGCGGTCCGCTGGTCGCCGCCGGCGGCCAGCACCGGCCCCTCGAACCGCGCCTGGTAGGCCTCGCCCCAGGCGGTGGCGATCAGGCGCAGCCCCTCCACGTGGGCCCGGCCCAGGCGGCTCAGCCAGGCCAGGTCGAGGATCCCGCTGGAGACGCCCACCTGGAGTAGCGGCACCACCGCCAGCTCGTCCTCCCGCATCGGCTCGTCCGGCCCCACTCGGGCGAACCCCATCGACTCCAGGGCACCGCCGAGCAACTCGAGGGGGATCCCGGTGTCATGGCTCACCTGCCGGTAGGTCCGCCCCGAGCGCACCGCCCACCGCCGGAACGGCGCCGCCTCCAGGAAGGCGAACGACAGCCGGCCGGCCCGGATCGCCGAGGCGATCCCCGCCATCGGCAGCCCGGCCCGCTCGCAGGCGGCGGCCAGGCGGACCTTCTGCACGTCGGTCTCCAGGAACGGGTCGGCGCCGTCCCGGGCGACCAGGATGCCGAGCTCGACCACCCGCCGGACCTCGGCCTCGGTCACGCCGGCGAGGTCGGCCAGCCCCGCCGCCGACAACCCCTCCACGCCGCCGCCGTCCGGTCAGGCGTCGGCGGGCAGCCGCCTGGCGGTGCGGTACATGGCGACGGCCTCCTCGACGGTGGTGGCGTCGGTGGGGGCCTTGTCGTCGCGCCAGCGGCCGGTGAACCGGGGGAACCGCAAGGCCAGCCCGGCGTCCTCCTTGAGCAGGCCCCAGCCGGCGGTGTGATGGGGCGAGACGGTCAGCTCGGCCGCCAGCACCTCCACCACCAGGGTGGGCTCGAACCACACGTCGGCGGCCCAGAGCGAGTCGACCTCGGCCGGCCGCTGGGCCCGGGCCAGCGGGGCCAGGCGGGCCGGAAGTCCGGCCAGCTCGGCGTCGCTGAAGCCGGTGCCGCACTTGCAGATCGTCTGGAACCGCTCGCCGGCGGGGTCGTAGACGGCCAGCAGCAGCGCCCCGTACATCCCGGCCCGCCGGCCCCGCCCGGCCAGCCCGCCGACCACCACCAGGTCGAGGGTGTCGGTGAGCTCGCTGCGGTAGTCGCGCTTGAGCTTGATCCACTGCCAGCCCCGAGCCCCGGCCTGATAGGAGGCCGTCGGGGCGACCGACTTGCAGATCACCCCCTCGCAGCCCTCGGCCACCGCCTGCTCGAAGGTCGCCTCCAGCGCGGCCTCGTCGCTGACCTGCTCGGCGGTGGCCAGCCGCAGCCGCGGCGACGGCGTGATCGCCTCGGCCAGCCGCGCCCGCCGCTCCAGGTACGGCAGGCGGGTGAGGTCGGTGCCGTCGGCGTACAGCAGCTCGAAGCAGAACAGGCTCACGGGGAAGTCGCGCACCGCCTCGTTGATGCCGTACTTGCGGCGCCGGAACATCACGTCCTGGAACGGGCGCAGCTCCCCCGAGGCCGGGTCGGCGGCGACGAGCTCGCCCTCCAGGATCACCTCGCGCGGCCCCAGGCTCTCATCCAGCAGCTCCACCACCTCCGGGAACTGGGTCGAGACCCGGTCCAGGCGGCGGGTGTACAGCTCCAGGGTCCCGTCGGCGGTGCGGTGGGCCTGGACGCGGATGCCGTCGTACTTGTACTCGGCGGCGCAGGTCCCGCCCAGCTTGGCCAGGATGTCGGCCGACCCGCTGAGCCGCTGGGCCAGCATCGGCCGCACCGGGTTGCCGGCCCGGACCTCCATCCGCTCGACCTCGGCGAGCCCGCCCGACACCAGGGTGGCGGCGACCAGGCCGAGGTCGGAGCAGATGTTGTAGGCCCGCTCCAGGA
>JASLBL010000079.1 GCA_030146615.1 Actinomycetes bacterium
CGCTATGAGTTCGTCGAGGCGATCCCTCGGACGCCGTCCGGCAAGATCGTCCGCCGGGGGCTGATCGAGCGCGAGCGCTCGGCCGCGCACGCGAGCCACCCTTAAGCCTTGTTCCACAACAACGGATAAGTACGATTCGGACAATGGGTCGCAGTGGTGGGCTGCGATTGGCGTCGAGGGAGAGGAGCGGTCCCATGGCCGACATATTCCTGACCCTGGCCGGCATCAAGGGCGAAACGACCGATGCGACGTTCCGAGGCGCAACAGAGCTGTACTCCGCCAACTGGGGTTCCGACCTGCCGGAAACCTCCCCAGGCAAGTATGGCCCGGCCCAGCTAGACCAGATCGTGGTGTCCAAGGCGGTGGACGGCACCTCACCACTGCTACTGCAGGCGCTCAACGGCGCCACGCCGATCACCAGTGGACGGATCTCCTTCCGAAAGCCCGGAGAGCTGAAGGCTGCTGCGTTTCTTGTCATCGACCTGGTCGACGTGGTGGTGCGTCGGATCGTCGCGGAAAGCAGCGGCCCCGAGGGCCGGCCCTCAGAGCAGGTGTCCCTGGAGTTCAGGGGGGCGACCTGGACCTACAGTCGGCAAAACGCGGACGGAAGCTATAGCGTCGTGAGTTCGTTCACTTGGGCCCCCGCCCCGGTTGCGTGAAGAGGCGCCGAGCGTCCTTTCTGCCTGCGGGCGATCAACGCAGGGCTTCGGACCGGCTGGAGCAGCAGACCGGTTAGCGGCGGACTCGGCAGGGTCTTGCGGTGGTTCACATGGGGTGAGCTTGCGGCGCAAATCAGCGCGCAGGCCAGGTGCAGGAACGCGGTCAGGAGGTCGGCGCGGCGCTCGTATTGCGCAGAGCAGGACTCCCCGCATTGGGGACGTCTCTATCCGCCACCACGAATCTTATGCGGCTCTACGCCACGAAACGTGGTGAGCGGCCTCGCAGTCTTGCGGTCCGGTGAGTCTGCCACCTAACGCCGCAGTGCAACAGCAGCCGCAGCCGGTAGTTGGCGAAGTTCCGGAAGCCGTGCCCGACCCGCTTCACTTTCTTGATGAGCAGGTTGACCGCCTCGGTGGGCCCGTTGGAACAGCCGCCGGTGGCATGCCAAGCCAGGATCTCGGCCTCCCAGGCCCGCACGGTGCGGGCCAGCCGCGACAGCTCCGGGACCCCGACGCCGTCCGCCCAGCGGTAGAAGCGTCCCAGCGCGGCCCGGGCGTGAGCCAGGTCGCTGGCGGCATAGACCGCCCGCAGCAGCTCCTTGCCCTGCCAGGCCACCACCACCTCGCCGGTCGGATCTCCGACCGCCAGCCCGGCCCGCAGCCGCACCCGTCCCCGGCTGGTGAGCTCCTCGGCGGCGGCCAGCAGCAGCTTGCGGATCCGGTACAGCGGATCTGGCTTGCGGCCGCGGTGGCCCAGGGTGGCCTGCTGGGTCCGCCGGCGGACCTGATCGACCACCGTGTTGGCCAGCTTGATGGCGTGGAAGTGGTCCACGACCACGGTCGCGTGGCCAAGCGGGACGACCAGCGCGCTGGCATAGCCGCGCCAGGGATCCAGCGCCACCGTGCCGATCTGGGCCAGCCAGTCCCGTGACCGGGCGTCGAGCCAGCTGTGGACCGCGGCCCTGGTGCGCTCGGCCACCACCTCCAGCAGGCGACCCTGCTCCAGGTCGACCAGGCCGGTCACATAGCGGGTGGGCGCCAGGCGGGTGGCCTTGAGGAAGCTGGTCTCGTCCAGCCCGAGCGCGGCGACATCCTCCAGCCGCGTGGGGTCGTCGACCAGCGGGGTGCCGTGGTCAGCCACCGCCCGCATGATGGTCGCCCAGCCGACCCCCAGGTCGCGGGCGACCGCGGCCACCGCGTGGGCGTCCTTGCCGACCCGCCGGCAGGCCTCGGCCCGGGCCCGTTCGGTGAGCACCGCCCGGGGACGGATCGCCGCCGCCTGCTCGGTCCAGGTCCGCACCCCACAGGCCGGCTCACGACAGCGCCAGAGCCGCTTGCGCCACCACAGCACCGCCGGCCGGCCACCGATCGGCAGGTCGCGCACCCTGACGGTCCGTCGGCCGTGGAGCTCGGCTCGCATCCCGCAGCCCTGACAGCCGACCACGGTCGCCGTGGTTTGCACGGTGACCTGCCACTCGCCGCCCACCACCTCGGTGGCGAGGACCTCCAAGCCGTCTAGGTCCAGCAGCCTGGAGGCTGAGGCACTACTGTGTTGACCCACCTGGGGCCTCCTTCTTGCAGACGTCAAGCATCCGCAAGCTATGCGAGGTCCCAGGTGCTGTTCTGGGTGGCTCCTACGCCACCCTCAGCAGGGCACCACCCCACGCTTCATGACGAAGAGCCACAAAACAGTAGGCAAACGAATCGTGGAAGCGACGCCAAGCCGCACCCGCAGGATCAAACGTCGCCCATACTACCGGCCGCGTTTGGCCTCCTTGATTGGGCTCGACGGGCGGTGTAGCGTCCGACTCAAGACCGAACGTGGACGCACGGGGGGGAGAGTTATGCCCGAGCTGCAAGGGGTTGGGCATATCGCGTTGACCGTCACCGATGGAGCGCGAAGCGCTGACTTCTACAATCGGCTGTTCGACACGCAGACGGTTATGAGCGTCGAGGACGAATTTGGGCCATTCGTGATCAGTGCCTCGCCGTCCATTATGTTCGGGTTCCGCACGCATCCGACCACCGGCGGGGCCGGCCGGTTTGATCCGGCCCGGGTCGGGCTGGACCATTTCGGGTTCCATGTGGCAAACCGGGAGCAGCTGGAAGCCTGGCAGGCCCGGCTGGATGAGCAAGGCGTTCCCAACTCCGGGATCGTTGAGGATGCGTACGGGCTCCATCTCAACTTCAAGGACCCCGACAACATCGCCTTGGAATTCTTCTGCGCCGTGCCACAGGGCTGATCGCTAGACGCCAGTCATTTACTGTGGTGTAGCCGGGCCAGCCCAAGATCTAAGGGGTCATTCGCTGGGCTGG
>JASLBL010000085.1 GCA_030146615.1 Actinomycetes bacterium
CAGGGACGCCACCACACAGTCCACCGGCTGGGGCGGCTCGTACTGTTCGAACTCGATCCGCCGGTAGCCGGGCCGCTCCGGCGCTTCCGGGTCGACCCCGACCGCCTGGTAGCCGGCATCCAGCAGCGCCGGAACAAAGCCGCCCAGCGTCCCGCAGCCGACCTCCAGCACCGTGGCCGGCGCCGCCGGTAACTGGCCGCGAACAAACGGCCACACCGCGCCCAGCCAGGGGTCATCTGGCGTCATACGACTGATCCTATGCCCACAGCGCGTCAGGACCGGTGCCAGCGTCCGCTCCCAGCTGCGCACGGACGCTGGTGGGCTAGTCGCAGCAGGTGCCGCCCAGGGACTCGGCCCGCCGACAACCATGCGCACAGCGAAGTCTGGCTGGCCTCCGACTCGCTCCTGAGCGACGCCAGCCTGAACTCTGGAACGACCCGCCGGCGCCGATGCCATGGACAGCCGTGCAGGGTCCTTGCCAGAGATTTGCCAGAAACTGCGCTACACGTAACCTGACGTCGCCTCACGACCCATCCCTCGGCAGCATCATTCACCTGCTCGGTTGCGTGGGTAGGTGAGGTAGTGCGTTGCGACGTGAACCACCCGCACATCAATGGCATGCAAGGGGTCAGGGGTTCAAATCCCCTCAGCTCCACCCCAGGTCAGCGGCCCTCTCCGCCGTCGATTTCTCCCGATTCACCGGCCTCGGGCAGCAAATGGGCAGCAACCTCGTGCTGCTAGGCCGATCCGGTCGCCCGGGGCACCGGTGCGACGGCCGGCATCGTGGGTGTCGTCTCCCTCGCGGCTGCTACCCTGGCGCCGTCCCGCGGCGCCATTCCCCCTTCCCGGTGCCCGATCACTGGACGATGAGCTTGGAGCAGACGTGTCGGCCAGCCCGTACGAGAACGCGATCCTGCGGCTGAACAAGGACAAGGAGTCCCTGCAGAAGCAGATCGCCACCGAGCAGGAGAAGATCGGGAAGCTACGCCGTGACGCCGCCAAGCTCCGCGAGGAGGCGGCGAAGACAAAGAGCGCCACGATGCAGGCATCGAAGCGGCGCCAGGCCGAATCGAAGGACCGCGACCTGGCCACCGCGGAAAAGCGCTTGGCCGGCCTACTAGGCAAGAAGTCAAAGGTTGAGACCGACCTGGTCCGCAACCTCAACTCCTTACAGCGCGCCAATGAGCAGGTGCGACGGCAACAGGAGACCAAGGACAAGCGCCGCCGTGACGACGAACTGCGGCACGTGCGAGAAGTCACCCGAGAGGTCGAGCGACAGGCCCGGCTACAGACCAGCATGCCCCAGGTGCAGCTGCCCATCGAGGTCGTCCGGCAGCTGCCCGAGGCGATCACGGTCCTGTTCCTCGCCGCGAACCCTCGCGACACCACGCGGATCGGGCTCGACGAGGAGATCCGGCTCGTCGAGAAAAAGCTCCGCGCCTCCGAGTTCCGCGACGCCGTCACGCTGAAGACAGCTTGGGCCGTCCGGCCGGACGACCTCCTGCAGGCCCTCAACCAGCACCGGCCCAACGTCGTCCACTTCGCCGGCCATGGCAACGAGGACGAGATCGCGCTGCAGGACGTGGACGGCAAGACCAAGCCGATCAGCACGGACCTACTCGCGCAGCTGATGAAGCTGATGATCGACAACGTCCGCCTGGTCGTCTTTAACACCTGCCAGTCGCGCAAGCACGCAGAAGCCGTCGCCGCACACGTCGACGTCGCCATCGGCATGAACGCATCGATCGACGACGAAGCCGCCCGGGTCTTCGCGGCCCAGCTGTACTCAGCGATCGGCTTCGGCCGGTCGGTCCAGCAGGCCTTTGAGCAGGCTAGGCTTGAGCTGCAGCTTGAAGGCCTTCCGGGAGCGGACATCCCCGAGCTGTTCGCGCGTGCCGGCGTCGACCCCAATCAGGTCTTCCTGGTCCGGCCGTAAGGGACCTACGGGTGGCCCAGTGGATCGTTCTCGGCAGCACAGATTGCAGCAATCTCCTCTGCGTGGCTGATCCTGTCGTCCAGGGCGGCGGTGAATGGAAGCTCGTGCCTGCCGACCTATCATCCTCGATTCTGCTAGGACTGACCCGGCGTGCCTACGCCGATCAGCTCCGGCTGGCTGAAACACCGCACCTGGCCGCGGGCACGTTGGGCCCCGCGACCTCATCGGCCGCACCATCCGGAAGGCAGTCGCGGAACCTGAAAACTATGCCGAGCGGCTGACCAGTCGCCCGATCCCGGACAGTAGCCCGCTGACCGGGCCGAATCTGGAGGGCAGGGACGGGATCGAACCGCCGACCTTGCGATTTTCAGCCGGGTGGGGTTCATTCGGGTCCGTCCGCACGCATTCGCCTGAGTCACATTTCCCCTAATCAGCAGGCTGCGTTGAACTCTTGTCATCCGCGTTCATCCGGGTCCGTCCGCGTCGGTGCAGACCGGTTGGGCAGAACGCGGGCAGAATCGCATCCGTCGGTCAGGTTACCGATCATCGGACGACCCACCTCCGGCCGGGGTAGCGCCGAAGTATGGCCTCGACATACCAGCACCGCCACCCGCTACCGGACAGGCTGGATACGGCCCATGCAAATTTCGACCTGATCCGCGTCTTGTCTAGTATCTCGGTCGAGTTCGTGCGGACCGATGCTCGACGTGGAGGCCTGTCGCTTGCAGATCGATCTGTACGTGGCCGCCGCCGGGTTGTTGGTCGGGTTCACCGTGGGCCTGACCGGGATGGGCGGCGGGGCGCTCATGACCCCGCTGCTGGTGCTGCTGTTCAAGGTCCAGCCCCTGGCCGCCATCTCCAGCGACCTGGTGGCCGCGGTGATCATGAAGCCGGTCGGCGGTGGGGTCCACCTGCGCCGCGGCACCGTCAACATGGGGCTGGTGCGCTGGTTGATGGTCGGGTCGGTGCCGGCCGCCTTCGCCGGCGTACTAATCCTGCGCCAGCTCGGCGACGGCGCAGTAGTCCAGGCTCGCATCAAGCAGGTCCTTGGGTTGGCGTTGCTCTTGGCGGCCACTTCGATCGCCGCCAAGGGGCTGCTGCAGGTCCGCGTGGCCCGGCGGGCGCTGGGACTGGCGGGTGGCGGACCGGTGCCGGTCCAGTCGTTCAAGGTGCGGCCGCTGCCCACCGTGCTCATCGGCGTGATCGGCGGGCTGGTGGTCGGGATGACCTCGGTGGGATCCGGGTCGCTGATGATCGTGATGCTGCTGCTGTTATATCCGATGCTTCGCTCCTCGGAGTTGGTCGGCACCGATCTGGTCCAGGCGATCCCGCTTGTTGCCTCGGCCGCCGTTGGGCATCTGCTGTTCGGTGATTTCAAGCTGGATCTGACTGCCTCGCTGCTGGTCGGGAGCATCCCCGGCGTCTACCTGGGGGCCAAGCTGTCCTCGCGGGCCAATGACGTGGTCATCCGCCCGTCCCTGGCTTTGGTGTTGGTCGCCTCGGGCCTGAAGCTGCTCGGCGTCGACAACCTCCAGCTGGGGCTGCTCATGCTCGCTCTGGTCCTGCTGGCGGTGCCGGTGTGGGGCGCGTTGGATGCCACCCTACATCCGGAGCCGGCCTGGGCCGGCGCCCCGGTGGGCCGGCGCATGGCAATCGGCGTGCAGCTGGTCGGCGCCCCGCTGGGCTTGGGCTTTGTGGCCGCGCTGGCCTACTTCGGGCTGCTGCGACCCCGGTTGATCGAGGTGGTGCAGGCCGCGCCGACGCTGAGCGAACCGGCGGGCCCGAGTCGGCTGCTGGGCTGAATTAGAACCTGGACCTCATCCTTATCAGGGTTCTGCACCCAGGCATGTTTCCCCAGGATCGGGTCTGCTGCCTGGGCGAACGATGAACCGCTGGAGACCATTGCGAACCGCTCGGTTCCGATGGCGTGTGGACCAAGCAGCTGTCCCTGTTCGTAACGGCTTGTCTTCATGGCGGACGTACTCGCCTAGGATTGATCATCTCAGGGCAGCCTTGACCTCTAGGCCTCATCCTTAATCAGGTCTGTTCACGGGGGTCGGCCTAATCTGGCCGAGGTGCCCGGAGCTTGGTGCGGCTATGGGTCATGAACCTCGACAAACCAAGATCGAGTAGGAGCGCAGCGGCCAAGGTCACGGCCGCCCCGGTCGCCACTCCCCCAACCACATCGGACAACGAGTGCGCCGTCTCGGCCAGACGAGCCCTGGCCATCACTAGAATGAACAGGCTTGCGCAGGCGATGACACTCACCCTGATGCTCGGTCGCGCCCCCGCCGAACGCACCACAAGGATCAAGGTGAGAACCAGCGCGGTCGCAACGGCCAGGTGGCCCGAGGGATAAAGAAACACGCTCCCGCCGGGTGATCGGCGAGCCACCAGCTGCTTGAGCAGCTTCTCGACCGCGAATGTGACCGCTGGGGCTGCCAGCGACAAGATGACGCCATTCCACCGACGCACGGTCACCCAGGCCAAGCCTGCGATGGCCATGGTCCCGAAGATCGCAACGGGTCGTAGGCTGGCGGCGACCCCCGAGGCAAGCTGAAACTCCCGGTAGCTATGGGCTCCGAGCTCTCGCAACGCCCATGCGTCGATCGAGCCGAGCCGCTGCGAACGCCAGACCAGCGCGCCAACGCCGCCGGTGATCAGCGCGGCGACCGTGGTAGCGACCGCCGCCCAAGGCGGCGCCAGCCGGATGGAACCGTCAACCGGTGGGTCGACCTGGTGCCCACCGCGTCGCGTCGTGTGTTGGCTCACCGCGCCGACCAGCCCAGGCGACGGCCAGGGGCAGATATCAGGGCGAGCACGCTATCCGCGGTGCGGCATGGGTCGATGCGGCAAGGGCCGCGGGGGTCATGTGAGGCCTGCACCGGCCCGGCAAACCTCACCGCGCCTGCCCTGGCGCTTGCCGCATCGCCCTCCATCGGATCCCCACCAAGCATGGCGAATTACCTGCATTCAGCCTGCAGCTCCAGTACTACGACGCCAGCGGCTGGCTGGGCTGGTCGGCCGGCTGGGGCTGGCGGGGGGTGGTCTTGCGGCGCAGCGCCGGCCGCTCCACATAGCGGTAGGTCAGGGCCGACAGCAGCCCGCTGAGCACGCCAAGCACAGCCAGGTTGACCACAAACCCGCCGCTGCCGTCCAGGGTCAGGCCCCGCTCGTGCAGGAGCCGCTGCAGGGGCTCATGCCACAAGAACAAGCTGTAGGAGGCCAGGCCCACCGCCATCAGCGGCCGGCTGGTTAACACCCCCAGCAGCGAAGACGGGCGTTCGGCCTGGTCCTGGTTAGGGAGGACGACTACGGCCAGCAGCAGAGTGCAGGCCAGCGACGTTGGCAGCTGGTAGGCGTACATGGCCTTGTCGATCAGCCCGCGGTCCACCACCAACAAGGTCGGCACCGCGATGGCGGCCGCGCCGGCCACCGCCCACAGCGGCCAGCGCCCCGGCAGCCGGACCAGCCCCTGCCGGGCGCCGACATAGACGACGGCCAGGGCCATGCCGAAGCTGAACAGGTCCGCCTTGGCCCAGAAGCTGTTCACGATCACCGAGTGCCAGTCCCCATCCCAGCCCGGGGCCATTCCCTCGGCCGGGATCAGGAACCGGGCCACGGCCCGACCGGACAGCCCGACCACCAGCAGCAACCCAGCCGGAGCCAGCCCGGCCAGCAGCCGCCTTGTCGGGGTAGCCGCCCGGCGGGCCGCCACCAGGGCCAGCAGCCCCAGCAGCGGGAGGGCGAGGTAGAAGACGACCTCCACGGCCAGCGACCAGGCGGGGGCGATGCCGGTCAACAGCCCCCCTGGGCTGTAGCCCTGGGTCAGGGTGGCGTTCCGTACCGCCAGCCAAGGATCCTCGACCAGCCGGCCCAACACCGGGGGCCAGCGCACCAGAGCGGCGGGCAACACCACCCCGACCGCGATGAGGATCACCCAGTAGGCGGGCAGGATCCGCAGCGCCCGGTTGCGGAAGTAGGTGCCGACCTTGGGGAAGGGCGAGCCGCTCAGGGTGGCGGCGACAAAGGGCTGGTACAGCAGGAACCCCGACAGGCTAAAGAACAGGGTCACGCCAAGGGGCAGATGCGGCAGCACAAACCGGTTGACCAGCCCCAGGTCGGCGCGGCCAGGACCGTCGGCGCCGTACCGCCAGCAGTGAAAGACCAGCACGCTGACGGCGGCGATGGCCCGGACGCCTTCGACCCCGGGGATCGGGGCGGCGCGACGGGGGGCGTCGGAGGGGGGACCGGCCGGCATCGGCGCATTCTGCTAGCCACCAATCCCGCTGACAAGGCCAGCCGAGCCGAACATGCCGCTAACGCAGAAGATGACTATCCGCGCTGCTGTGGCATATGCCCAGATTGTGCAGAATGCTGAACCGCCACCACGCGCCTAGTAGCCGCGCTCAATTTACGTTGATGGACAGGGCAAGGTCTTCCCTGATCGTCCGTACTGCCGCATGAGTAGTCCTCTTCCCACGAGCTGGGGATCGCTGGCCTGGTGCCGAGGTGAGGCCCGTTCCCGGTGGCCGTCGTGTCGTCGCCGGGCCGAGGACGGCCGCCGCAGGCGGCCGCCCGCAGGGCCGGCCTTGACAGTGCAGGGAAATTCCTCACGAGGCGGGTCTGGCCAGCGACGCAGGGCCACTATCCAGCCCGCACGTCTTCTGTGCTCCGGCGCCGCGCAGGACGTCCTTGGCGATCCGTTCGGCCCGGCTGATCCGGTCGTCTAGGACGGTGGTGACGCGCGCGAGCATGGCCGGCGTCGTCTCCCGGTAGACGCGCCCCATCGGACTGCCATCGCCGCCTCCACCGCGGCGGCCGCCGGAGTGGCCCATCAACTCGTCGATCACCCGCGAGGGGATGCCGGCATCCTCCAGCCAGGTCGCGAAGGTGTGGCGCAGGTCATGGGGGCCGTGCAGGTCCAGATGCGCTAGGTCACCACCAGCTGCGGCGACCGCGGCCTGGTAGACCCGCCGCAGGTTATGGGTCGACAGCGGGGTCCGGGCACCGCGTGGGATGCCGTTGCTGCCCCCCGGGCCAGGGAACACCAGCTCGTCGGCCCGGCCGCCGGCGGGGAGCAGACGGGCGATGGCCTGGCGGACCTGCTCACACATCGGGACCACGCGGACGCTGGCCGGGCTCTTGGGCTCGGCCTTGAAGCCGCGGCCGAACCGGCCGGCCTCATAGCGGACCTCGATGACCTCGATGCGCCGCAACTCGGGGAAGACCCGGCGGCGGCGCAGCCCAAGCAGCTCGCCGCTGCGCAGCCCGGTGCCAACCTGGGCGAGGAAGTGGTCGCGGTAGAACGGGCGGCAGGCGGCCAGAAAGCGGCCGAACTCCTCCGCGGTGAAGGTCCGCCGCCGCTCGTGACCGAAGATCCGCTCCGAATTGATCCGCGGCTTGGGGGCTTCCACGTCACGGACGGGGTTCGTCGGAATCAGCCGTTCGCGGCGGGCCGCTTCCAGGATGCGCAGCAGGATGGACCGACAGGCCATTACCCCGCTGTGGCTGAGCTTGCCTTCCAGCTCGTGTTGCCAGCGCAGCACGATGGAGGGGGTGATCTGGCGGAGCTGGCGGCGGCCGAAGTAGGGCGCAGGTGGCAGCGCAGGTGACTTTCCGTGGTCTCCATGCCCTTGGGGCTGCGCCGTGGGCTGGAGGCCCAGAGCTGCCACCAGTGGTTGGCCCACTCGTCGAACAGGATGCGGCCGCGGCGCGGGTCGGTCCAGGAGTCGGCGGCGACCTGGGCGAGCAGCTCGTTCTTGAGGTCGCGGGCCAGCCCGCGAGCGTCGAAGGTCTTGGCGCCCTGCGTGCCGTCGTCCAGCCGCCACCAGACCTTGTAGCGGCCGGTTGAGGTCTTGCGGATGCCTGCGGAGGCCATCGTCACTCCTGCCGCGGGACGGTTGGGAGCGGCCGGATAGGCCATTGCGGCTCATGAGCGGCCTGCTGGGCGGCGCTGGCGGCCCGGCCCGGCTCAGGACATGGCCGGGAGCGGCTGGGGCCGTTCTCGTTGGATAACGTGACAGCCGATCTGGCGCTCACCGTGGGCTCCCCGCGGTGTCGCCACGCGCCACAGAACCTCCAGAACCTACAGAACCGGCCGGCGAGTGAGGTTTTGTAGGTTCTGTAGGTTCTGTCGGGGGGTGCACAGGGTTGACCAGGAACCGCGGCGAGGGCGGCCGGCCGCCCTTGGGGCCGGGCGAGTCGGCGTCGACGCGGCGGAGCCAGCCATGTTCCACGAGCAGGGCGAGGGCAGGGTCGAGGTCGGTGGCCTTGGGGAAGCGCCCCCGGGGAGCAGCGTGGTGGGCCTCGCGGCGAGTGAACTGCGCCTGGCCAGCGCGGCGGATCCAGCCCAGCAGCCAGCGGGCGTCGTCGACGCGGGGGTCGGCGCCCATGAGGTCGAACACCGCCCGCGCGTGCTCGACCAGGTAGTCAGCCAGCCGAATCGCGCCGGCGAAGGTGTCGACGTTGATCGGCTGGGGCCAGCCGTCGCGCAGGTGGCCGGCCAGATGCAACAGGGCGGCGAGGCGGCAGGTGGCCCCGGCGAGCTTGGCCGCCCAGCCGGCCAGGTGGGCCAGATCGCCGCTGCCCGCGGCGAGGCGGGGCTCGAGGTCGCGCTCGAAGCCGAGCAGCAGCTCGGCCGCATCCTGATCGAGAGCGAGCACGGTTGGCCCGTCGTCCCCGGCCGGAGCGGTGAGGCTGGCGGCCAGGGCATGCAGCTCCAGGGCGTAGCGGTCGGCCACCCCTTGGGGGACGGGTGGGGCGCCAGCCTGGCGGTGGCCGACTAGGCTGGCGGGGAGGCTGTAGAGGAACCGGGCCAACAACCCGCGGCCGCTGAACCCGGGCCGGCCGGCCAGCCCCCGCAGGACCTCGGGTTGTACGGCGAGGCCGATGGTCAGGCAGGGCCGCTCGACGTATTCGGGGGGGCGGCCGCGGCGGTCGACCTTGAGCAGGTCGCCGGCGTGGCCTTTGAGGTAGACCCCAAGGTTGGGGCCGGTGCTCTGGTTGTAGCGGCCGGCCATCTGATCGAACACATCGCCTTCGGGTGACAGGAGGGCGATGCGGCCGTAGGTGGCCAACAACCCGGCCAGGGCCTCGGGGGTGGCGTCATCGACCAGCCACCGCGGGACCGGCGGGACGATCAGGTTGGCGGCCTCTGCGGCCCGGGCGATTGCCTCGGCCCGGGCTTCCTCTTGCTGGTTGGCTGGGGCCTTGCCGGCGGCGGCCTCGGCGTGGGCGGCGGCCTGGTCGGCGATGCGGCGCAAGGTGGCGGTCTCGGTGATCCCGGGCAAGGCGGCGGCCGCCTGGTCACGTTCGAAGTCGGCCACCGGCCGGGTCATGGCGGTGAACACGGCGCTCTTGCGGGCCCCAGCATCCATCCCGACCGCGACGAAGAGGCATAGCGGCTCCCGCCACCCGGGGCGGGGCTGGACCTCGACCGCGCCGGCGGCGACGGTGGCCAGCACGGCCAGGGCGAGCATCCCGGCCAGGTCCGGTGGGGTCTGAGTGGCGGTGGCGACCGCGGCCACATACTCCCCCAGCCAGCCTGGTAGGATCTCGATTGGGAAGGCGGGCACCACGCCGGCTACCCCCAACGGGACGGGCGGCGCCCAGGCCCGGCCACCATGGGCGGCGGTGGTGTCGGCCAGCTCGCCGGCCAACTGGACGAGGACGGCCGGGTCGGCATCGGAGTGGGCCAGGCGGATGCCAAGGTCGATCACCTGCCGGCGGCGGGCCGTCTCGGCGACCAGCTGGGCGTAGTGGCCGGCGTTGGCCACGGTGGGGACAGCCTCAACGAGGGTGTGCAGGAACGGAGCACCGCCCACGTCGGCCAGCTCGCCGCTGTCGCCCAGTTCCCCGAGCACGGTGACCGGGTCGGTGGGCTCACCCCGGTCAGCCAGCCGCAGGATCGCGCGCCAGATGGTGCGGTGGGCGGGTCGGTAGAAGTCGGCTTCCTCGAGGACGGCGGCGACCTCGACCAGCAGTCGCCCCGAGGTGAGGACCGCCCCGAGCACGGCCTCCTCGGCGTCCAGGTTGTGCGGCGGCTTGTGCTCGGGCACCGGGCGCAGCCAGTCTCGGCGGGCGTGCTTGCCCGGCTCAGCCCCGGCCATCGCTACCGCCTTCGCGTTCGCGGTCCAGCAGGGCGGCCATCTGGTCGACGTCGATGCCCAGGTGCTGGCAGTGGGCTCCGACCCGCTCGACCGCCCCCGGCCAGGAGCGCACCGGCGGCGGGTTGCCAGCGGCCAGGCACGAGTCGCAGACGGTGGCGCAGAACACCCCCACCGGGGTCTGGTAGGTGGCCACCTCGAGCTGGCGGGTGGCGCCGCAGGCCTCGCAGCGGCCAGCATGGGGGCAGCGGCGGCTGGGACCGAGGGGGTCCTGCCGGCCCATCAGCCGCTCCCCTTCTCCTGGCCGGAGCCGGCGGCGGCGGGTTGGCTCCAGCCACGGCGACGCAGCTCCTCGGCGTAGGCGCCGTAGGCGGCGTACTCGGCCGCCGTGGTGTTGAGGTCCACCGCCAGGCCGCAGCAGCAGTAGACCGTGGACCGGCCGCCCGCGTCGTCCTCGACGGCCCAGGAGCAGGCGTGGTGGTGGTCGATCGAGCACGCCAAGCAGCCGCTCACCGCCGCCTCCCTCTCCTGGGTGGTCATCGGCCTCTGCTCCCCCGCTTGCGGGATGCGTCAGGGGCCGGGTGCCTGACGCGCCACTGGCCCAAGATGCGGCCGGCGTAGGTCTCATCCACCGGCATCCCGCGGGCGGTCAGCTCGGCCGCGACCTGGCTGCGCGTGGTGGTGGCGAGCTGCCCGGCATCTAGGCTGGCCAGGTACGCCTCGATCTGCTGGCGCTTGGTGGCCTCGCCCAGCTCCCCGTGTCCGTTATGTGGGATCTGTGAAGCTTGTTGTTGATGCTGCCAGGGCAGCTGCCCGGAGGCGTCTGCTGTCCCGTGCAGGCCGGGGATCTCGGGTTCCGGACCAGCTCGCCGTGGAGCACGTCGCTGGTGCGGACGATACGGTTGGGCTCCAGCGGTGGGGGAGCGAGGTGGATGGCCGCGGCCCCGGAGGCGGCGGCCAGCATCTTGAGCAGGTAGGCCAGGCCAAGGGTGACCAG
>JASLBL010000253.1 GCA_030146615.1 Actinomycetes bacterium
CTCCGGGACCCCGTAGCCGCCCGCCAAGGCAAGCCCGTCAGGTTCCACTGGCGTGGGGGCCATGGCCGACCAGGCCTCGCCCCCACGCTTCTGGAGGAACCGTGTTCGCTGCCCTCGGGCGGTCTGTCGTCCGCCATCCGCTCCGCGTCATCCTCGCCTGGGTGGTGATCTCGGTGGCGGTGGCGGCGTTCTCGCCGCGGCTGACCGACCTCATCACGCCGACCAGACCAGCTTCCTGCCCGACTCCTATGAGTCGGTCCAGGCCCAGGAGCTGGCCGAGACGGCGTTCCCGCAGGCGTCGGCGTCGACCGTGGTCGGGGTGGTGAAGCGGGCCGACGGCGGGCCGCTGACCGAGGCCGACGTCCAGCGGGTCCAGCAGCTGACCGCCGAGCTCGCCGGGGCCGGGATCGACCGGGTGGCGGCCGCCCAGACCGCGCCCCGAGCCGTCTCGCCCAACCGCACCGTTCAGCTGGTCACCGTCGCCCTCCAGGGCACTCCCCAGGACGAGGCGGTGGTCGAGGCCCTACGCCAGGTGCGCGAGCGCTCGGTGGAGACGCTCGAGGGCAGCGGGCTGCGTATCGGCTACACCGGCGACGTCGCCCTGTTCGCCGACAGCACCGAGGCCTTCGCCGACGCCGAGCGGATCGTCGGTATCGCCACCATCGTGCTGGTCGTCGGTCTCCAGCTGCTGATCTTCCGCCGACGGGGCCCGGCAGCTGCTGCGACGACGCCGCAGACCATGGTCTCCGGTTCGTCACTCCGGAACCGTGGCCCGCTCCCGCCGGCCGGTCAGTGCAGGAACCCCGCCAGGGTCTGCGCGAACCACTCCGGATCGTCGAGCCAGGGATAGTGCCCGCCGCCCGGGTGCAGGGCCAGCTCGGCCTGACGGAACAGGCCGGCATACTCGGCGGCACACGCGGGGGGAGCGCGACGTCGTGCTCGCCCGCGACGAGCAGGACCGGTGCGCGGAGGCTGGCAAGGGCGGCTCTGGTGGCTTCCGGGTCGAGGGCGCCGGCCGAGTAGTAGACGCCTGCCGCCTCCACGTTCGTCTGGCTCGCCTCCTCGGCGAGGTGGGCCTGGGGCGACGGCGTCCCATCGGCCGTAGGTGAAGGGTGCGATCGCCGTCCAGTCAGCGTCCGTGGCCTCGCCCGACCAGATCCGCTCGAATGCGGCGAAGGCGTCCGGGAACCAGGCCTCACCGCGGCGCAGTTCGGCGACCCGCCGACGATCCAGGTCGGTGATCTCCAGGCCGACCGCCCGCGGGCTCGGGGTAATCAGCGCGAGACGGCCGACGCGGTCGGGGTGCCGGGCGGCGTACAGCAGGGCGAGCGCCGCACCGGCGGAGTGTCCCAGCAGGTCGATCCGGTCCAGCCCGAGGTGCCCGCGCAGCGCTTCGACATCGTCGACCAGCCGATCATACCGGTAGCTCGCCGGGGTCGAAGGCTGCCATGCGAGGGCCTGGCCGGTCAGGAGGGGCGAGTGGAGCCGACCGGGAACGGGTCGGTGCGGTCCAGGTCGAGGAAGCTGTAGCCGAAGTGGTTGGCCGCCTCCTCGTGGCGGCGGCAGAGGGCGCGGAACCGCTCGCGGCGCCAGGGGCCGCCGTCGGCGAGCTCGGCCCACTGGCGCTCGTAGGTGGCGCTGCGGCGGGTGTCGATGCCGCCGGCCGGGATCTCGCCCTCGAGGCCGAGGAAGGCGGCGATCTCGGCCAGGGTGGCCTCGGGGTCGGCGACCAGGCGCTCGTACTTGACCACCAGCAGGTGGTGGAGGAAGGCGGCGTCCTCCTCGAAGGTCCGGTGGGCAGCGAGCCAGTGGTCGAGCAGGGCGCCGAGGGAGCGCAGCCGGGCCCACTTGCGGGTGGACAGGCTGACGATGGCCGGGTGCCTGACCACCATCACGAACCGGGCTTCGGGGAACGCGCCCTGGAGGAACCGGGTCATCAGCAGGTTGGGCGGGGACTTCTCGACCAGGACCGGCCTGGACATGTCCCAGTGGGGCGACCACTGCTGGAGCAGGAGCGTGGCCGTGTCCGGGGTGAGCAGCGGCGAGGTCTCGGTGAGGTGGGCGGCCGGGGACAGGGCGAAGCGGCCCGGCCCGCCGTGGGCCCGGGCCGGCGGGTAGACGGTCTGGAGGTGCTGGCCCTCGTCCTCCTCCACCCCGGTCCCCTCGAACCCGCTGACCTGCGGGTGGGCGGCCAGGCAGCGGGTCAGCGGGGTGGTCCCGCTGCGGTGCAGCCCGCCCACGAACACCAGCCGACGGTCGGTCATCCGGTCCCCCCTGACGCAAGGCGGCGGCCGAGCACGCCGAGCAGGGCGGCCCCGACCGTGTCCGGGCGCCCGGTCACGGCCGACACCTCGGCCTCGGCGGCCCGGCAGAGCCGCTCCAACAGGTACAGGTCGCTCAGCAGCTCCTCGGTGCCCGGCCGCTGGCCGAGGGCGGCAAGGTGCGGGGCGGCCCGGTCGCGGCCGGTGGCGATGGCCGCGGCCGGCGGCTGGCCGAGACCCTGGAGGGCCGTCTGGTAGCCGAAGTGCAGCAGGTCGAAGCCGAGGGGCACGCCGTCGGCGCTGCGCTCCCAGTCCCAGACGAGCAGCCGGCCGGGAGTGGTGCGCAGGTTCCACGGCCCCCAGTCGCCGTGCCAGGTCCCGAAGGCCAGTCGGGCCGACGCCTGCCGCTCCAGCCGCTCCAGCGTGGGGTCGAGGACGGCTGCCGCCCCGGCCTGGCCGATCGGGGCCAGCCGGGCCTTGAGGCCGGCGAACCAGCCGCTCTCGGACAGGGTCGTCTCCCCCACCCCGCCGAGGCCGGCGATCTCGCGGGAGGTGGCCACCGGCGGCAGGGCGTAGCGGCGGCCGCGGCGCCACAGCCGGTGCGGCAGGGCCGAGCTGATGGTGATGTCCAGCCCCTGCCACTGGCCCTGGTGGAGCAGGCCGGGGGCGGTGAAGGTGCGCGGGCCGGCGGCGGCCAGGCGCCGGAGCATCCCGGCCTCGGCCCGGACCAGCCGCCGGGTCAGGTCGTTCCAGCCGACCTTCATGTAGCCGACCGGCTGGCCGTCGCGGCCGATCAGCTGAACCACCGGCTTGCGGTTGGGCCGGACCGGGCCGAGCACGATCGCGGCCGCCAGGTCGGAGCGGCCGAGGGCGGCCGGCACGTGGTCGCCGAGGAGGGTCCCCTCGGCCGGGCCGGCGGCGGCCACGACCAGCCCGCGGCGGCGCAGCCACAGCGGGAGGGCGCCTGAGCGCAGGGCCAGGCCGACGGCCGCCTTGGCCAGCCGGGCCCGCTGGGTCATGCCGTCGCTGTACTGGCGGACCGCCTCGGCGGCGGCCCGGCCCGACGCCAGCGGGACCAGCACCCGAGGCGTGCGCAGGTTCGGCAGGACCCCCCACCGCTGCGCCGCCGGGACCCCGGGGGGCACCGTCCCGCCGACCAGCACCCCGACCGCCGGGGTCGGCCCCCACAGGACCTCGGCCAGCCAGGCCAGCTCCTCCGAGCGGATCGCGGGCGGGTCGGACACCGAGCGGCTCACGGGCAGCTCTCCCCCTTGCAGGTGCGGGCGGCGGCCAGCTCGGCGGCCAGGGCGGTCGGCGGGTCGTTGCCGGGGTCGTCGTCGGCGAGCAGGTTGCGCTCCATGCCGGGGTCGCGGGTCAGGTCGTAGAACTCCCGGAAGGTTCCGGCGGCGCCCGGCTGGTCGTAGTTCTCGATGTACTGCCAGCCGGCGGTGCGCAGGGCCGCCCAGTCGCGGATGCCGGGGGCGTTGGCCTGGTCCTGGAAGTACTCGGCCAGCAGCCGCTCCCGGCGGCGGCCGTGGAGCAGGGAGCGGCCGTCGACGGTGTCGCCGTCGGCGGGCCGGATGCCGGCCGCGGCCAGGACCGTCGGCTTGATGTCGACGGTGGCGACCAGGCGGTCGTCGACCGTGTCGGCGGGCAGCCGGCCCGGCCAGCGGACCAGGAAGGGGACCTTGATCGACTCGGTGTAGGGGGTGAACTTGCCGACCCGGCCGTGCTCGCCCCAGCCGTAGCCGTTGTCGGACAGGAAGAAGATCAGCGTATTCTCGAGCTCGCCGGTGCCCTCGAGCCGGCGCAGGACCCGGTCGACCATGTCGTCGACCGACAGCAGGGTGCGGAGTTGGCCGGTGCGGACCTCGGCCGCCTCGGCCGGGGTCACCGGGTCGCGCCCGCGCAGGTAGCGGGGCATCCCGTCCGGCGCCGGGGAGCCGCCGCCGACCCGGTCGAGGGCTGGGAAGCTGGCCTTCGCGTACCTCGGCTCGGGCACCCGCGGGTCGTGGGGGGCGAAGGGGGCCAGGTAGAGGAACCAGGGGCGGGCGTCGTCGCCCTCGAACTCCTCCAGGTACTGGAGGGCCTGGTCGCCGATGAAGGTGGTCGAGTAGGTGGGGACCCGCTGGAGCTGCCCGTCGACCGCCCACAGCTGGTCGTAGTAGCCGCCGTTGGCCAGGGCGTAGCGGTCGAAGCCGGGCGGCGGCGTGCGCAGCGGCCAGCGGTTGAGGAACTTGCCGGCCATGGCCGTGCGGTAGCCGTCGTCCCTGAGGTAGCTGGCCACGGTGGTCCGCTGGTCGAGCCGGTCGCCCAGGCGCTGGCGGAGCACCCCGTGGTTGTGGACGTAGCGGCCGCTCAGGATCGACGCCCGCGACGGGCAGCAGCTGGGCGTGGTCACGAACCCCTGCGTGAAGGTGACCCCGCCGTCGGCCAGCCAGGCCCGGGTCTTGGGCATCACCTGGAGGGTCTCGGCTCGGGCGTCGTCGGTCACCATCACCAGCACGTTGGGCCCGCCGGGCCGCCCGTCGGGCCCGGCCGGGCCGGCGGCCGCGCCCCCCGGCCCGCGGAAGGCGGCGAAGGCCAGCCCTCCCAGGGCCAGGATCGCCACCGCCACCCCCACCAGCAGCAGCCGCCCGGCCATCAGACCTCGACCCCGGCCCGGCGGCGGCGCAGGATGCCGCTGAGGGCCTCCCACTCCAGCCGGTCGCGGAAGCGCCACAGCAGGGCCGCGTACAGCAGGCAGCCGAGCACGGCGTAGACGACGAACCCGGTCACGGTCGGGCCCAGCAGGGCCCGCAGGCCCAGCCCGACCAGGCCGAAGCTGACGGCCGACAGGGCCGCGGCCACGCCCGTCCCCGGCCCGAACGGGTGCAGCCCCATGGACCGCCAGACCTGGACCAGCGGGAGCAGGTTGTTGAGCAGGATGCCGGCAGCGAAGGCGACCGACGCCCCGGCCAGCCCGTAGCGGGGGGTGAGGGCGAAGTTGAGGGCCAGGTTGGCCCCGAGCGAGATCACGGTGTTGACCAGGTTCCAGGAGCTGCGCCCACCCATCAGCAGGACCACGTCAACCGGGCCGGCGGCGGTGGCCGCCAGCATCGTGGCCGACAGCACGATCAGCACGACGTCGCCGCCGGCGAAGTCGCGGCCGAACACCGTCAGCAGGGCCGGGCCGAAGGTGAGCAGGGCCAGGTAGATGGGCCAGTTGAGAGCGACCATCCAGCTGGTGGTGGTCTGGTAGGCGGCCGCGGCCCGCTCGGTGCTGCGCCGGGCCAGCAGCTCGCTCAGCTTGGGGGCGAGGACCTGGCGGATGGCCACCGCGGCCATGGCCGCCATGGCCAGGTAGCGGGAGCTGGCCGCGTACACCCCGGCCTCCTTGGTCGAGCGCAGCGCCCCGATCAGCAGCGTGTTCAGCCACAGCGAGGTCGTCTGGAAGATGGCCGCCAGCCCGCGGGGGCCGGTGAAGCGCCAGAACTCCCGCACCAGCTGCCCCAGCGGCCGGGCCGGCTGCGGCTCGGGGGCGGCGGTGCGGCGGCGCTCGGCCCGGCGCAGCAGCAGCCCCATCCAGACCAGCCCGGCGACCAGGGCCGGCAGGTACGGCCCCAGGTAGGCCAGGGCGATCACCGTGCTGCCCGACCCGGCCAGGATGGCCAGCAGGACCAGCAGCGGCTGGAGGGCCGGGCGGGCGATCTTGTCCAGGTAGACGGTTGGCCGCATGGTGGCGAACCCGCGGGTGGCCGCGAACACCGCCAGCGACAGCGCCGACACCGGCACGAAGACGGCGAAGGTGCGGATGAACTCGGCCAGCCGGGCCGTCTCGGCCTCGCCGTGGCGGGAGAAGACGTCGGCCAGCTCGGGGGCGTAGGCGAAGGCGGCCAGGCCGAGCAGGCCGCTGGCGGCGGCCACCGGCCAGAGGCCGACCGCCAGGCCCCGGCGCAGGTCGGCGAACCGGCCAAGGGCCCGGTAGCGGGGCACCATCCGCGACAGGCCGACGTCGGCCCCCAGCGTGGCCGCGCTGGACAGGATGAGGAACAGGGCCACCGCCTCGTAGAAGGCGCCGGTGCCCTCGGCGGCCAGGCCCCTGGTGATCACCACCAGGAGGACGAAGTGGAGCAGCCCGGTGGCGACGGCCCCGGCCAGGTTGAGGGCCCCTCCCCTGGCCAGCGTGGTCAGGTCCTGCCGGGCGGCGTCGTCCGCCGCCACCGTCGGCACTAGGCGCTCCAGCCGAACTCGTCGCCGAGCGACTCGTAGAGCTGCCGGTTGGGCTCCCGGTAGTGCTCGACCAGCCGGGCGTGGACGGCGTCGCCCATCTTCCGGTAGTCGTGGGCGTTGTGCTTCTCGTAGCCGTCCGGGGTGAAGGCCGGCAGCTCGAGGAAGTCCAGCACCTGGTGGAAGGTCCGCTCGGGCTCGGCGAAGAAGCGCTCGCTGGACAGCACCAGCAGCTGGGCGTCGTCGAACCGGGCCCGCCAGCGTTCCAGCTGCTCGTGGTAGCGGCCCCTGGCCAGGTACGAGTGGTGCTGGTGGGCGAAGCTGTTGTAGAGGGGCTCGGCCAGCATGCGCTCGGTCTCCCCGGCCAGGCGGGCCGGCTCGGCCTCGATCGCCTCCTCGAACGACAGCGTCTCGAAGCCGCGGGCGACCTCGTGCTGGTAGTGGGAGTAGGCCCGCCCGACCGGGTCGCGGAGCAGGGCGATCAGCTTGACCTGGGGCAGGTGCTCGGCCACCCGCGCCGGGACGTGGGGGTGGAACAGGTAGTAGGGGCTGGCCTCGCCGGTGCGCAGCTCGACCCCGTGGCGCCGGGCCACGTACCAGGCGGTCAGCTTGGTCGGGAACCGGGAGGCGTACCAGGACATGCCGCGGCCGTAGGCGGTGTCGAAGAAGTGCACGCCCTTGGTCCGCAGGGTGGTCCTGACCCCGGGATGCTGGATCAGGTAGCGGTGCAGTGAGGTCGTGCCGGCCCGCTGGGCGCCGATGAGCAGGTAGTCGGGCAGCAGCCGCAGCCCGGCGGTGGGCCGCGCGTACGCCTGGGCGCTCCAGCGCGCCGCTCTCCGGGCCAGCTTGGTGGCCCCGCTCGCTTGGGTCATCTGGGCTCGGTCATCTGGTCGCGACTGTCTCCCGGGTCTCAGTTCCGGATCGGCGCTGGGCGGCGGCCGCTTGAGCCTCCTGCTCCCGCCAGGCCACCGCCGCCACCACCATCATCAGGTGCAGCTGGGTGGGCATCATGTCGTAGTACAGGAATTCGAGCATGCCGATCAGCAGCATCACGTGGCACCACAGGGGCGGCCCGGTGGCCCCCCGGTGCGAGATCCACAGGGCCCACAGCCACCACCCCAGGAAGAAGGCCAGCCCGGGGACGCCCTGGGAGAACAGCACCAGGTAGACCTGGCCGTGGGTGCCGATCTCGGGCGCGTTGACCAGGTCGGGCGACTCCCGCGGGCCGCCGTAGCCGAGCAGGGGCCGCTCCAGGGCCCCGGTGATGGCCTGGGAGCTGAGGCTCTCGCGGCGCTCGTTGCTGTGCTGGTGGGCCAGGCGGTCGCTGACGTAGCGCTCCAGCGGGGTCAGGGTGACCAGGGCGGCGGTCACGGCCAGGAAGGCCAGGATGGCCACCAGCGACCGGGCGTTGCCGCGCAGGGCCACCCGCACGGCGGCGTACACCAGCCCGGCCCCGAGCCCGACCCACAGCCCCCGGTTGGCCGAGATGACGATCGGGACCAGGGAGGCGACCAGCAGCAGCCGGACCACGTTGCGGGTCAGGTACGAGCGGAGCATGCCCAGGCCGGCCAGGGCCATCGGGGTGAGCAGGCCGACCGCCCCGCCCCACTCGTTGGTGTAGGTGAACGGGGCCGCCGGCCGGGGCAGGGCGTAGCCGATGAAGGTCTGGACCTGGGCCAGGCGGGCCGCGAACAGGTCCTGGACGAACGGGTTGGCCGCGATCGAGGCCGGCAGCAGCAGCGACGCCGGGGTGGTGAGCCGGAGGTCGGGGGCGGCCAGGGCGGCGAACCCGAAGCAGATCACGGTGGCCCAGAACAGGGTCAGGGCCAGCACCACCCGCCGGGCCGGGAAGGCCGCCCGGGGCAGGTTGTAGACGTAGACGAACATGATCGTCATCGCGACGTACAGCACGGCCCGGTAGGAGAAGGCGTACCAGCGCCGGGCCTCGTCCAGCTGGGTGGCCGACAGCAGCATCCAGAACAGGAAGGCCAGCCAGATCCCGAACCCCTTGGGCACCCGGACCCGGCCCCTGGCCAGCAGCCAGGCCAGCATGGGCACGGCCAGGATGATCCAGATCAGCGAGGACAGCCCGAGCGCCCACCAGATCGGGAAGGCCCCGAACAGGGCCATCACCGGCCAGCCGTCGGGCAGACCGGTCCGGCGGGGGGCCGCTGCCGGCGCCCCGCCGGTCGGGCTCAGCTCGTCGATCCGCTCGGGCACCCGAGCAGGATATGCGCCAGGATGCCCGAGCGGTACGTCAACTGTGGCTACTGCAACCTAGTGCAAACGGTTGAGGACGGGGTCCCTCCCGATCTCACGGTAGGCGGCCACCGAGGCGCTCGAGCTGGTGAGCCGCCAGTCGCACTTGTGCAGGTTGTTGAAGTAGACCAGCGCCTTGATCCGGGTCCGGGTGGTCTTGAGCTGGACCAGCGAGTCGCGCAGCCAGGCGGCCTTGCTGGGCGCCCCCGCCGGCTGCTCGCGCAGGCCGTACTCGGCCAGCATCAGCGGCTTGCCGGGGGCGTGGGCGGCCGTCCAGTCGTAGAACGGCTTGGTGATCTCGGCGAACGTGCGGACCTTGTGGCCCGGCTTGCAGCCGTACCAGTTGTACGGGTCGTACGCGATCCAGTCGACGTACTGGTCGCCCGGGTACAGGGTCGGGTAGATGTCGCCGTGGCCGCCGACGAACCCCATCATGTTCCAGACGAACAGGACATTGTCGGCCCCGACCCGGTTGAACACGTCGACCACCCGGCGGAACGCCCTGGCGTAGTCGGCCGGCTGGCCGGCGGCGCCGATGTCGTTCTCGGGCTCGTGGTGGAAGGCCAGGAACATCTTGTGGCCGAAGGCCTTGAGCCGGTTGGCGGTCGCGGTGATCTGGGCGTCCTGGCTGCCGTTGGCCACCGCCGGCCAGGACCCGGGCGACTTCCAGTTGATCAGCAGCATCCGGCCCTCGGCGGCCAGGGCGCGCTCGGTGGCGGTCGGGAAGTTCTGGCTCCACTGGTGGTAGAAGTGGACGATGTCGAACTTCCGCCCCAGCTGGGCTTCCCAGGCCCGGTCGAACTTGCTGGTGCCCCAGAGGGCGCCCGAGTTCGGGGCCATGGCCTTGGTGAAGCCGGCCGGCCCGGGCGACCCGCCGGAGCCCGGCGAGGTGGTCGGCGGCACGGTCGAGGACGGCGGCTTGGTCGTGGAGGTCGGCCTGGTGGTCGGGGTCGGCCGGGTGGTCGGGGTCGGCGGGAGCGGCGAGGTCTGGAAGTGCGGGTCAAGGGCCAGGCGCTTGAACCCCTCCAGCGAGCGGCCGGAGGACGCCGCCCGGTAGTCGCAGGCCTTCTTGGCGTCGAAGTAGATCAGGGCCTGGACGTTCGGCATCTCGGTGGCCAGGTCCCGGGCCGCGTTGTCGAACCAGGCGGCCTTGCGGGCCGGGTCGGCGCCGTCCTCGACCGTGCCGGTCTCGCCGATCATCAGCGGCTTGCCGTGGGAGCTGCCCCACACGTAGAAGTCGCCGAAGATCTCCGACAGCTCCCGCCAGCCCGACCCGGGACGGCAGCCGGGGCCGTTGTAGCCGTCGGCGGCGATCCAGTCGACCTGGTCGTCGCCGGGGTAGAAGCGGTCGGCGGCGGCGCTGGCGAAGGCGGCCGCTGTCGGGGCCCACACGAACGACGCCGGCAGGCCGGCGAAGACCTCGCGGACGTGGCGCCAGGCGGCCTTGTAGGACTCGGGCGAGCCGACCCAGGAGCTGTTCGCCGGGTCGTCCATGCGGTGGGCGTAGCGGATGAAGACGGGCTTGCCCAGCTCCCGCACGCCCTCGGCCAGCTGGCGAAGGTAGACGTCGTGGCGGCCCTGGGCGATCTCGGTCGTGCTGGCCCCGTTGCCGATGGTCAGCAGCGGGATCCGGCCCATCTCGACGTCCCAGGCCGGGCGCCAGCCGAGCTGGGACCCGAAGGGCACGTAGGTGTGGTCGATGGCCAGGCGGCGGCCGATGCGGCGCTCCAGGTCGAGCACGGCCTGCTGCTGGGCCGCCTTGGAGAACGACCCCGACGGCTGAGCCCAGGCGCCGAGCCAGGCCGCCTTGGGGGTCAGGGACCGGTCACCCTGGGCGCCGGAGGGCTGGAAGGCCCGCGCCGACACGGTGAGGGCGCCGACCAGGCCGGCCAGCAGGAGGAGCGCGGTGAGGACACGGGGGGAACGACGTACGGGCTGGCGGCTGTGCCGGGCGGCGTGACGCAAAGCTGCTCCTCCTTGGTGAAACCTCACCAGGGTCGGGAGTTGGAGCGGTGTCGTGCCGCGGGCCCTGGGGGGAAGGCCCGCTTTCGTATGGGGGGATGTCGTGCAGCGCGGATCTAACCAAGATCACGATTCAGCGGTCAAATCGTTGCCTGATCGAGTCCAGCCGGTGACGCCCGGGTTGCGGCTTAGATCCCCTTGCCGGCGGCGTGGGCCAGGCGGGTGACCGTCTTGGCGCTGACCAGGCCCAGGCTGATGGCCAGGGCCAGGTAGGCCCGGCGCTCGCGCCGGTTCAGCGACAGGGTCCGGCACGCCCAGCTGCGGGCCGGGCGCCGCTCGCCGAGGGCGGCGTGGGCGAAGGCGATCTGGCCGTAGATGCGGGCCAGCCCGGACGGCTCCTGCTGGAGCTCGCGGTGCTTGTCGACCAGGTAGGTGAGGGCGGAGATGATGGTGCGCCAGCGGTCGGAGAAGAACGACGACTGGTGCCAGTGGATCACGGCCAGGGGCTCGGGCACGGCCAGCACGGGGGCGTGCCGCGAGGCCCGCAGCAGCCACTCGTAGTCCTCGGCGTAGCTGCCGGGGATCTGCTCGTCGACCAGGCCGATGTCGTCCAGCAGCTGGCGGCGCCGGGCCAGCACGGTCGAGGGGTGCAGCTCGGTCAGCCGCGAGCGCAGCAGCTGGCGGTGGGTGACGAGCTCGGTCGGGGCCAGCCGGGTGGTGGTGCGGTCCTGGTAGCGGACCAGGATGCCGGTGGTCGAGACGGCCGCTGACGGGGTGGCCAGGAGCCGCGCCACCTGCCGGGTCAGCTTCTCCGGCAGCCACTCGTCGTCGTCGTCGCAGAAGGCGACCAGCTCGCCGGTGGCGGTCAGGATGCCGCTGTTGCGGGCCCCGGCCAGGCCGGGGGTGCGCTGGTTGCGGACAAGGACCAGGCGGCGCCCGGCCGGCAGTTCGGCCCAGGGCAGGTCGGGGTCGCTCTGGTCGAACACGACCAGACACTCGACCGGGCCCGGGTAGGTCTGCTCCAGGATGGCCGTGACGGCCCGGCGCAGCAGCTCGGGCCGGTCCCGGGTGGGGACGACCACGCTGACCGCCGGGGTCTCAGCGGCCATGGCCGCCCCCGCGCAGGTAGCCGTAGGCCAGCAGCAGCGGCCAGGTCGAGACCGAGGTGAGCACGCGGTGGCGGCGGCGCAGCTGGCCCCGCCACTCCTCGTCGACCCGGAGCGGGACCCGGCCGCTGCGGAAGCGCATCGGGTTGCCGGCCAGGGCGTGGCTGGGGCCGAGCTCGACCCAGCCGTCGCCGACGAAGCCGAGCTCGCCGGCGGCCACCGGCCGCCCCGAGAGCGCGAGCACGCGGGTCAGCTCCGCCGACGGGTCGCGGACCAGCGACTCGTACCGCAGCAGGATGCCCCGCACGCCGGTCAGCACGAGCAGGTGGAACAGCAGGTTGTAGCCGAGGTAGCGGGCGCTCATGCGCAGTGGGGTGTCGGTGGCCATGAGGGCGTCGCCGGAGACGACCTCGGCCCGCCGCATCCGCTTGGTCCAGGAGAAGGCCACCCCGCGGCTGTCGCGGACCAGGTGGACCAGGCGCAGGTCGACCCCGCGCATCCGCCGGACCAGGAAGGCGTGGGAGGCGTGCTTGCTGGCGTCGACCACCAGCGGCCGCCCGCTGACCTCGCGGATGGCCGCGTACAGCCGCTCCAGCAGCTCCAGGTAGCGGTCCAGGCGGGCCCGGTAGGGGCGCGACAGGCCGGGCAGGACCATCAGGGGCACGTAGCGGTTGCGGTCCACCGAGGCCTTGAGGGCCAGCACCTCCCCCACGTCGAGGGCGTCCCAGCCGCCGAAGGCGACCTCCCCGACCCGGCCCCAGAACGGGCAGTCGCGGAAGCGCTCGCCGCAGCCGCAGCGGTTGTTCTCGGACAGGCCGCGCTCCCAGATGTGGACCAGCTCCCCCACCGACCAGACGTCGTCGAGCCGGCCGAGCATCCGGTCCAGCAGGGTGCTGCCGCTGCGCCCGAGCCCGCCGATGAACAGGACAGTGCTCATCTGGCCCCCGCCCGCGGGACCGGCCGCTCGCCGACCAGCCCGTCGACCAGGCGCTCGAACTCACGCACGGCCGTGGCCCGGTCCCGGCCGGCCGCACCCCGGCCGGCCGACCCGGCCCGGAAGGCGGCCGGCTCGGCGGCGACCCGGTCCAGCAGCCGGTGCAGGTCGGCCTCAGTCTGGGCCAGGTGGATCTCGTCGCCCTCGGCGGCCAGGCGCCGCGAGAACGCGACCTGGTGGTCGTCGACGTGCTCGCCCAGCCGGTGCTGGCGGGGGACGACGATGGGGACGGCACCCATGTGCCGCGCCCCCAGGATGGTCCCGGGCCCGCCGTGGCAGACGACCGCGGCCGCCGACGCCATGGCCGCCTGGAGGACGTCGAACTCCAGGTAGGCCTGCCACTCCACTCCCGCGGCTCCTGCGGTGGGCGGGGCCGAGGTGCCGGTCTGCATCAGGCAGCGCAGGCGGCCGGGGTGGCCATCCAGCCAGGCCCCGGCCCAGCGGACCAGGCGGTCGAAGGGGTGGTGGTCGGTGCCGACGGTGACCAGCAGCAGCGGCGTCCCAGTCACAGCAGGCTCCCGATGACTTTGCCCTTGGGGTAGTTGCGGCGCTGCTCCTCCCACTGGAGCAGGAACAGGTCGCTGAAGGGGTAGCAGAGGCGGCCGGTCATGGTCGGCGAGTCGATCCGGTCGTAGACCTCGACGTACACCGTCCGCTTGCCGAACAGCTTGGCCAGAAGGAAGAACGGGAAGGCGACCCCGGCCCCGCTGGAGACGACCACGTCGGGCCGGTAGGAGCGCAGCAGCTTCCAGGCCAGGCGGGTGTTGCGGAGCAGGTTGGCCAGGTTGCGGGTCGTCGGGTGGTAGGCCCAGGCGACCTGCTCACCGGCGAGCAGGGAGGTGCTGTCCAGCTTCTCGAAGGTCACCCATAGACGATCGTGCTGTTCCCACCATGGCTTGAGGTTGTGGAGCTGGATCAGGTGCCCGCCGGAGGAGCAGACCAGGAGCGCGCGCATGGCCGGGGCCTCAGTACGCGCCCCTGGTCGAGACCAGGAGCGGGAGCGTCTTGGACAGGATGAACAGGTCGTAGGCGATCGACCAGTTCTCGACGTAGAACAGGTCCAGGCGGACGTAGTCCTCGAAGGAGAGCTCGCTGCGCCCGCTGACCTGCCACAGGCCGGTGATGCCGGGCCGGACCTCGAGCCGGTCGTGCTGCCACTCCTCGTACAGGGCGACCTCGCCGGCCAGCGGCGGCCGCGGGCCGACCAGGCTCATCTCGCCCTTGAGGACGTTCCAGAGCTGGGGCAGCTCGTCGATCGAGTAGCGGCGCAGGATGGCCCCGACCCGGGTCACCCGCGGGTCCTGGCGGAGCTTGAACAGCGGGCCGTCGGCCTCGTTCTGCTCGCGCAGGGTGTTGAGCAGCAGGTCGGCCCCGACGACCATGGTGCGGAACTTCAGCAGGGTGAAGGGCCGGCCCCGGAGCCCGACCCGCTCCTGGCGGAAGACCACCGGGCCGGGCGAGGTGAGCTTGATGGCCGCGGCCACGACCGCGAACAGGGGCAGCAGGGCCAGCAGGCCGAGGCCGGAGATGAGCACGTCGCAGGCCCGCTTGGCCGCCGCCTGGGCCCGGGTCAGCTGGAGCACGTTGACCGAGAGGGTCATGACCCCGCCGATGGTCTGGGGGGCGAGGCGGCTGGACAGCACCGTGGGGAGGTTGGCGGTGAAGCGGACCTCGACGTTTTCCATCCGCCGGGCCTTCATGATCTGGACGACGTCCTCGGGGGTGACGGCGCTGGAGGCGACGAACAGGCAGTCGGCCTTGGTCTCGCGGATCAGCTCGCGGATACGGCTCACCGGCCCGACCACCCGCTGGTCGTCCAGGCGCAGCTCGTCCATGCCCCCGGACACGAACCCGACCGGCTGGAACCCGAACTCCTTGGTGGTCATGGTGGCGGCCAGCCGCTCGGCTTCCAGGTTGGACCCGATGATCAGGGTCCGGAAGGTGAGCTTGCCCTCGAGGCGGATGCGCCGGACCCGCCAGTGCCACAGCCGCCGCACCGACAGGGCCAGGACCAGCCCCAGGCCCCACGACAGCAGCATCCACAGCCGCGAGAACGAGGCCTTGGACCAGAACGAGACCATGACCGTGGCCGAGATGATCAGGCTGATGGCCACGATGATGCGGCGGAACTCCTCGGCGGTGGAGTACTGGTGGACCCGGTACAGCCGCATGGTCAGGTAGACCACCGGGGTGATCAGCGGCACGGTCAGCAGCAGCAGCCAGAAGTCGAGGGTCGGCACCAGCTCGTCGAAGCGGAGCTGGTAGGCCAGCAGCAGGGCGAAGAACACCGCCAGGGTGTCGGTGATCCCCATGAGCACGTAGTGGCTGCGGTACTGGCGGCTGATGTCGGAGCGGACGCCGGCCATCCGCGGGGAGATCAGCAGGCTGCTGTGGAAGGGTGGTTCAAGCCCCACCGTCTCGGTCAAGGCCCGCCGCACGTCGCCCGTCCTTTCCGGTTCGCCATAGTCCGTAGGGATGGCAGGGCCGGTCGGAAGGCCTATTCGCGAGTACTCCTCTGGCGGCGGCGGCACCGGTCACGACTCCCGAGTCCAGCTCTGCTGGTGCATCAGCACCGGGCTGAGCATCTCGTGGCCAGGAGCCAGGCACATGCGGTGGTTGAAGTAATCTCGTCACGCATCTGAAGTAGCCATGACGAGCGCCCAAACAGGTAGTGCGCCCCCGGTGGGAGCGCACTACGTAGCGATGGGGAGCGGTACCGGGCCTACTCGTCCTGGGTGTCGTAGTAGTAGTAGGTGTTCTTGCCGGCCTGCTTGGAGCGGTTGAGCACGGCGCCGACGATCCTGCCGCCGACCTGCTCCAGCTCCTCCTTGAGGCGGCTCACCAGGTCGCGGTCGCTCTCCTTGGCGTCGGCCACGACCAGGACGGCGTCGGCCAGGGGGGCCAGGGCGAGGCTGTCGGCCACGACCAGGGCCGGCGGGCAGTCGAGGATGATGAAGTCGAACAGGTCGCGCTGCTCCTTCAGGAACTGGCGCATCGAGTCCGAGTCCATCAGAGCCGACGGGTGCGGCGGGAGCGGCCCCGACAGGATCAGCCACAGGTTGGGGGCGACCGACCACAGCTCGGAGGCCATCTGCTTGCCGTCGGCGACCGGGCCCTTGCGCTTGTCGGGCGGGGTGCCGTCGGTGAGCAGGTTGGACAGGCCCGACTTGTTCTGGAGGCCGAAGAACTGGTGGACCCGGGGCCGGCGCAGGTCGGCGGAGACCAGCAGCACGTCCTTGCCGGTCTCGGCCAGGACCACGGCCAGATTGGCCGCGGTGGTGCTCTTGCCCTCTCCCACCCCAGCCGAGACCACCATCACCGAGTTGATGTCGAGCTGGCTGGCCAGGCGGGCCATGCGGGTCCGCAGGGTTCGGTAGGACTCGGCGGCCGGGCTGCTGGGCTGCTCCAGGGTGACCAGGCTGTTCCTGGGGCGCCGCTTCCAGCGCAGCTTGCCCTCCTGGCGGACCCGCTTGGACAGGGGCGGGATGGTGGCCAGGACCGGCCGGTCGAGGCGTTCGGCCAGGTCCTCGCGACCCCGCAGCCGGTCGTCGGTGCGGTCGCGGACGAACCCGAGCACGACCCCCAGGAACAGCCCCACGAGCAGGCCGATGCCGACGTCGAGGCGGTGGTTGGGGCTGGCCGGGGTGGCCGGCAGGGCCGCGGCGGCGATCACCGTGCCCGGGTTGAAGTCCAGCGACTGGAAGTTGCTGAGCTGAGCCAGCAGCTGGTCGAGGCGGTTGTTGGCCGCGGCCAGCCTGGCCTGGGCGGCCCGCTGAGCGTCGGCGTCGGCGTTGGCGTCGCCGAGCACCTTCTCGGCCGCCGAGGCCTGCTTCTGGAACCGGGTGATGTCCCGCTGGAGGCTCTTCTGGCTGGTTGTGGCCTGGGCGCGGGCGTCGGCCTCGCGGAAGGCCAGGTAGGCCTTGGCGAAGGCGTCGGCGCCCCGCTGGGCGGTCAGAGGCACCGTGTCGCGGTACTTGATCCGGAGGATCTGGGAGTTGGCGGGCACGTCGGCCTTGACGTGCTCCAGCAGCTGGGCCGGGGTGGCGGTGGTCTGGAGGGTCTTGGCCGCGACCGCGGCCACCGGCTCGGACTGGGCCAGCTGGCGCTGGTTGAACATGTTGAGCTGCTGGTCGACCCGCTGGCCGGGGTCGAAGGCGTTGGTGGTGATCGCTCTGACCAGCACCGAGGCGCTCGATTCGTAGACCGGGGTACGGCGGAAGGTGTAGGCGGCCGCGGCCGCCGCCCCCAGCAGGGTGATCGCCACGATCAGCGCGAGCTGGCGCTTGAACACCCTCAGGTAGTCACGTAGCTCCACCGATCCGCTCGGCGTCGGCTCTGCACTCACCGCATCGACCGCCTTTGTCCTGGTTCGTTCGGGCCCCCCCGGAGACGGCTCACCGGAAATCCGGCGGACAGTCGCCTCCCGCGCCCCACGCTAACCGGTCGCCGTCCACCTTTCCTCCGTCGGATTGATCATCGTCACCCATCGCTAGGAACTAGATATGAGTACGTAAGAGTTACTGCTCCGAGAAATGGCGGCGGAGACGGCGATCGGTCTCCCCGAGCAGCTCGGGCAGGACCTTGGTCTGGCCGACCACCGGCATGAAGTTGGTGTCCCCGCCCCAGCGCGGCACCAGATGCAGGTGCAGGTGGTCGGCGATGCCGGCCCCGGCGACCTGGCCGAGGTTCATGCCCAGGTTGAACCCGTGGGGCCCGGACTCCTCCCGCAGCGCCCGGATGGCCCGGCCGGCGAAGGCCATCAGCTCGGCCAGCTCCTCGGCGGTCAGCTCCTCGAAGTCGCCGACGTGGCGGTAGGGCGCCGCCATGAGGTGCCCGGGGTTGTAGGGGAAGGCGTTGAGGAGCACGAAGCTGCGCTCGCCGCGGGCCAGGAGGTGGTTGTCCTCGTCCTGGTCCTCCCCGGCGGCCGGGAGGTCGCAGAAGATGCAGCCGCCGTCGTCCTGGCGCTCCCCGCGGCGGATGTAGTCCATCCGCCAGGGCGACCAGAGGCGCTCGGGGTCGGGCACGGCGGCGCCTCCTTGGGGGCGAGGGTGCGGCGGACCGGCCGATGATAGAGCAGCCGCGGGAGGTCGGACGTTGTGGAAACCCGCCTCCGCCCCCTCACCCGCTTCGGCTACCCTCCCGACCGGGGCTCCTGCCACCGGCGGGGGCCTGGGCGGCGCGCCCCGAGGCGTCAGGTGGTGGTCGGCGCGGCCTCGGTGGTGGTCGGCGGGGCCGTGGTGGTCGGCGGGGCCGTGGTGGTCGGCGCGGCCTCGGTGGTGGTCGGCTCCGCAGTGGTGGTGGGCGGCGCGGCCGCGGTCGTGGTTGGCGGCGCCGCGGTGGTGGTCGGCGGCTTGGTGGTGGTGGTCGCCGCGCGGGTGGTGGTGGTCGCCGCCCGGGTGGTCGTGGTCGGCGACCCGGGCCGCGAGGTCGAGGTCGGCGGCCGGGTCGTCGGCGGGGCCGGCGACGGCTCGGTGGCCGGCGGCGACGTCGTCACGGGCGGCGGCGTCGGCGAGGTCGGGCTGGTCGGCGGGGGCGCGGTCACCGGCGGCCCGGGCACGCCGGGGGTGACGACCCCGGGCACGATCCGGGTGGCGCCGGCGTAGCTCTCGCGCCAGATGGAGGCGACCCGGACGACGTCGCCGGTGTGGGGAGCATGCACCATCAGGCCGTTGCCGATGTACATGCCGACGTGGTGGATGGTGGCCGGGTTGCTGGGGACGTCGGCGTAGAAGACGAGGTCGCCGGGGAGCAGATTGGCCACGGCGACGTGCGGGCCGGCGCCCCACTGGGCCCGCGACACCCGCGGGATGCCGACCCCGGCGGCCCGGTAGGCCGAGCTGGTCAGCCCCGAGCAGTCGAAGGTGTCGGGGCCGGTGGCGCCCCACCGGTACGGGTCGCCGAGCTGGGCCAGGGCCCAGCGGACGGCCGCCCTGGCCACCGGCCCGGCCTGGAGCCAGGACTGAACCGTCCCGACCCCCGACATGTAGCCGGACCAGGCGGCCCGCCGGGACGCCTCGGCCCGGTCCTGCTCGGCCTCCAGGTAGCCGGCGAGCTGCTCGTCGATCTTGTCCAGGGTCGCCTGGAGCTGGGTGGCCAGCCGCTCGACCTGGCGCCGCTCGTCGTCCTGGCGCCGGTGGACGACGTTGGCCTCGGCCAGGTCGGCCGCGACCCGCTCGTTGAGGCTCTCGACCTCGGCCTTGCGGACCCGCACCTCGGAGACGACCGCGGCCCGGGCCTCGAGGGCCGCCTTCTGCATCGGGAGCCGGCGCATGGCGTCGGGCGGGTTGGCCCCGCCGACCAGCTCCCCGAGCAGCCACTGGGGGCCGCCCATATAGGTCGCCCGGGCCTGCTCGTCGAGCTGGACCTGGGCCTTGTCGAGCTCGGCCTGGGCGGCCTTCCGGCGGGTCTCGAGGCGGCGCAGGCTGGCCTGGAGGCGGCGGCGCCGGTCGTCGGTGGCGTTCAGCCGCTCGGCGATCCGCTCGATCTCGGCGTGCTGGGCGTCCAACTTGGCCTGGAGGGCCTTGGCCTTGGCGGCCAGGGCGGCGTTGGGGGCCGGCTGGGCCGTGGGGGTGGCGGCGGCGGCCGGGGTGGCGGCGGCCAGGGCCAGGAGCAGGGCGAGGACCAGGGCCACCGGGGCGTGGCGGCCCAACCGCAAGCGCGCCTCTCCAGCCTTGGACATCGTCGCCCCCAATCGACCGGTCCGCGGGCATCGTATCCCATACTGCCGGGTTCGCACCCCGCGAATTGCGTACGCCGAATGCGCGAAGCGGCCCTCAGAACTGGACGAACCGCCCTCAGAACTGGGCGCGCTCGGTCGAGCCGTCCAGGGCCAGGGTGGAGGTCTGGCCGGCGGCCACGGCCTGGGCGACCAGGTCGAACACGCCCGTCCCGACCTCGCGCTGGTGGCGGGTGGCGGTGTAGCCGGCGGCCTCGAGGGCGAACTCGTGCTGCTGGAGCCGCACATAGGCCGGCATGCCCTCGGCGGCGTAGCCGGCGGCCAGCTCGAACATGGCCGCGTTCAGGCTGTGGAAGCCGGCCAGGGTGATGAACTGGAAGCGGTAGCCCATCGCCGCCAGCTCCTTCTGGAACCGGGCGATCGCCTGGTCGTCGAGCTGGCGCCGCCAGTTGAAGCTGGGCGAGCAGTTGTAGGCCAGCGGCTTGCCCGGGAACTGGGCGTGGACGGCCTCGGCGAACCGGCGGGCCTGGCCCAGGTCGGGGGTGGAGGTCTCGCACCACAGCAGGTCGGCAGAGGGGGCGTAGGCGAGGGCGCGGGCGATCGGGGCCTCCAGGCCGGGCGTGACCCGGAAGTAGCCCTCGGCGGTGCGCTCGCCGGTCAGGAACGGCCGGTCGCGCTCGTCGACGTCGGAGGTGAGCAGGGTCGCGGCCAGGGCGTCGGTCCGGGCGATGAGCACGGTGGGCACCCCGGCGACGTCGGCGGCCAGCCGGGCCGCCTGGAGGGTGCGGATGAACTGGCCGGTCGGGACCAGCACCTTGCCGCCCAGGTGCCCGCACTTCTTCTCGCTGGCCAGCTGGTCCTCGAAGTGGATCCCGGCCGCCCCGGCCTCGATCATGGCCGCGGTCAGCTCATAGGCGTTCAGCGGCCCGCCAAACCCGGCCTCGGCGTCGGCCACGATCGGCACCAGGTAGGAGCGCTCCTCGCCCTCGGCCCTGGCCACCTGCTCGGCCCGGAGCAGGGCGTTGTTGATCCGCCGGATGACCGCCGGCACGCTGTTGGCCGGGTACAGGCTCTGGTCCGGGTAGGTCTGGCCGGCCAGGTTGGCGTCGGCCGCGACCTGCCAGCCCGACAGGTAGA
>JASLBL010000210.1 GCA_030146615.1 Actinomycetes bacterium
GTCCGGACCATGTCCAGGTCGACGGTGCTGGGGACCTGATCGTGGGCGTCTTCGGGCGAGACCTGCCCGGAGCCGGTGATGCCGGCGTTGTTGATCAGCACGTCGAGGTGGCCGAAGCGCTCCTCGACCTGCTTCGCGGCCTCCTGGACGGTGGTCGGGTCGGCGACGTCCAGGGTGACCGCGTGCGCGTCGCCGCCTGCCGCGCGCAGCGCCGCAGCGGCCTCCTCGCCGCGCCACGGGTCTCTGGCGCCGATCAGGACCGTCATGCCCAGCGCCGCGAGTTGCTCGGCAGCCGCACGGCCGATCCCCTTGTTCGCCCCGGTAATCAGCGCGATCTTCTGATGTGCGGTGTGCTCGCTCATGACCAGCTCCTTGCTTTGGGATGATGTGTTCTTCTAAGAACCTGTCTTCGAAACCCGAGCCGAGACAGCCCGGCCATCTGTGACATGCGGACAGAAAATGGCTGGGAGAAGATCGTTGGCGGCGCCGCCTGCGACAAACACTCTCATCATCAACTCCTTCATCGAGGATTACCTGCGCCTCGCAGCACGCCGTGGAGCGTCCCGACGAACCAGAGGAAGACGAAGGCGGCGAAGATAAGCAGCAGCCCACTAAACAGCAGGATGCCGTCCTGGCGGTCGGTGAAGGATTCGGGACCGAAGAAGCGGCCCCACGCCACGAAGCCGGCCAGGGCGAGATAGGCCAGGTCTGCCACCATTGGCTTGGGCTCGTGACGGCGGAGGCGTGTGATCACCGCGCCGACCATGATGAGCACCAACCCGAGAGCAGCCAGCGGCACCAGAACCGGCGCGATGTCGATCGCGGCAGGTAGGACCAGGCCCACCGCAGCCAGGACCTCGAGGGCTCCGATGGCCTTGACGCTGCCGGCACTGAAGTCTTCGACCCATCTCGCACTAGGCGTCGTGGCGGCTATCTTCTCCTTCGGCATGATCAGCTTGCCGCCGCCGCTGACCAGGTAGGCAACGGCAAGCAGTCCGGTAACGATCCACAGAGTGAGGTTCATGAGGTCTCTCCTTGAGGTTGTCGGCGACTCCCGTCTTGAAGCGGGAGTGGCGATGGGGTCCCACTCCAGTCCGGGGTAACTGTTCGAACATGAGATGCCGACGACGCGATCCTTGTGACAGCGCAGCCACGTGACGCACGTCACGGGGTCGTTTCTCCGTCCGAGACGCGAGCTGCACTCAAGGCCTTCCAACGAGCGGCCGAGACGGGCGACCTACAGAGCTTGCTCGACATCCTCGCGCCAGACGTCATCGCCATGAGCGACGGTGGCGGCGTCAAGCAGGCCATGCTGCGGCCGATTGTGGGGTCCAAAAGGGTGGCTCGCCTGTTGGCCGCCGGCTTGGACATGGACGGCGCCGAGATGTCGGTTGAGCCGGTGCAGGTCAATGGCTGCCCGACACTCATCATGCGGCGCAATGGAGTGATCGACAGCGTCGTGGCGGTGCGGATCGATGACGGCTTCGTCACCGGGCTCTACTCCGTGCGCAACCCCGAGAAGCTGTCGCGCGTGGAGCGGGAGACCGCTTTGAGCCGTTGAGCCCGGGGCTCCATCGCCGACCGTTGCCGACGCGACCCTACCGCCGCACAGCGTTGACTCCTTACGTCACGTCGGTCCGGCCGCCGAGCAGTCACGAACGTCTTGCCCGCAACACCTAGCTGGCGAGCAGCCGGGCCGCCTCCTCGGCAAGGTCCTCGTCGGCCAGCACCTCGTAGGTGGCGGCGCGCAGGTCGCCGGCGAACAGCACCTCCGGCCAACCGTCGGAGAGGGCGCGCAGCGCCACACGGTCGCTTATGCGGCCGCCAACCTCCAGGACCACCAGCCCGCGCCCCACGATCGCGGCCCGGTCGAGTGGGAAGCCGGCCTCGGCGAGCCGGTCCACGGCCTCCTCAGCCTCGGGATAGGACCCGAACCCGGCCACCGCCCGCCGGTCGCCGAGCGAGTGGTCAGGGTCGCTTCGCGCCAGGTCCGTCACGGTGCAGCCTCCTCTACGAGCGACGGGCACCCGGTCGGTGCCCACGTTGCTGTTGCTCCCCATAGGGTGCCCGCCGCACCGGGCCCGCTCCCGCCGGCGGCCCAGTGGACATCGAATCGGTCACGGTCCGTAACGCGGTCGACACGGCGCGACGGGGCGTGGCCCCTCGTTACCGGTGGCATGCGATCTGGTGACGATTCCCGCGACAACCTAAGCGGCCCGGCCCCCGTGCGGGTACCACGGGCGTGATCCCACGAAGAAGGAAAGGAGCAGCGACATGCTCGGTCCCCGTGCCGCCGGCGTCGGACCCTGGATCTATCCCTACGACCGCTACTACTACGGCTGGTACGACGAGCTCCGTGGCGACCAGCCGAGCGACCACGAGATCAAGTCCACCGTGGTCGACCGGCTGCGGGAGAACCCCTACACCCGCGACCACGACCTGAAGGTCGACGTGGAACAGGGCGTGGTCATCCTTCAGGGCAAGGTGGCCTCGGCGCGGTCCAAGCGGGCCGCCGGCGACGACGCCTGGGACACCCCTGGGGTGTCGGACGTCAGCAACCAGCTGGTGGTGGTGAGCTGACCACCAGCGACCATTCCCGAAGGCGGAGCGACGATCCCGGCCGCGGACGCTTGCGGCCGGGATCGCGAGGAGGAGCCCATGGGGCGCTTCGACGATCAGGTCGTGTTCATCACCGGCGGGGCGCAGGCGCACGGGCGTCGCCAGGCGCTGGCCTTCGCCCGGCAAGGTGCGGACGTAGCCCTCTTCGATCTCGTCAACGCGTCGGCGCCGCCGCCCGACGGCCACCCGCCGGCGCCGGAGGAGCTGGAGGCGACCCGGCGAGAGGTCGAGGCGACCGGCCGGCGGTGCCTGGTCATTCGCGGTGACGTCCAGGACGCCGCCGCCCAGCTCAACGAGGCCATCGACCGTACGGTCCGCGAGCTCGGCCGCCTCGACGTCGTCGTCGCCCGGGCCGGCGTGTTCAGCCTGGTCCCGGCCACCCGGGCCGACGCTCTCCACGCCTAGCCGGCCGACGCGGGGCTCGCAGTCGCGGCGCCGACTAGGGAGGTGGTGGTGAGCATGCTCACCACCACCTCCCCGACTCGGTGCTGCTGAACGTGTTGATTCGTCTGGCCGCGCTGGCTGCGCTCACCCCCGACGACCTGGCCTTCCGGCCTGGGTTCGAGGGCGGCGGACACCTTTGGTCACCGCCGCCATCTGCCTGTACGGGTACTACGGCAGCCTCGACACCAACGATTGGCCACCCCCTCACCCCAGGCCTACGTCCGAACGGGTACGCGGGGAACCGAGATCAGGCTCCTGGGTCGCTCGCCCTAGGCGGTTGGGTGAGCGCTGTCAGCCGATCACGGTAGCCCTTCACCGCGTGTGGAAACCCGCCAGAGGCTGTCGCAGCGACTACCCTTGGCTCAGGTACTGGTGGATCGTCCGGATGGCGGCCGAGCCCTCCCCAACCGCGGCGGCAACTCGTTTGATCGACCCGTGGCGGACGTCGCGACCGCGAACACCCCGGGCAGGCTGGTCTCGTATGGCATCGGTGGCCGCTGGGGCGGCCATTCGGGCGGGGGCCGGCCATCTTCGAATAGGTCGGTGCCGGTGACCACGAACCCCCACCGGTCGCGCTGGACGGTCTTGGGCAGCCAGCCGGTGTGGGGCTCGGCCCCGATGAGGACGAACAGGGCGACCGCCGGTACCGTCTCGGTCGCTCCCGAGCGGCGGTCCTCCAGGGTCAGGCCGGTCAGCCGGCCGTGGCCGTGGCCGGCCACGACCTGGGTCCGGTAGCGGACCGCGATGTTGGGGACGGCGTCCAGCTCCCGGACCAGGTAGTCGGACATGGTCTCGGCCAGGGTCGACCCGCGGACCAGCATGGTGACCTGGGCGGCGTACCTGGCCAGGTGCACCGCCGCCTGGCCGGCGGAGTTGCCCCCACCCACCACGAACACCTGCTCGCCCCTCATAGCCTGGGCCTCGGAGGCGGCGACACCGTAGAACACCCCCATCCCGACCAGCGCCTCCAGGCTAGTCACGCTCAGCCGCCGCCAGCGCACCCCGGTGGCCAGGATCACGGCCCGGCCGGTCACGTCGGTCCCGTCGCTCAGTGTCACCGCCCGGTCCGACCCGGCGGCGTGCACGCCGACCGCCCGCTGGCCGTAAACGATGTCGGCGCCGAACCCGATGGCCTGATGGAACGCCCGGTAGGCCAGCTCGGTGCCGCTGATACCGCGGGGGAACCCCAGATAGTTGCGGATCATGGAGCTGGTCCGGGCCTGCCCGCCCGTCGCCTCCGGCTCCAGCAGGGCCGTGCCCAGCCCTTCCGAGGCTCCATATACAGCCGCGGCCAGGCCGGCTGGGCCCGCACCGACCACGGCGACGTCATAGGCGCCCGCGGCGGGTCGGGTCGGGGCCGACAGCGCCTCGGCGACCTCGACAAGGGAGGGGTCGCGCAGGACCAGGCCGTCGAAGGTGACCACGACCGGGAGCTGGTCGGCAGTTGCGCCGACCTGCTCCAGCAGCGCCCGGCCCTCCTCGGAGTCAGCCGGCACAAAGCCGTACAGGACCTTGTTGCGGGCCAGCAGGTCCCGGAGCTCATGAGCGCGGGCCGACCACTGCTCGCCGACCACTTGGACGGCCTGGAAGCCGGGACGATGCAGCTGCGCCCACTCATACAGCAACCCGACGACCAGTTGGTGGAAGCCCTCGTCGCCCGGCTGCCACGGCTTCAGGCCCCAGTCGTCGACCTGACCGAGGACGGCCGCGCGGACCAGCCGGTCGCCCACCTGCCGGTCGCCCCAGCCGGTCAGCAGCGCCCGCTTGGCCGCCGGGTCCAGCCCATGCACCCGGCTCATCAGCTCGATCCCGCTCATGTCGGGCAGCCGCAGGTCGGCCAGGACCAGCGCCGCCTGCCCACCACGCGCTCCGACCTGCTCCAGGGCCTGGAGTCCGGCCGCGCCCGAACCAGCGCACAGCACCTGGTAGTCAGCCCCGTAGCGCTTGCGCAGCTCCTCCTCGACGGCCTTCCGCGACACCGGGTCACCATCCACCGCTAACAACACCGGTCGCGGCATTCCCGATCGCCTGCCCATCCCTCCGGCGTCCGTCGCCTGGTCCAGCTTCACAGCTACCTCCACCACCCATCACCCGCTCAGGCCGCTGGCTACCCGACGACAACGTCCTGACCACGCCACCAGGCACTTCGTCAACGAATCGACACAGAGGTCGCCAGGGCGTTGCCACGCCATGACATTGGCCGGCGCCGTCGGGCGTCTGCCGAGCCGGTCTGGAGCCGTCCGTCCGCGATCGCCGGGCCTCCCCCTACGCGGCTCCTCGCCCTGCGTCGGCGCCACGGATGTCCGAAGCGTCCCCGCCGGCGCCGATCGTCTCCAGCTGCGCGGCGACCGCGAGGCCCAGGTAGAGGGCGAACGCGGTCAGCAACGCCCACAGGAGAACGCCGATGTTGGACCATCACGGCTTCATGGCTGGTGTCGGTCAGGGTCGATGTTGCGGTCGGCGGTCGTTCCCGGCGCTGGATCGGACCCGGGGCGGGTCGAGGAGATGGAGCCGGGCTTGTCGGGTCGGCGGTGCACCAGGTACAGCAGACGACGGGCGGCCTCGGCGAGCCGGCCGTCAACCGCGACGTCGTAGCCGTCCGCCTCCAGGACGTCCACGCCGGCCTGGCCCTCCCATCGAGCTCGAAGGGCGGGCACCCCGACCCCGCCCGCGACCCCCACGGCCGCCGACGCCACAGCGCCGCCGGCCACCACCGCCAGGACGGTCCCGACCGGGAGGGCGAGCACGACACCGCCGACCCACAGCCCGAGCAGGGCGCCGATCGCCCCCACCAGGAGCCCCCCGCGCACGGCGCGCCGGAGGGAGGCGTCGCTGGTGCGGCGCCGCCGCACCAGCCGCAGCCCGCGGACCCGGACCGAGACCCGATCGGGCGGGAACCCGTGGGAGACGAGACTATCGGCATCCTGCCGGGCGGCCCGGTAGCAGGCATGGCAAGCCACCACCGTCCTGGCCGGCTCCCGGTCGCTGATCGGCTGCATGGCTACTCCTCGACAACGCGCGTCCCGCCCTTCGGTCTGCCAGGTGGCGCTTGCCCGTCACCGCCGGGGTGCGACAGCTGTCATCAGATCGCGCGGGACGTGAAAGCTGCCCGTAACGCCTGCCGGCCCCGCTGGCGCGCCGGACCCCGGCCGCTGCCGACGAGATGACAAGCAGGTTGCGATGCCGTTCCGGCGGATTCGCTCGCCGGCTGCCGGCAACTCCGGAGGCTCCGAGTCGCCCTCACCCAAGGAGGTCATCTCATGGCAACCGAACGCGAGCCGATCCGGGACAGCCGGGCAGCGACCCCGGCCCAGGAGCCGACCACCGCGTACGCCCAGGCCGAACGGCCCCAGCCCGGGGGCGACCCGATACGGTGGGGGGCGGTCTGGGCCGGCCTGCTGGTGGCGCTGGGCACCTACGTGCTGGTCGAACTTGCCCTGTTCGCCGGTGGCCTGCTCACCCTCGACCTCGACCCGACCGGGAGCTCGCAGACCGCCGGCTGGATCAGCGCGCTGGTCGCCCTGTTCTCGTTCTTTGTCGGCGGGCTAGTCACGGGCCTGACCGGTACGTGGCGGCGGCGCGGCGACGGCCTGCTCAACGGGGTCGTGCTCTGGGCCCTGGGGATCGTGGCGATCTTGTCGTTGACCGCCTTTGGTGGTGGGGCCCTGCTCGGCTCGGTGGCTGAGGTCGCCAACCGGCTGAACGCCGCCCAGTTCCCCGGCGCGGCTCCCAACCTCAACGTCCAGCAGGCCTTCGACGTCGCCCGGGACGTGGCCGGCTGGTCGGTGCTGTTTCTGGTCCTGACGCTGGCCGCCGCGGCCATCGGCGGCGCGGCCGGGGCCAGGACCCGCTCCAGGGGCCTGTCCGCAACCAGCCCACGCTGACCGGCGAGCCACCCCGACCGGCGACCCCGCCGGTCGGGTGGCGGTCCGGTGGTCCGCGAACACCAAACGCTCAGGACGAACCCTCGAAGAGGTCCTTGATGGCCGCCTAGCGCCCGGGCAGTCAAAGGTGACCTGATGAGAGAAGCCGTTATCGAGCGGCTGGCCAGCGACGATGGGTGAGCTCGATGACCCGGTCGTGGTCGCGTTTCCCCTTCGAGGCGAGTGGTCGGTCCAGCGGACCCCGGCGCACCGGATCCCCAGCCACGGCACCGACCTGCTCGGACAGCGGTACGCCTACGACCTGGTCCGCACCGCCCACCGCTCCGGCTTCCATCTGCACCCTGCGGGGACCCTGCGCTTCCTCCTCTTCGGGGGCCGGACCCAGGACTGCTACGGCTGGGGGCAACCGGTCCATGCGGCCTTCGACGGCGTGACCGTCGAGGTTGTGGACGGCATGGCCGAGCGCCAGTGGCTCCACGTCGTGCGGGAGTCCTGGCTGGCGGTGAGGAACACCTTGGCGTTCGCGCGGCGAGGGCTGGATCCCGCCCGGCTTGCCGGCAACCACGGGATCATGGCAACCGGAGGGACCTACGCGCTGTACGCGCACCTCGCGCCGGGAACCGTCGCTGTCACCAGAGGGCAGCAGGTCCACGCCGGCGAGGTGATCGGACGTGTCGGCCAGACCGGGAACTCGACCGCCCCGCACCTGCACTTCCAGGTGATGGACTCGGTGGACCCGCTGCGGGCAAGGGGCATCCCGTGTGCCTTCGCGGCGTACCTGGTGGAGCGCGATGGGCAGTGGCAGCGCGTCGAGCGCCGCATTCCCTACCGGCGCGAGCGTATCCGCTCGGTCTCATCGCCCTAGCTTGCCAGCACTCGATCGGGCCGGTGTGGGAGGCCAACCACGTGTGGCTGATCTTCGTGCTAGTGGTGCTGTGGACCGCCTTCCCGCCCGTGTTCGCGGCCATCGCCTCCACCTTGTACATCCCCCTCACCCTGGCCGCGATCGGGATCATCGCCCGCGGGGCCGCCATCGCGTTCCGCAAGTTTGTGGCCGTGCGGGTCACGGCCGCCCTGGCCGTGGCCGCGGTGGTGTGGGGCTGGGCGGCCGGGCAGAACCCGTGGATGCTCCAGGGCGAGCTGACCATCGAGCAGGCCGCGGCCAGCCGGGCCGTCCTCCAGGCCGTGCTGGGCAGCCTGGCCGTCGGCACGCTGCTGTTCCTGCCCCGCTGACGCCGATGGGCGGGTCGAGCGGATCCGTTGCGGCGCGGTGTCGATCGACGGCCGGTCCTGTGACAGCCGGCGCCGGCGCGGGCGAGGTGGGATACCCCTGGGTCGGGCCGACAGCCGCCATGGCGGGCTGCTCCTCGGCACCCCACGGGTCAAAGGATCCGATCAGAGACGGAAGGGAAGGTGGCGATCATGGGCCGCGGCCCAGACGACAGCTGGCAGGACAGGGACATGCCCCAGACCGAGGACGTCGGGCTGCCCCAGCACGAGTGGGACGAGCGGCGCCGCCAGCAAGGGACCATCCCGGAAGAGGACCCGGCGGACGTGGCCCGGCTACGGGACCCAAGGCTGGCCGAGACCGACCTGCCGGCACATGAGGACGACCGCCAGCAGGGCCGGGACACCGCGACCGAGCAGCAGAACCCCTGATGCGGGACGACGCGGCCGCATTCGGGGAACAACGGGCCGGGTGGTCAGCGGCCGCCGTCGGTCGCCCGGCCCAGGAGCTCGGCCAGCGCCTGGTTGACGGCCCAAGCGTGGGTGAGGGTCACCATGTGCCCGCGCCGCCGGCGACCTCGACCCGCCGCGGGTGGCCGCCGATCTCCTGGGCGATGCGCCGGCTGTGGCGCGGGGGGATCAGCCGGTCCTCGGACCCGCACAGCACCAAAGTGGGGATGTCGCCGAGGGCCGGCAACGCCGCCGCCTTGTCGTGGTGGGCCAAGGCCGGGTAGAAGGCAGCGGCCACCGACTGTGACATCTGCGTCCGCCTCACGGCCCCCGCGCCCGCACGGGGCGGATGACCCGCCAGCCGACCGCCAGCCACGCCAGGCCGAGGACGGCGCCGGCGAGGACGTCGCTGGGGAAGTGGACGCCACGGTAGAGCCGCGCCATCGCCACCAGGAGCGAGGCGGCCAGTGCCAGACCAGTCCCAACCCGGCCTCGCCAGTCCCTGGTCCCGGCCAGCAGCAGGAGCGCGAGCGCTCCGTACATGACTACCGCGGCCGACACATGCCCGGACGGGAACGAGGCGGTGGAGGGCAGCTGCGGCCCCAGGTGGGACACGTCCGGACGGGAACGCCCGACCAGGCCGGCGACGGCCAGGAACAGGCTCACCTCGCCGGCCATGACCACGACCAGGAACAGCGCCGGCCGCCACCACCGCGTGACCGCCACAACCAGCGGCACCGCCACCGCCAGGACGGTCACGATCACCTCGGTGCTCCCGAGCCGGCTGGCCAGGTTCATCAGCCCGTGGAGCGCCGGGTCACGCAGCGAGACGAACCACTGGAGGACCTGGCGGTCCAGGCGAAGCAGGAACCCCGCCGGCCGCGACCTCAACCATCAGCAGGCCAAGCCCGGCGAGCGCGGTCAGCAGCAGGACCCAGGCCACCAGCAGCCGCGCGGTCGTGCGCCACGGGTCGGGCAGTGGGTCGCCCGAGGCGTCGGGGGCCGGCCGCAGTGCCGGCCAACCATGCACCACAAGCCCCAGCAGGAGCGCAAAGCTCACTCCGGCAACAACCACCATCACCAGGCCGAGGAGGCTCCGGCCGGCGAACCACTGCACTGCGGGTGCGCGGAGCCAAGTCAGCATCTGTCGCAGCAGGGACCGGGGTCGGCTGCCGCCAGGGGTCTTCGGCGGTCGCGGGAGCCGCTCGGCACCCAGACGCCCGTCGGCGGCATCCCTGCCTCTGCCTGGCTGTGTCATCGGTGGCGCCTGGTGGTAGCAACGACGACATGACGAGCCGGGAATGGCGGCGGCCGATGGGCGTGCTGGCCGACCTGCTGCGGGCGGTGACGCTGGCAAGCGTCGTGGCAGCCCTCGTGTGGTATCCGATCGAGGCGGCCCTCCGGTTCTTGCTCGTCCTGCTCGTCCTGCGCGTGATCGGCATCCCCCGGCCGTTCGACCTGGCCTTCGGGGCCACTCTGCTCCTGGCCACCTTGGCCGGGGTCGCCCGCTGGTACACAACCGTGGTCTGGATGGACGAGGCCCTCCACCTGGTCATCCCCGGCCGACCGCAGCCATGGCCTATCTGGTCCTGGCCCGCGTCGACCTGCTCCCCGATCCCCAGGACCCGCCGATCCGGCACAACCGCTCGTCGATCGTCGTCCTCACCGTGTCCCTCGGGCTGACCGTGGCCTCCCTCTGGGAGCTGTACGAGTGGAGCGCCCGGCGGTTGCTCGACGCCAGCATCCAGGTCGGCTACGACGACACGATCATCGACCTCGCCCTTGGCGGGCTGGGGTCGCTGGTGGCCGGGCTCGCGCTGGCCTGGTGGGCGGCGTCCGGCTACGGGCCACGCCTGCGCACCGACACCCGACCCAGGGGCCGCGACGGACAGCCTCGCCCACCCCGGGCTGCTGGGCCAGGCCGGCTCCGGTGAGTGATTGAACCATTGGGTCAGTCCTGGCCGGTGTGGACCACTCGGTGGGAGATCCTCGTTGAGGGTCATGGCAACTCCTTCCGTACCTGCTCGTCGGCCGGGTCCTGGCCGGCCGTCGGTTCCTGGCCGGCAGCTTCGGTGGCCGGCGCCGGCTTCTCCCTGGCCGCCCGGGTTGCGCATCGCCAGCAGGGGCGCCACTGCGACGGCGATGAACCACGCGTTCCGGGATGCCGACCGGAACTCGGTGTAGCCCACCACCCAGGGCGAGGCGAACAGCCAGATGGCCAGGAGCACGTTGCCCCATGCCGCCGTCGGGGATGACCTAGACACCGCGACGGCCGCCACCATGGTGATAGCCAGCCCGGTGACGACCGCGGTCCAGGCCGGCCGGACTCGTAGAACCCGAGCAGCCAGGGTCGCCGCCGGCGACCCCGTCCACCGCATCGACAGCGGTCGTCACCTGAGCGCTCGCGGGTCGCAACGGCGGGGGGCGGTTCCGACCGCTACCGTGATCCGGATGGACCCCGCTGGCCCCGAGGACGGGAGACAACGTGCTCGTCGACCTGCTGCTCGACAACCGGACCGTCCCAGGCAAGCTGGTCAGCACCGCCGCCGTGCTGGCCCTGGCCGTCCTGCTGGCGGTGACGGTCGGGCGGCTGGCCGCCTGGCGGGTCGCCGACCCCTACAGCCGCTACTACACCCGCAAGGCCGTGCATTACCTGGTCGGCTTGGTGGCGATCGTGGCCGTCGCGCTCATCTGGCGGGCGTTCGCCGGCCGCATCGGCGTGGTCCTCGGCCTAGCCGCGGCCGGGGTGGCCTTCGCCATGCAGGAGGTCATCGGCGCCCTGGCCGGCTGGGTCAACGTCGTCTCGGGGCGGATCTTCCGGGTCGGCGACCGCATCCAGATGGGCGGGGTGCAGGGCGACGTGATCGACCTGACGCCGCTGCGGACCAAGATCCTGGAGATCGGGTCGGCTGCCGACGACGCCTCGTGGGTGAAGGGCCGCCAGCACACGGGCCGGATCGTGGCCGTGTCCAACAAGGCGACCTTCACCGAACCGGTCTACAACTACTCGGCGGTGTTCGAGTTCATCTGGGAGGAGCTGACCGTGCCGATCTCCTACCGCAGCGACTGGCGGGCGGCCGAGCGAATCCTGCACCAGGAGGCGGTGCGGGCCTCCGGCGCCGAGGGTGCGCAGGAAGCGATGCAGGCCATGACCCGCCGGTACCCGGTGCCACGGGCCGAGCTGGAGCCGCGGGTTCGCCCGCGCCACCGACAACTGGATGGAGCTGTCGGCGCGCTTCGTGGTCCCGGTGCGGACCGCCCGCTCGGTCAAGGACGCCTTGACCCGCCGCGTCTGGGACCGCCTTGACGCCGACGGAATCCAGATCGCGTCGGAGACCGCCGAGGTGACGCTGCGCCCTGGTCCGGCGGGTTGGAGGGCCACGCCATGACGCGTGTCCACCAGCGGCAGACGAGGTTGCAGCGGATGCTGTTCCGAGCGCCCATCCTGCTCTACCGGCTCGGCCTCGGAGGGCTGCTCGGGGGCCGGTTCACCCTCCTGACCCACATCCTCGCGGACCCGCGGGTCCCCTTCCAGGTCGGCTGGCGCCGCTATGCCGGGCTGGCCCGGCCCCTGCCCGCCGAGGAGTCCGGCCGTCGCCTCGCCGACTACGCCAATCGCCACCCCCCGACCGCCGCGTGGCTGCTGCGGGCGCTCGGCCAGAGGTCGACGGCTCCGAGGCGGCCTACCGGCGGGTGGGGTCGGACCGCGAGCACGGGATCCCGCTAGTGGCGCTCACCCCCGGCGACGGAGGGGCCGCGACCACGGCGGGGCCGCCCCGTCCGGCGGGCTAGGGTCGAACATGCGCCTCTCCCACCTGCGCGAGATGGTCCGCTCCAGCCTCTGGCTGGTGCCGGGAGTGTGCGTGGCGGTCGCGATCGGGCTGGCCATGCTCGTGACCACGATCGACCAGCGCCTGGTCCGGGTCGGGTCGCCGCTGGTGTTCACCGGCGGCCCGGAGGCGGCCCGGACGCTGCTGTCCACCATCACCTCCTCGATGATCACCTTCACCGGCCTGGTCTTCTCCATCACGGTGGTGGTCCTGCAGCTCACCAGCAGCCAGTTCTCCCCGAGGGTGCTGCGCTCGTTCATGCGCGACCGGGCCAACCAGCTCGCCCTCGGCGTGTTCACGGCCACCTTCGTGTACGCCATGATGGTGCTGCGGACGGTGCGCAGCAGCTTCGAGGGCTCGCCCTTCGTTCCCCAGCTGGCCACCACGGTCGCCTTCGCGCTCGTCCTGGTGAGCGTCGGCCTGTTCGTCTTCTACATTCACCACATCACCAACTCGATCCGGGCCGCCTCGATCGTCGCCGGCATCGGGCGCGAGACCCGGGCGGTGCTGGACCGCCGGTATCCCGAGGACGGTGCCGACCCGGGCCCGGTCCGCCCGGCCTCGACGCCAGCCCGCACCCTACCGGCGCCCCGACCCGGCGTGGTCGTGCTGGTGGACGAGCGGACCCTGGTCCGGCGGGCCGCCGAGGCCGGCTGCGTCCTGGCTCTGGTCCCGCGGGTCGGCGACTTCGTGCCCGCCGGCGCGCCGCTGCTCGAGGTCTTCGGCCGGGCCGACGCTCCGGAGGACGAGCGCCTGATCGCCGCCGTCAAGCTCGGCCGGGAGCGGACCATGGAGCAGGACGTGGCCTTCGGCTTCCGCCAGCTCGCCGACATCGCCGACCGGGCCCTCTCCCCCGGCGTCAACGACCCGACCACCGCCCTGCAGGCGATCGACCAGCTCCACGACCTGCTGCGGCGGCTGGCCGACCGGCCCGTTCCTAGCGGCCGGCTGGCCGACGACGACGGCCGGCTACGGCTGCTGGTCCCGGTGGTCGGCTGGGAGGAGTTCCTGGCCGTGGCCGTCGACAAGGTGGTGCAGTACGCGGAGGGGTCCGGCCAGGTGCTGGCGCGGCTGCGGTCGATACTTGCCGACCTGCGGGAGGTGGCCCGGCCCGAGCACCGGGCCGCGGTCGACCGGCGCGTGGCGGCGGTGCGGGACCCGGAAGGCGCTCCGGCCGCGCGCTGAGGCCGCTGCCGCTCAGCCCCGGGTGCGGCTGCCAGTGCGGCCGGTGGCGCGGGCGTAGCGGCGGCCGAGGGGGGCGGCGGAGACCCCGTGGGCGACCGTGCTCGCCACCACGACCAGGCTGCCGGCGGCCCACAGCCGCGAGTCGGTCACCCCCTGGTGCTCGGTGTGAGTCAGGTAGAAGAGGGCCGAGACGCCGATCGGCCCGAACCAGCCCAGCATGGCCGCGTCCGGAAGGCGCAGGCCGAGCGGGCGGCGCAGCGCCAGCGCCAGCGGCGGGCGGCGTAGCAGCAGGACAGCCACGGCAAAGGCCGGCCCCCGCCAACCCAGCTCCGCCCAGGCCGCCCAGGGCAGGGCGACCCCGAGCAGAACGAAGACCGGCAGCACCAGGTAGCGGGTGAGGGCCTCGTCGATCTCGACCTGCGGCTCCCGCTCGCTGCCGTGCACCACCCGGTTGTAGAGAAGCCCGGCGGCGAACACGGCCAGGACCCCGTCGACCCGCAGCAGTCGCCCCACGCCGAGCACGAACAGGGCCAGGAACAGCGCGAAGACCAGGTTCGTGGGCTCCTCGACGTCGTGGTGCCGTCTGGCGAACCGCATTGCCCGGCCGGCCAGCCCGCCCAGGAGCGCCCCGACCAGCAGCGCGACGCCCAGGTCGGTCACGGCCTGGCCAGCGGCGGACGACAGTGCCTCCCCGGCCATCAGCGCAAGCCCGAGCAGGACCAGCACCAGAGCGAGCCCGTCGTTGGCCCCCGACTCCATCGACAACAGGCGGCGCAGGCGCCCGGGGAGGTGGCGCTCGGCCGGGTGGCCGGTCACCACGCTGGAGGCGAGCACTGGGTCGGTGGGGGCGACACACGCCCCGAGGAGCACCGCCAGCGCCAGAGGCAGGCCGAGAAGTCCCCAGCCGAGCCCGGCCACCACGACGGCCATGCCGGTCATGACCAACCCCAGCAGCCACGCTACCGGGCGTCCGAGGCCGCGCAGGTCGCGCACCGGATAGCGCAGGGCGACGGCCATGAGGGCCACCGCCAGCAGCAGCCGGGAGGCCTCCAGCAGGACCGCCGCCCGGCGGGGCTCGGGCAGCTCGACCAGGCCGAGGACCTTTGGGCCGACGGCCACGCCGAGCAGCAGGGCCAGCAGCGGCTCGGACACCGGCAACTCCCGGACCCGGCCGGACAGGAACGCCAACCCGACGGCCAGGGCGCCGACGGCGGTCAGGTAGACGTAGAGCATCAGCCCTCGGCGTGGCTGCGGGTGATGGCCGCGATGCCGGCCAGCAGCCCGGCCAAGGTGGCCACGGCCAGCGGGGACAGGTCGGCGGTGAGGCGCTTGCCGAGCAGCGTGTAGGCCGCCTCGCCGCAGACCGCCCCGAACACCAGCAGCGTGCCCAGCCACAGGCTGGTGCCGCCGACGGCGATGCCGCCCAGGACCGGCCAATCACGCCGGTCGAGGGCAGGCAGAACGCCGCCGGGCTCCCGGTCTGCCCGGCGGCGGGTGGCCAGCAGCGGCACCGGCACAGCGACGGCCAGGGCCATGCGCAGCCCCGAGGCCAGGAACACAGGGAACGCCCTCGTCACCACCTTGCTGACCGGCCTGCCGCTGCCGAAGACGGCCATCCCGCCCCCAAGCAGCGCATAGGTGCCGGGACCGGCGGTCGTCCGGGCGCCGGTTCGCATGGCCAGGGCTACAGCCCGCGGCCGGCCGGCCTTCGGGTCCGGCCGCTGACCAGCCAGACCAGCAGCGCGGCCAGCCCCACCTCGAGCAGGATGGTCAGCAGCCAGCCGAGGCTCAGGGCGGCGGCGATCAACCCGCCGACCAGGGCTCCGGCAACCCCGAGCCCGATGGTGGCCAGGATGCTCATCGGGTTCGGCCCAGGCACGACCAGGCGGCCTAGCGCCCCGATCACCAGGCCCGAGAGGACCAGGCTGACCAGATAGAAGATGAAGTCCACGAGACCGTCCCTCTCATCTCGGGTGTCGTTCCGCTGGAAGCTGGCTAGCCGCCCGTCCGGGCCGGCAAGCTTTCGATCCGGTGTCGATTGGCTTGCTAGCCCACGACCTGCTCGACCTCCGAGAAGTGGCAGGCGTCGGGGTGAGCGGCGGCCCGCTCGACCAGGGCCGGCTCCTGCTGGGCGCAGAGCTCCTGGGCCTTCCAGCAGCGGGTGCGGAACCGGCAACCCGACGGCGGGTCGGCCGGGCTGGGGACATCGCCCTCCAGCACGATGCGGCGGCGGCCGCGGTGGGTCGGGTCGGGGATCGGCACCGCCGACAGCAGGGCCTGGGTGTAGGGGTGGGCCGGCCGCTCGTACAGCTCCTGCTGGTCCCCGAGCTCGACGATCTTGCCCAGGTACATGACGGCCACCCGGTCGGAGATGTGGCGGACCACCGACAGGTCGTGGGCGATGAACAGGTACGCCAGCCCGTAGTCGCGCTGCAGCTGCTCGAGCAGGTTGACCACTTGGGCCTGGACCGACACGTCCAGGGCGGACACCGGCTCGTCGCAGACGATGATCTCCGGCCGCAAGGCGAGGGCGCGGGCGATCCCGATGCGCTGGCGCTGGCCCCCGGAGAACTGGTGGGGATACCGGTTGACGTGGTCGGGGTCGAGGCCGACCACCTCCAGCAGCTCCTGGACGGCGGCCCGGCGCTCGCCCTTGGGGGCGGCGTCGGGGTGGATGTCGAACGGCTCGCCCACGATGTCGCCGACGGTCATGCGTGGGTTCAGCGACGCATAGGGATCCTGGAGGACGATCTGGATGTCGCGGCGCAGCCGGCGCAGGCGCCGCGGCGGCATGGCGAAGATGTCCTCGCCCTTATAGCGGGCCTGGCCGGCGGTGGCCTTCTCCAGCCGCAGCAGCAGCTTGGCCACGGTCGACTTACCGCAGCCGGACTCGCCGACCAGCCCCAGGGTCTCGCCGCGGCCCAAGGTGAAGCTGACCCCGTCGACCGCCCGCACCGCCCCGATCTGGCGGCCGAACACGATCCCCCGGGTGATCGGGAAGTGCTTGACCAGACCCTCGACCTCCAGCAGCGGCGGCTCAGCGGCCACGGAGCACCTCCTCGTAGAAGTGGCAGGCGCTGCGCCGCCGGCCCTCGACCTCGTACAGCGGCGGCTCCTCCCGGGTGCAGACCTCTCGCCGGTAGCGGCAGCGCGGATGGAAGGGACAGCCGGCGGGGATGCGCAGCAGGTTCGGCGGCGCCCCAGCGATCGGGGTGAGGTCCTGGCCCTTCTGGTCGACCCGGGGGATGGAGGCCATGAGCCCCTCGGTGTAGGGGTGGGCGGGGCGGGCGTAGAGATCGCGGATCGGGCCGGTCTCCACGATCTTGCCGGCGTACATGACCGCCACCCGGTCGGCCACGTCGGCGACCACCCCCAGGTCGTGGGTGATCAGGACGAGGCCCATGCCGGTCTCGGCCTGGAGGTCGGCCAGCAGCTCCATGATCTGGGCCTGGACGGTGACGTCGAGGGCGGTGGTGGGCTCGTCGGCGATCATGACGTCGGGGTCCAGGGCCAGCGCCATGGCGATCATCACCCGCTGGCGCATGCCGCCCGAGAACTGGTGGGGGTAGTCGCCGACCCGGTCGGCGGCCGAGGGGATCCGGACCCGGTCCAGCAGCTCCACCGCCTTGCGCCGGGCCTCGTCCCGGGAGCTGCCCCGGTGCACTCGGTACATCTCGCCGATCTGGAAGCCGACCGAGAACACCGGGTTGAGGGCGGTGAGGGCGTCCTGGAAGACCATGGCCAGCCGCTCGCCCCGGACCCGGCGCCGCTCCTCCTCGCTCAGGCGGAGCAGGTCGTCGCCGCGGAAGCGGACCGCGCCGGCGGTGACGAATCCAGGCGGGGTGTCGATGATCCCCACGATCGCCTGGGCGCTGACGCTCTTGCCCGAGCCGGACTCGCCCAGGATGGCCAGGGTCTCGCCCTGGTCGAGGTGGAAGCTGATGCCGTTGACGGCCTTGACCACTCCGTGGCGGGTGCGGAACTCGACCGCCAGGTCCTCCACCTCCAGCAGGTGATCGCCGCCGCCGAAGTCCGGCCGGTGGGTGACGTCGTCGGTCTGGGTCATCGGCCTCACCGCAGCTTGGGGTCGAGGGCGTCGCGGAGGGCGTCGCCGAGCAGGATGAAGCTGAACACCGTGGCACTGAGGAACAGCCCGGGGAACAGCAGCAGGTGGGGGGCGCTCAGCACCCGCGTCTGGGCAACGCTGATCATCAGGCCCCAGGAGATGGCCGGCAGCTCCAGGCCGACCCCGAGGAACGACAGGGTCGCCTCGGCGGCGATCATGATGCCGATGTAGATGGTGGCGTAGACGATCACCGGGGCGATGGCGTTGGGCAGGACGTGGCGGCGCAGCACCCGCGGGCTGCTGGCCCCCAGCGCCCTGGCCGCCTGGACGTAGTCGGTCTCCTTGACCGACAGCACCGAGGAGCGCATCAGCCGCAGCATGGTCGGCCAGCCCACCACCAGCAGCACCAGCGACACCTGGGGCAGGCCGCGGGTGCCGATCACGCTGAGGATGACGATCGCGGCCAGGATGTAGGGCAGCCCGAACCAGATGTCGGTGACCCGGGCGATGACGGTGTCGATCATGCCGCCGTAGTAGCCGGCGATCGACCCCAGCAGGACCGCGATCGCCACCGCGCCGACGGTGACCAGCAGCCCGACGGCGATGGAGACCCGGGCGCCGTACACCACCAGGGCGTAGTAGTCGCAGCCCTGCAGATCGAAGCCGAACCAGTGCTCGGCGCTGGGCCGCTCCAGCGACCGCGACAGGTTGCAGGCCCGCGGGTCGGCGTCGGTGAACAGCTGGGGGGCGACGGCCATGGCCCCGAAGAGCAGGATCAGCGCCGAGGCGACCAAGAACAGCGGGTTGCGGCGCAGCTCCCGCCAGGCGTCGGCCCACAGGCCGGCCTGCCGGCCGGAGGGCTTGCCTCCGGTTCGTTCGGCCTCGGCGGCGGCGACGTCGGTGTCAGTCATAGCGGATCCTCGGGTCGAGGACGGCATAGAACACGTCCACCAGCAGGTTGGCGAGGATGAAGACCAGCACCAGGGCGGTCACGATGCCGACGACCACGGTGCTCTCCTGCTGCTGGATGGACAGGAACACCTGCTGGCCGACGCCGGGGATGTTGAAGATGCCCTCGGTGACGATGGCCCCGCCCATGAGGGCGCCCAGGTCGACGCCGAGGGAGGTGACCACCGGGATGAGCGAGTTGCGCAGCGCGTGGCGCCCGACCACCCGGGAGCGGGGCATCCCCTTGGCGGTGGCCGTGCGCACGTAGTCGGCGCGGAGGTTCTCGACCAGGCTGGTCCGGGTGAGACGGGCCACGTAGGCCAGCGACAGCGCGCCCAGCACCATCCCGGGCAGCAGGTAGCTGGTCCAGCCCTGGTACAGCCCGGCGATGGGGAGCCAGCCGAGCTTGACCCCGAACAGGATCTGGGCGGTGAAGCCGAGCACGAACACCGGGATGGAGACCACGGCCACGGTGGTGACCAGCACCAGGTTGTCCACGAACGACCCGCGCCGCAGCCCGGCCAGCACCCCCGCCAGCAACCCCAGCACCAGCTCGAAGGCGAACGCGAACAGGGTCAGCCGGATGGTCACCGGGAACCGCTCGGCCATGATGTCGGTGACCTCGCGGCCGCGGAAGTCGCTGCCGAAGTCGCCCTGGACCAGGCCGCCCATGTACTTGCCGTACTGGACCAGCAGCGGGTCGTCGAGGTTGTAGCGGTCCCGCAGCTGCTGGTAGGTGGACTCGGCCAGGGGCCGCTCGCCGGCCAGGGCCCGGATCGGGTCGCCGGGGATGGCGAACACCAGCGCGAAGATGATGAACGTGGTCCCGACGAACACCGGGATGATCTGCAGGGTCCGGCGGATCAGGAAGCGGCCCATCGTGCGTGCTCCTGGGTTCGGCCTGGGGCGGCGGGACACGGGAAGCGGCGCCGCCCCAGGCGGGTTCGGGCGGGCGTGGCGACGGGGGCGGCCACGCCCACCCGGCTCGGATCAGGTCCCGGCCACGGTCACGTCCGCGGTCCGGATGCGCTCGAAGGCGTCGATGAGGACGTTCTGCACCTTGTCGCTGTGGGCGCCCTGGACCTGCTCGAACCACATCGGGATGTTGGGCATGTCCTGCAGGATCTGGTCCTCGGCCTGCTGGTAGAAGGCGATGCCCTCCTCGACCCCAGCGGCCGCGTTGCCCTGGCGGATCAGCTCGTCGACCCGGTCGTCGGAGTAGCCGAAGTTGTTGGAGGAGCCGTCGGTCGAGTAGATCGGCTGCAGGTAGTTCTGCGGGCTCGGGTAGTCCATCACCCAGCCGAGCCGGAACGGGCCGGTGACGTCCTCGTTGTCGAGCTTCTCGAGGTACTGGGCGAACTGGAGGCTCTGGAACTTGATGTCGGAGATGCCGAGGTGCTGGCGCAGCTGGTTGGAGACCGCGTTCATCCACTGGTCGTGGCCGGCGCCGCTGTTGAACCACAGCGTCAGCGGGCCGTCCCAGCCGCCGGCCTGGGCGAGCAGCTCCTTGGCCCGCTGCGGGTTGAAGGTGCAGGCCTCGCCGCAGGGGTTCTCGCGGGCGCCGCGGACCACCGGGGAGACCACCGAGTCGGCCGGGGTGTAGGCGCCGTTGAAGATGGCGTCGATGATCGCCTGGCGGTCGATCGCCATGGAGAACGCCTTGCGCAGGTCGGGGTCGTCGAACCGCTGGTCGTAGAGCGGGAAGCCGATGTAGGTGAAGGCCGAGCTGTCGCGCTCGATGAAGCGGTCGCCGAAGACCTGGCGGGCGTCGGTCAGCCGCTCGGGCGGCAGGTTGTCCATGATGTCGAGGTTGCCGGCCAGCAGGTCGTTGTAGGCGGTGTTGATGTTGGAGTAGACGCGGAACTCGATGGCGTCGGCCTTGGCCCGGTCGCCGGCGTAGCCCTCGTAGCGCTTGACGTTGACCGCCCGGTCGTGCTGCCAGGTGCCGTCCATCTGGAACGGCCCGTTGCCGATCGGGGCCTCCTCGAACCCCTCGGGGTCCTCGGCGTAGGCCTTGGGCAGGGGGTAGAAGGCGGTGTAGCCGAGGGTCAGGGGGAACTGGCTGAAGGGGCCGTTGAGGGTGACCTCGAAGGTCGTGTCGTCGATCACCTTGAGACCGCTCATCGCCTTCGTCTTGGGCCGCTCGCCCTTGTCGGCCTGCAAGTCCTCGTAGCCGCGGATGTTCTGGAAGAAATAGGCGTTGCCGTAGGCGTTGGGGCCGTAGGCGCCGGCGTTCCAGGCGTCCACGAATGACTGGGCGGTCACCGGCTCGCCGTTGTGGAAGGTCCAGCCGCTCTTGAGCTTGATGGTCCAGACCGTCTGGTCCTGCGAGGTGATCGACTCCCCCATCGCCCCCTCGAACGTCTGGGCCGAGGTCTGCGGGTCGTACTCGACCAGCGGGGTGAAGAGGGCGTTGAGCACCTCGGCACCGCAGGTCTCGTTGGTGTTCTGCGGGATCAGGTGCTCGGGCTCGCAGATGTAGACGGAGAAGCGGCCGCCCTCGCCGCCGCCGGCGCCCGCGCCCGCGCCGTCGTCGGTCCCGCAGGCGGCCGCCAGCAGGCCCATGGTCGCCAGCAGGGCGACCAGCCGTGCTCGTCGTAGCTTCCTCACCGATCCCACCTCCACACCCGGGACGTCTGGCCGGGCGGAGTAGCCGGGGGCGGCCGGCGGCAGCGGTGTCGTAAGCGGACAGCCGCGGAACCGTCACGGGACCGCCATAGGCCGCGCCCGCCGGCCGGGTAGGGCTATCGTTGCCGGGGTGGCAGGCGCGGCGAAGAGCGCCCGTACCGCGCAACGGAGGGCAGCATGAGGACGCGGGTCCTGCTGATCGAGGACGACGAGCGCATCCGCACCGCCATGCGGATGGCGCTGGAGCACGAGGGACACAAGGTCGAGGAGGCCGCCAGCGGCGAGGAGGGGCTACGCGTCTTCGCCGACCAGCCGGTCGACGTGGTCCTGATCGACCTGATGCTGCCCGGCGTCGACGGCTTCGAGGTCTGCCGGTCGCTGCGCCGCACCAGCGACGTGCCGATCATCATGGTGACCGCGCGGGCCGACAGCCACGATGTGGTCGCCGGGCTGGAGGCGGGCGCCGACGACTACCTCACCAAGCCGTTCGTGCCCAAGGAGCTGACGGCCCGCATCCGGGCCCTGATGCGCCGGGTGCGCAGCGGACCGCCGACGCCCTCCAAGCTCGACTTCGGCCAGGTCGAGGTGCTGCCTAATGAGGGGGTCACCCGCCGGGCCGGTGAGGAGGTCCACCTGACCAGGACCGAGTTCCAGCTGCTGTGCGAGCTGGCCGCCAACCCCAACCGGGTGTTGCGCCGCGAGGAGCTGCTGGAGCGGGTCTGGGACTACGACTACTTCGGCGACGGGCGGCTGGTCGACGTCCACGTCCGGCGGCTGCGGACCAAGATCGAGGACGACCCGGCCGAGCCCCGCCACATCGTCACGGTCCGCGGGATGGGCTACAAGCTGATCCCATGACCGGGGCCGAGCCCGCCGGCGGGCCCGCGACGGGACGGGACCGTTCGCGCGGCGGGCGGGCCCGGATGCGTTCGCGGCTCGGCCTGCGAACCCGCGTGACGGCGGCCTTCGCCCTCGGCGCCCTCGGCCTGGCGCTGCTGCTGTCGCTGCTCACCTACACCCTGAGCAGCACCTACCTGCTCCGCCAGCGGGAGGCCTCGGCCCTGCGGCAGGCGTTCGTCAACGCCCGCTTCGTCCAGGCCGGGCTGCGGGCCACCGGCCCAGACGTGGCCGGGCTGCTCAGCGACCTGGAGACGCCGGCCACCTCGGAGTCGCTGCTGGTGCGCCGCGGCGAGCGGTTCGCCAGCAACCCGGTGGAGATCGGCCACGACGACCTTCCGGGCCGGCTGCGCGAGCAGGTCGAGGACGGGACGGCGGCGCGCCAGCGGTTCCGTCTGAACGGCAGCCCGCGCCTGGCCGTCGGCGTCCCCCTCCCCGCCGTCCAGGCCACCTACTACGAGGTGTTCTCCCTGGCCGAGCTGGACCGCACCCTGCGCGTGCTCACCGGGTCGCTGGTGGCCGGGGCGGTGGTGACCGTGCTGCTGGGCGTCGCCCTCGGCCGCTGGGTCAGTGGCCAGGCGCTGCGTCCCCTCGCCGTCGCCGGCCAGGCCGCCCGGTCGATCAGCCACGGCCGCCTCGACACCCGACTCGATCCCGACCCGGACCCGGACCTCCGGGTGCTCTCGGTTGCCTTCAACGACATGGCGGATGCGCTCGAGCAGCGCATCGAGCGGGACGCCCGCTTCGCCTCCGACGTCAGCCACGAGCTGCGATCCCCGCTCACCACCCTGACCACCACGGTCGAGCTGCTGCACGCCCGCCGCGCCGAGCTGCCCGCCTCGGCCAGGGAGAGCATCGATCTGCTCCGGGTCGAGGTGGAACGCTTCCAGCGGATGGTGCTCGACCTGCTGGAGATCTCGCGGCTGGATGCCGGCGTGGCCGAGCTGGCCCTCGAGGATGTCCGGGCGGAGGAGCTGGTGCGCGAGGCGGTGCGGGCGACCCGGCCGACCGAGGCCGCCACCGCCGAGGGCTCGCCGCCGGCGGTGGCCGTTGGCGACGAGGTCGGCGACCTGGTCCTCCAGGCCGACAAGCGGCGCCTGGTTCGGGTGGTGGCCAACCTGGTCGACAACGCCGAGCGCCATGGCGGCGGCCTGGTCGGGGTGGGCCTGGAACGGGTCGGCGACCGCTTGCGGATCCTGGTCGACGACGCCGGCCCCGGTGTCCCTGAGGCCTTTCGGAGCCGCATCTTCGAGCGGTTCTCGCGCGCCCCGCCGTCGGCCGGGGCGCGCCGCGACGGCGGCGGCGTCGGCCTCGGTCTGGCCCTGGTCGCCGAGCACGTCCGCCTCCACGGCGGGGCGGTGTGGGTCGAGCAGCGGCCGGGGGGCGGCGCCCGGTTCGTGGTCGAGCTGCCGGCGAGGCCGGGATGAGTGGCCGCCGCCGGGTCGCCTGGCTGGCCGCGGGTCTGCTGTGCCTGCTGGCCGGCTGCGGGGTCCCGTCCGACCCCTCCCCGAGGAGCATCCCGGCCAAGGAGGTGCCGTTCGGCCTGCTCGGCACCACCACGACCACCTCCTCGACCAGGCCGGCGCCGACCACCAGGGCGGTGGTGTACCTGGTCGATCGCGACCGGCTGACCCCGGTGCGGCGCGAGGTCCCGGCGCCGACGACGCCCGCCGCCGTGCTGGCCGCGCTGGCGGCGGGCCCCACCCCGCCGGAGGCGGCCGGCGGCCTGCGCAGCGCCCTGGTCACCGGGGCCGCGCTGGCGCAGGTGAGCGCCGGGACGGCCACTGTCCGGCTGGACCGGGAGTTCGTCGCCGCCGACGTCCGCGAGCAGGTCCTGGCCCTGGCCCAGCTGGTGTACACGATCACCGAGCTGCCGGGCATCGGCGGGGTCCGGTTCACGCTGGACGACCGGCCGGCCGAGGTCCCGACCGCCCAGGGACCCTCGAAGACCGGCGCCGCCACCCGAGCTGACTTCGCCGCCATCGGACCGGCCGGCTAGCGGTCCCGGCCGGCTGTTGCGACCAGGTTGCGATCGGCGGGCGAGGCCGTGAACGACCGACCGTCGGCGTCCCGGCCCGGCCACCATGATCTCAGCCGCGTTGTCAGAGCGCGAAGTCGAGGACGGGATGCGGAGCTGGGACGAGGAGCGGATCGGCTGGCGGGTCGTCGGGTCCTTCCCGTCGTACCAGGAGGCTCAGCAGGCCGTCGACCGCCTGGCCGGCGCCCAGTTCCCGGTGCGCCGGCTCACGGTCGTCGCCCGCGGCCTGCGCCTGCTCGAGCAGCGGGGATACCGGCCCGGGTACGGCTGGGCGGCCCTGCACGGGCTGCTGCTGGGGGCGCCGACCGCGGCCATCGTCGGCGTCCTGGCCGCCGTGACCGTGCTGGACGAACCCCTGGCCGCCGGTCTCACCTTCGCCGCCTGGGCCGCCCTGGTGGGTGCGCTGGCCGGCGTGGCCATCGGTGCCGGTGTCGAGGCGCTGCGAGTTCCCCGGCGGCGGGGCCGCCACAGCATGCTCCACGCCGACAGCTACGACCTGGTGGCCGACAGCGAGGTGGCCGATCGGGCCCGCCACCTGCTGGAAGGCCTTGGCCACGGCGGCCAGGGGCCGGGCTGACCTGCGGACCGCCATCCCCTACCCCTGCCGGCTGGGGGGCGAACTGGTCGAGGTGGTGACCTTCGGTGGTTGCCTCGATCACTGCATGGCCGCGAGCAGCTCCTGGCAGGCCTGCTCGCAACGGCGGCAGGCCTGGGCGCAGACCCGGCAGTGCTCGTGCATCTCCGCATGCCGCTCGCACTCGTCCCCGCAGCTCCGGCACGCGGTCACGCATGCCTCCAACAGCGGCCGGGTTAGATTGGCGTCGTACTCGGTCTGGCGGCTGACCACCCGCAGGGTAGCCGTGCACACATCCGCGCAGTCCAGGTCCAGGCGGATGCATTTGACCAGGTCGGCCACGCTCTGCTCGGAAAGGCAGTCGTCGGCGCAGGCGGTGCAGGCCTGGGCGCAGTCCGACAACGCGTCGATGGTGCCGACGAGCACGCCGGCGTCGACATTGAAATCACGGGGATATGTGTCGAGCATCTCCTTGGCGTAGCTCATAAGACGGCACCTTTCTCAGCGACATTTAACCTGCCATGCGGATATCCGTTCAGAGGGGGCTTGAAGCAGTGAGGGCTCGGACATTGTGGGGAGGGTTCAGGGCTTCTCGTCCTAGGGGTGGGAGAGAAGCAGCTCGCCCCGCAGGCGTTGCAGGGCCCGCCGTAGCAGGCGCGACACCGACATCTGGCAGCGCCCGGTCAGCTCGCCGATCTCCCGCTGGGTACGCTCCTCGAAGTAGTAGAGCCAGACCGCGGTCCGCTCGGGCTCGGGGAGCGCGGCCACCAGCTGGGGCAGCAGGATGAGGTCCTCGCGGTCGCCCAGGGTGTCCTCGGCACCCTCGGTGATCAGGTCGGCCAGGACCAGATCAGGGCGGTGCCCCAGCGGCTCGTCGAGCGACCGCTGGAGCCGGCTCCTCGCCGCCCCCATGGCCTCCTGGACGGCCTCCTCGTCCAGGCCGAGCGCGTCGGCCACGTCGGCCGCGGTGGGCGAGCGTCCCAGCTCGCCGGCGAGCTCGTCGGCCACCTGGCAGACCCGCAGGGCCAGCTCCTTGGTTTGGCGGGGCACGGCCACCCGCCAGGTGGTGTCGCGCAGGTGGCGCTTCATCTCGCCGACGATGCAGGCCACGGCGTAGGGCACGAACCGGTCGGCGCGGTCCGGGTCGTAGCGGTCGATGGCGGCGAGCAGCCCGAGGCGGGCCGCCTGCCGCAGGTCCTCGGGGCTGGTGTTGCGGCTGCGCCGGAACCGCTCGGCCAGCCTGTCGGCCATGCCCAGGTACGCCCGGAGGATCCGGTCACGCAGCTCGGGGTCGCGGTCGGCGGCGTAGGCCCGCAGCCACTGCTCGACCAGCTGGCGGCCGGCGCGGTCGTCCGGCTTCACGTCGATGAGCTCGGGGCTGGCGATGGAGAGCGTCATGGCGACGCGGTCACGTCCTTTCGGCCTTCGAGGTGTCGGTCCGACCGGCGGACCGCGGTGGCGTGGACCGCGGTGGCGGCCAGCACGACTGCGGCGGCGAAGGCCCCGTTCCAGGTGGCCTGCCCGGGCTCGGAGTCGCGCACCAGCAGGCTCCCGTAGCCGAGCAGCCACGGCGCCAAGAGCAGCCAGACGCCAAGGCCGACCAGGCCCGCAGCGGGCAAGGTCCGGCGGGCCGGGCGGGTGTGGAGCAGGACCGCCAGCACGATCACGGCCAGGCCGGCCAGAGCGTTGTGCCAGCTGGCCACCTCCAGCCGCGTGTAGCCGACGAGCAGCGGCGACACGGCCAGCCAGGCCCCGGCGAGCAGCAACGCCCCGGTGGCGGTGAGCTCGAGCTTGGCGAGCGGGCGCTTCATGCCGGCGTCAGGGACCGGTGGCTTCGGACTGGCACACCGTGGCTGCCTGCTGCAGGTCCGGCTGCACGTCCTGGAGCCGGTCGATGGTCTGCTGCAGCCCGGTGGTGTCCAGCCGGCCGAGCTGGCGGAGGCCGACGGTGATCGCGTCCAGCTGCTGCTGGGCCAGCCGGGCGGTCACGGCGCAGGGGGCGGCCACGGCGGCGCCGCCGGCCGGCTCGCCGCCGGGGTCGGCGTCGGGACCCGGCACGGTCACGGTGCGGGTGACGACCCGGGGGTCGTCGTTCAAGGAGTAGACGACGGCGCCGGTGATCAGCCCGCTCACCAGCGCCCCGAGGAGGAACGCGACGATCAGGCCGGCCCAGGACCGGGGAATCGCCGGGCGGCGCGGGCGCTGGTTGCTCGGCTGGGCCGGCAGCCGCGACTGCCCGGCCGCGTCCGGCGGTGGGTCCGGCGGTGGGGAGGAGTCGGTCTTGGCCATGGCTGGCCTCCTTGCGGTGCGGCGCTTCCCGGTTCGTCTCGTGGTGGTGTTCCCGGCCGCGACCAGGGCCAGCTGGGTCGTCATCGCTGTGGCAACCAACCGCAACACATCCGCAGCCTGCCAGGGCGATTGACCGGGCCATCATCCGGTCAGGCAGAAGCGGAACGTTCCTGTGACGCACGCGCCAGCCGGGAGGCCCCCATGCGATCGGAAGCCGGCCTGCTCCCCGGGAGGAGGACGACGACCCGCGTCCTGGACGTCCTGCTGACCTTGTGGGTGGCGTTGTGGATCGCGATCGGCGTGCTCGCCGGTAACGAGCTGAATGAGCTGCGCACCCTGAGCGAGACGGTGGTTGGGGCCGGGACCGCGCTCGACCAGACAGGACGGGCGCTGGAGACCATCGGCGAGGTCCCGCTGGTCGGCGAGGGACCCGCCGAGCTGGGCCGGCGGGTCCGCGAGTCCGCCGCCGACGTGCAGGCGGCCGGCAGGGCCAGCAGCGAGAGCATCCGCAACCTGGGCCTGCTGCTCGGCCTGGCCATCGCGGTGATCCCGGCCACTCCGGTGCTCGGCTTCTACCTGCCGCTGCGACTGCGCCGGGCCCGGGAGGCGGGGGCGCTGTCCGAGCGCCTGGCCGCCGGTGGCCTCGACCCCGGCCTGGAGGAGCTGCTGGCCCGCCGGGCCATCCACACACTGCCCTACCATGTGCTCCAGGCGGTCAGCGCCGACCCGGTCGAGGACCTAAGGGCCGGGCGGTTCGACCGGCTCGCCCAGGCAGAGCTGCGCCGGCTCGGCCTGGACGCGCCGGCCGGCCGCAACCGCCACCGCGTCGACGCCTAACCCCATGGAGGGCGCATGAGCACCCCCCATGCGCCCTCAGGACGCTGGGCCGGCCTGGCCAGGGTCCTGGTCTGGCTGCGCTATGTGGTGGTGGCCTCCTGGGTCGCGCTGGCCGTCTGGGCCACGATGGCGCTGCCCAGCATCCAGCAGGCCGGCGGGGGCAACTTCGGCGGCCTGGTCCCAGAGGACAACCCGGCCATCCAGGCCGAGATCGACTCGGTGCTCAAGTTCGGCTTCCCCATCCTGAGCCGGGTCGCGGTGGTCCAACGCGACCCCGACGGCTTCTCCGCCCTCAAGCAGGCCGAGATCGTGAACCGGGCGGCCCGGCTGACCCAGCACGGCTACCCGGAGCTGGACCGCATCGGCGGCGCCCTGCCGCTGATCAACACCGGTGGAGTGGTGCCCGGCAGCCGGGAGGCCAACACCACCGCCATCACCTTACTGTTCTTCGACCCCCGCATGGGCTTCGCCGAGCAGACTGACCTGGCCCGCCGGTTCGCCCGCACCCACGTGAACGAACCTGACGACCACCTGGTCGGGGTGACCGGGGCCGTGCCCGGCCGGCTCGCCCAGGCCCGTACCATCGAGCACAGCCTGCCCCTTATCGAGGCGGCCACTCTGGCCGTCATCGTGCTTATCGTGGGGCTCAACTACCGGGCCGTCGGGGCGCCGCTGATCTGCCTGGCCGCGGCCGGGGTGGCCTACCTGGTGTCGGTGCGGGCGGTGGCCTGGCTGGGCAGGTTGATCGGGGTGGCCGTGCCCAGCGAGCTGGAGCCGCTGATGGTGGCGCTGCTGCTCGGCATCGTCACCGACTACGCCATCTTCTACTTGTCGGCCATGCAGCACCGGCTACGCGACGGCGACCGGCCGCTGGAGGCCGCGGCCCGGGCCACCGGCGAGGTCGGGCCGATCGTGGTCGCGGCCGGGCTGACCGTGGCCGCCGGCACCGCCGCTCTGCTCGCCGCCGAGTTGGAGCTGTTCCAGGCCTTCGGCCCCGGGATGGCCCTCACCATCGTGGTCGGCCTGGTCGTGGCCGTGACCCTGATCCCGGCCCTGCTGGCCATCGCCGGCCGGGTCGTGTTCTGGCCAAGCCGGCCCCCCCGGCCGGGCGGCGACCGCTACTCGGCCCGCCAGGCGGCCGCGGCCCGCCGGACCACCCGGCAGGAGCGGGCGGTACGCCGGATGATCACCCCGAAGGTCGCCCTGCTGGTGGTCGCCGGCACCGTCCTGGTGCTGGGGGCGGCGTCGCTGCCGCTGCGCGGCACCGACCTTGCCCTGACCATCGTCCGCTCGCTGCCCGAGGACAGCGAGGAGCAGCGGGCGGCCGAGGCCGCCGCCAATGGGTTCTCCCCCGGCATCCTCTCCCCCACCGTGGTCGTGGTCTCCGAACCGGGCATCACCCGCCAGCGCGGCGCCCTGGCCAGGTTCCAGGACCTGCTGGAGCGCCAGCCCGACGTGGCCGCCGTGGTCGGCCCCCGCGAGCAGCTCACCCCGCTGGTGCTGGGGGCCGTGCTGTCACGGGAGGGCGACGCGGCCCGGTTCGTGCTCGTGCTGGACAAGGACCCGCTCGGCTCGACCGCGATCGACCAGGTCGGCGCCCTCCGCGACCGGGCCCCGGAGCTGCTGGAGCAGGCCGGCCTGGGCGGCGCCACCGCCAGCTTCGCCGGCGACACCGCCCTGGCCGAGGCGATCGTCCGCCAGACCCGCAGCGACCTGGGCCGCATCGCCCTGGCGGCCGTCCTGGTCGACCTGCTGCTGCTGGTCATCTACCTGCGCGCCCTGGTCGCGCCGGTGTACCTGCTGGCCACCAGCGTGCTCGCCCTGGGCGCATCCCTGGGGCTGACCATCCTGGTGTTCGAGGGCCTCCTCGGCCACGACGGGGTCACCTTCTACGTGCCCTTCGCCTCCGCGGTGCTGCTGGTCGCCCTCGGCTCCGACTACAACATCTTCGGGGTCGGGGCCATCTGGGAGGAGGCCCGGCAGCGGCCGCTCAAGGAGGCGATCGTGGTCGCCGTACCCCGCTCGACCCGGGCCATCGCCGCCGCCGGCCTGACCCTGGCGGCCAGCTTCGGCCTGCTCGCCCTGGTCCCCCTGGAGCCGTTCCGGGAGTTCGCCTTCGCCATGTTCGTCGGCATCCTGCTCGACGCCTTCGTGGTCCGCTCCCTGCTCGTCCCCTGCCTGGTCGCCCTGGTCGGGCGGCGCAGCGGCTGGCCCAGCCGCCAGCTCGAACCGGCCCCGGCGGCGGCGGCCGCCGCCCGGGCCGGTTCGAG
>JASLBL010000228.1 GCA_030146615.1 Actinomycetes bacterium
GTCGGAGGGCGTCGGCGACCTTTTCGGTCCGCACGGAGGGGTCGATCCAGTGGAACGCGGTCGCGGCCAGGACGAGGTCGAAGGGCTCCGGGGGGAGCGGCCAGTCCTCGAACGCGGCGGTGACGACCTCGACCTTGGGGAAGCGGGCCAGGTTGCGCCGGGCGATGGCGGCCAGGTCCGCGCCCAGTTCCACGGCGACGACCTGGCAACCCCGCTGGGCGAGCGGAAGGGTGGCCTGCCCTGTTCCGGGGCCGATCTCCAGGACCCGGGAACCGGGCCCGATCGCCGTCAGGTCAGCCAGGTCGTCGAACAACGCCGACGGATATCCCGGCCGCGCTCGGTCGTACCGCTCGGCATCCTGGTCGAAGATGGACCGGAGCAGGTCCCGATCCTTCTGGGTCATGCTCGGATGCCTCCACCGCGGTCCGCGATCTGGTCGGTGCGCCTTGCCTGGCGGTTGGGCATCCGCCTACCGGGGCGACCAAGAGCGGGCATGAGGATGCACGCGCGGGACGAGATGGCCCATCAGCGACCGCCGAGGTTCGGGCGACTCCGTTGCCGAAGGCGCCCCGCGACTCCTGACGGCCCAACTCCTGACGACTCCCGACCTCTGACCACCCCGCCTCCTGACGACTCCAAGCTCCCGACGGCCCCGACCTCATGACGGCCGACTCCAGACGACGTCCTGGACCGACCGACCGTCAGCGGCGGCGGGTCTCCTCGTCGGCGGCGCGGGCGTGCTCGTCGGCGGCGCGGGCATGCTCGTCCGCCGCGCGGGCGTGCTCGTCGCGGAGTGGGGAGGTATCGGTGCGGTCGTCGAGGCGTTCGCGGCGGGCGCTGGCGGGCTCGGGCGGCGGGGCGACGGCGGGATCGTGGACCGGTGGGCGGTTGGCCCGGGCCTGGTCGTCGATGGCGGTTGCGCCGGTGCGGTCGTGCGCCGCGGTGGCGACGGCGGCCTGATCGCGGTTGGCGGCGGGGTTCGAGCGGACACTGTCGGCGGTGGCCTCGGCCCGGTCGCGCTCGGCGACGGCATCGGTCCGGCTGCGCTCGACCGACTCCAGCTCCTCGCGGGTGCTGGTCAGCTCCTGGTGGAGGCGGCTGTTCTCACGCTCCAGCTCGTCGACCCGGCCCTCGGCGTCGCGGCGGCGCGACTTCAGCTCCTTGCGCCGCGAGCGCCGCGTCCTGGAGGCCCCGAAGGCGAGGAACAGGAACAACGCGACCAGGAAGCCGAGCCCGGCGAACACGACCAGCAGCTGTCCGTCGGTGAGCTGGTCGAAGGAACGATTGAACAGGGTGGCGGAGCTTTCGGTGGTGTTCTCGAGGCCGGCGGCGGCGACCACGACCGCGACCAGGAAGGCGAGCAACAGGAAGAGTATGGCCATCTCGGTGCCTCCTGAGGAGTCAGTTCATGGTGCAAGTCTTCGCCCTCTAGCTGCCCCGCGACTCGCACCACCAAACGGGGCAAGCTCCCGCCGCCGGCGGATCGAGCGCTCAGCCCTCGCGTTGGGGACTGGGGCGACGTGACCTGGCGGCTTCGAGGGCGAGCTGGGCGGCGGTGTCGGGGTCGCCGGCCACGGGGAAGGCGTCGACCTGCTGGTCGTCGAGCTGGAGGGACCAGGTGGCGAGGCCGATCACCGGGGTGCTGGTGCGGAGGGCGAGGGCGATCTCGGAGAGGGTGCCGAAGCCGCCGCCCACGGCGATCAGCGCGTCGCTGGAGCGGACCAGGAGGAGATTGCGGCCCTGGCCGAGGCCGGTGGGGATGGAGATCGTGAGGTGCGGGTTGCCCTCGGCGCGGTCGAGGCCGGGGAGGAGGCCGACGGTGGTGCCGCCGGCCGACTGGGCGCCATGGCACACCGCCGCCATGACGCCGGGCCCGCCGCCGCAGACCACGATCGCGCCACCTTCGGCCAGCCGCCGGCCGATGACCTCAGCCTGGTCGAGCAGCGCCGGTTCCGCCCCGGACGCGCCGGCCACCCCCACATACATCCTCATCCCTCAGCTCCGGGTGCCACGGCCGCCATGGAGCGCTCACCCGGCACACCGCGGCCCGCGACCCGACCCCGCCGCCCGCGCCTCCACCTCACCGACCCACCCCTCCAACCGCCGGACCCACCGCCGGCACCGCCCCCAGGTCAGCGAGGAGCTCGTCCAACAGCCGGACCGCGCCCGCCTTGTCCAGGGGGTTGTTGCCGTTGCCGCATTTGGGGGACTGGACGCAGGAGGGGCAGCCGGTGTCGCAGGGGCAGGAGGCGACGGTGTCGCGGGTGGCACGGAGGTGCTCCGAGGCTCGGCGGTGGCCGACCTCGGCGATGCCGGCGCCGCCGGGGTAGCCGTCGTAGACGAAGATGGTAGCGGCGCCGGTGTCGGGGTGCCAGGCGGTGGAGAGGCCGCCGATGTCCCAGCGGTCGCACATGGCGAACAGGGGGAGCAGGCCGATCTGGGCGTGCTCGGCGGCGTGGGCGGCGCCGGGGATGTCCCGCTGGTCGAGGGCGGCGGCGTCGAGCAGGGCGGGCGACAGCGTGTACCAGTAGGCGACGGTCTGGAGGCGGGCCGGGGGCAGGTCGAGGTCCTCGTAGCCGAGCAGCTCGCTGGTCCCGACTCGGCGGCGCTCGTAGCCGACCACCTGCTCGGAGACGTCAACCCGGCCGAGCCAGAGGGTCGAGCGGGGGAGCTCGACCTGGCGGGTCGGCTCGACCACGGTCACGTCGATGTCGCTGCGGGCCTGGGTGTACTCGTCGCCCTTGGCCCCCTCGACCAGGGCGTCGCCGGTCTCCAGATCGAGCTCCACCACCCGGAAGTGCTCGCCCTGGTGGAGGTAGACGGCGCCCCGGTGGACGGTCGAGGGGGCCCGGGCCCGGTCGACGGTGCCGATGACCTGGCCCGAGTCGGCGGCGACGATAGTGACCGGGCTGCCGCCGGCGTTGCGGATGTCGACCTGGTCGGCCTCGCTGAGACCGGAGCCGGGGCGCAGGCCGTCGCGGCGGCGGCGCAATGCCCCCTCGGCCTCCAGGGCCTCGGCCAGGGCGCGCGCCCCGTCGCCCCCGAACAGCTCCATGTCCCGGTCGGTCAGCGGCGCCTCGAAGGCGGCACACAGCAGGTGGGGCGCGAGCACATACGGGTTGCCGGGGTCGACCAGGGCGGCCTCGTGCGGGCGGCCGAACAGGTCACCGGGATGGTGCAGCAGGTAGGCGTCCAGCGGGTCGTCCTTGCCGACCAGCACGGCCAGGGACGGCTCGCCCTGGCGGCCGGCCCGGCCGGCCTGCTGCCACATCGAGGCCACCGTGCCCGGGTAGCCGTTGAGCACGACCGCGTCCAGGCCGCCCACGTCCATGCCGAGCTCGAGGGCGTTGGTCGTGGCCAGCCCGAGCAGCCGGCCCGAGACGAGGCCCTGCTCAAGCTGGCGCCGCTCCTCGGCCAGGTAGCCGGCCCGATAGGCGCGGACCCGGCCGGCCAGGCGGCGGTCGACCTCGGCGACCCGGTGCCGGGCGAAGGTGGCGACCAGCTCGGCAGACTTGCGGGAGCGGGTGAAGCACAGGGTCCGCACCCCGGCCTCGACGGCGGCGGCCAGCCAGGTGGCCGATTCGGTGTTGGCGCTGCGGCGCAGGCCGGTGGTCTCGTCCAGCAGCGGCGGCTCCCAGAGGGCGAAGGACACCGGGCCGCGCGGGGAGCCGTCCTCGGTGACCGCCTCGACGGGCAGGCCGGTCAGCCGGGTGGCCAGCTCGGCCGGGTTGCCGAGAGTGGCCGAGGCGAGCACGAACGTCGGGCTGGCCCCGTACCGGGCGGCCAGGCGGCGCAGGCGCCGCAGAATCGCGGCCACATGCGAGCCGAACACCCCTCGCAGGGTGTGGGCCTCGTCCACGACCACGTAGGCGAGCCGGCCGAGGAAGGCCGCCCAGCGCTCGTGGCCGGGCAGGATGCCCCGGTGGAGCATGTCCGGGTTGGTCAGCACCAGGTTGGCGCTGCGCCGGATCATCGGCCGGTCGGCCGACGGGGTGTCGCCGTCGTAGGCCGACGCCCTGACCCCGGCGAGCGCGAACGAGCGGACGGCGCGGAGCTGGTCGCGGGCCAGGGCCTTGGTGGGGGAGAGGTACAGGGCGGTGCGGTGGCCCTCGCCGAGCAGGGCGTCGAACACCGGGAGCTGGTAGCAGAGGCTCTTGCCGGAGGCGGTCCCGGTGGCCACGACCACGTTACGGCCGGCGCGGGCCAGGGACACCGCCGCCGCCTGGTGCGACCAGAGCTTGGTCAGGCCCCGCGCGGCCAGCCGCGAGCGGACCACCTCTGGCAGGTCGTCCGGCGGGTCGGCCAGCCGCGCCAGCCGTGCCGGCAGGCGCTCCAAGTGCACGAGCTGGCCACGGTAGTCGGGGTCGCCGGTGAGGTCGTCCACCAGCCCGACAGGGTCGTCCACGCGCCCATGGTAACCGCGCCCCTCGACACCCCGGACGGGGCCGCGACCCGGCGGGTCAGCTCAGCTTGCCGGCGCGCAGGCGGCCGAACAGCGAGTAGGCCCCGGGCAGGAGGCGGACCACCGAGGCCCCGCCGGCGCTACCGGCGACGGCCGGCACCGGGATGTTCTTGACGTTGCGGGCCGGGACGTCGGTGGCCAGCAGGGCCAGGCGCAGCAGCTCTGGGAACGGCAGGTCGGTCTTGACCTCGTCGCGGATGACCCCGAGCCAGGTCATGACCTTGGCCGGGTCCTCGGCGACCTGGCGCTGGAAGGTGCCGAGGCCGCCCAGGAGCAGCTGGCCCTGGTGGCGGGAGCGATCGAAGTCGCCCCCGGGCAGGGTCTTGCGGGCGCGGGCGTAGGCGAGCGCCTGGCCGCCGGTGAGGTTGCGCTTCCCCTTGTCCAGGAAGGCCCCGGCGAAGCGGTCGCGCAGGTTCATGTCCACGTTGACCTGGACCTTGCCGACCTTGTTGACGATGTTGGTCAGGCCGTCGAACGAGGTCAGCGCGTAGTAGTCGATGGTCAGGCCGGTGAGCTGCTCGAAGGTGGCGACCAGGAGCCGCGGGCCACCGAAGGACATGGCGGCGTTGATCTTGTTGGTGCCGTGCCCGGGGATGGGCACGTAGCTGTCGCGGGGGAAGCTGAGGATGGCCGCGCGCCGTTTGACGGTGTCGACGACCACCAGCTGGAGGGCGTCGGCGCGGCCGCTCTCCATCGACCCGCCGCGGCCGAACTTGGGCGCCCCCGCGTCCGACCCGATCGTCAGGAGCACGACCCGCCGCTTCAGGGTCGGCGTGGCCGAGCCGGCATGGGCCCGCTGGACCGTGACCGCCGGGGCGTCCTGGGCGGTGGCCGGTTGCCGGGGCGAGGCCGCCACCACCAGGCCGGCGACCAGCGCCGCCACCAGCGCCAGGGCGGCCAGCCAGGTCAGGGCCCTGCGGCGAACGCGGGTCACTTGGGCGGCCCCGTGCGGCTGTCGAAGGCGGCGATCCGCCAGCCCTCGCCCGTGGCGAGCAGCTGGAGCACCGACCGGAGGTGGACCTGCCCGCTGCCCTGGGCGGTGTCGGCGGTGCCGTCGAAGGCAAGCCGGACGGTGGCCGCCGCCGGTCGCCGCTCCCCGAACAGGACCACCGCCCGGGCGCTGGCCCGGCCGGGCCGGACGTCGCGGACCTTGGCCGCGTCCGCGCCAAGGGAGAGGGCGTCGAGTTGCTTGCGGGCCGACGCCCTGACCGGCTTGTCGAACAGCCCGATGAGGCCCTTCCAGCCGCCCTCGCCCCCGGCCGCGTCCACGAAGGCGGCGGTCAGGTAGCGGTCCAGGAACCGCTCCAGCCCCGGGGCGGCCTGCTGGGCCGCGCGCTTGGCGTCGGGGCCGCCCGGGGGCACCTTGGCCATGGTGACCAGCTTCACCTCGAGCTCGGCGGGGCCGGCCGCGGTGGTCGGGGACCCGGGCGTCGCCCCGTCCCCCTCCGATCCGCCACCCGAGGTGCAGCCGCCGGCCACCAGGACGCCTGCGAGAACGCCGGCCAGGCCGGCCATCCGGAGCCTCGGTCTGCTGCGCGCCGCCACGATCACCTGTTCTCGGGAGGAGGTTTGCCGAGCGCGGCGTAGGCTACCAAACCCCCCTGACGTTGCTCGGAGACGCCTCGGCGGCCTATGGTTGCACGTCCTCAGCCCGCGAGACTGGAGAGAGGATGGATCTCGACCTCAACGTGCGCAAGGATGGCGACCACTCGGTGCTCGAAGTGGCCGGCGAGATCGACGTCTACACCGCGCCGAAGCTGCGCGAGCAGCTCATCGAGCTGGTCAGCGACGGGTCCTACCACATCGTCGTCGACCTGGAGAAGGTCGACTTCCTGGACTCGACCGGGCTCGGGGTGCTGGTCGGAGGGCTCAAGCGAGTCCGCAACCACGACGGCTCGCTGCAACTGGTCTGCACCCAGGAGAAGATCCTCAAGATCTTCCGGATCACCGGGCTGACCAAGGTCTTCCCGATCCACAGCTCGGTCGCCGACGCGATCTCGGCCCCGGCCGAGTAGCCCACGGCCGTGGATGCCGACGCCGGCGGCACGCCGGCCACCGTCCGCCTGGCCTTCCCGCCGGAGGCCCGGCTGCTGGGCACGATCCGCCTGGTCGTCGGCATCGTCGCCCGCAAGGCGGGGATGGGCGAGGAGGGCATCGAGGACCTCAAGGTGGCCGTCTCCGAGACCTGCGCGGTCGCGGTCGGCGACCTCACCCGGGCCGGGCTGCCCGACCCGATCGAGGTCGACCTGGTTGAGGCGCCCGACCGCTTCGGCATCGAGGTCCGCGACCGGGCCCCGGCCGCCTCCGGCGGCCCCGGGGACGGCGCCGACGGCGACGTCGACGACCGCGAGCTCGGCCTGGCCCTGGTCGGGGCGCTGGTCGACGACCTCAAGACCTCGACCCTGGACGGCGGCGGCAACCGGACCAGCTTCTGGCTGCGCCGCGGCCCCCAGGGGCTCGGCCCCGGTCCCGGCGACGACCTGCCGCCTCCCCTGACTTGAGGCGTCGGCAACCTTTTCACGGGTTGCCCGGTTCTCCGGCCCGTAGCTATGATCCGCCCAATCCTCGCGGGCTCGCGGGACGGCCGGTTCCCTGGGCAGGCACCTCGGACGACGCCGGGCCGGGGCCCGCGCTCGACATTTTCCGCTCGAACCGTCCAGGGCCTCGGCCTGGACCCCGGGCTTGATCCAACGCCCCAGCGCTGGGGCGTCGAGGAGGTCTGATGAGCCCAGTACGGCTGCTGGCGCAGGAGGCAAGCGCCGACGTCGAGTTCGGCTCCGGGGAGAACCTGACCCTGTTCGCCATCATGGCGGTCTGTCTGCTCGCCCTGCTGGTTGCGTTCGTCCTGGTCAGGCAGGTGCTGGCCGCCGACCAGGGCACCGACAAGATGCGCGAGATCGCCCGCGCCATCCAGGAGGGCAGCCGCGCCTACCTGAGCCGCCAGTTCCGCACCCTGGCCGTGTTCGTGGTCCTGCTGTTCTTCCTCCTGCTGCTGCTGGAGACCGACTCGGGGGCGGTCCGGGTCGGCCGCTCGGTCGCCTTCCTGGTCGGGGCCGTCTTCTCGGCCCTGGCCGGCTACACCGGCATGCAGCTGGCCGTGCGGGCCAACGTGCGGGTCGCGGCCGCCGCCGACCAGGGCGGGCTGCTCAAGGCCATGCCGATCGCCTTCCGGGCCGGCGGGGTGGCCGGCATGTTCGTGGTCGGCCTGGGGCTGCTCGGCGCCGCCGGGGTCGTCCTCGTCTTCCAGGGCGACGCGGCCAGCGTGCTGTTCGGCTTCGGCTTCGGGGCGGCCCTGCTGGCCATGTTCATGCGGGTCGGCGGGGGCATCTTCACCAAGGCCGCCGACGTCGGGGCCGACCTGGTCGGCAAGGTCGAAAAGTCCATCCCCGAGGACGACCCCCGCAACGCGGCCGTGATCGCCGACAACGTCGGCGACAACGTCGGCGACTGCGCCGGGATGGCCGCCGACCTGTTCGAGTCCTTCGAGGTCACCCTGGTCGCGGCCATCGTCCTCGGCCTGGCCGCCTTCCCCGACCGCCCCGAGGTCGGCCTGCTGTTCCCGCTGGTCGTGCAGGCCATCGGGATCGTCTCCTCGATCGCCGGGATCTACCTGGTCCGGCCGCGTTCGGAGACCGAGAGCGGCATGCGGACCATCAACCGCGGGTTCTTCGCCTCGGCCGGCATCTCGCTGGTCCTGGTCGGGGTCGCCTCGATCGTCTACGTCGAGGACTGGCGGCCGGTGGCCGCGGTCGCCCTCGGCCTCGCCCTTTCGACCGTGATCCAGCTGATGACCTCCTACTACACCGCCACCGAGTACAAGCCGGTGCAGGAGATCGCCGAGGCGTCGGAGACCGGGCCGGCGACCACCATCCTGTCCGGCTTCTCCACCGGCCTGGAGGCGTCGGTGTACGCCATCCTGGCCGTCGTCGGCGCGATCGTCGGGGCCGTGATCATTGGCAGCGGCGAGGGCCTCGACTTCCAGCTCTACATGATCTCGCTGGCCGGCATGGGCATGCTCACCACCGTCGGCGTGGTCGTGTCCATGGACACCTTCGGGCCGATCAGCGACAACGCCCAGGGCATCGCCGAGATGTCCGGCGACGTCGGGCCGCGGGGGGCCGAGGTGCTGACCTCCCTTGACGCGGTCGGCAACACCACCAAGGCGATCACCAAGGGCGTGGCCATCGCCACCGCCGTGCTGGCCGCGACCAGCCTGTTCGGCTCGTTCCGGCAGGCCCTGCTGAACGCCGGCGTCGCCCTCGAGGAGGTCGACATCCCGATCGAGCAGCCCGGCGTGCTGGTCGGCCTGCTGATCGGCGGCTCGGTGGCGTTCATGTTCTCGGCCCAGGCGATCCGGGCCGTGGGCCGGGCCGCCGGCCGGGTGGTGTTCGAGGTCCGCAAGCAGTTCCGCGAGCACCCCGGGATCATGACCTACGAGGAGCGGCCCGACTACGGCGCCGTGGTCGACATCTGCACCAAGGACTCGCTGCGCGAGCTGCTGACCCCGGGGCTGCTGGCCGTGCTGGCCCCGATCGCCACCGGGTTCCTGTTCGGGTCGGCCGCCCTCGGCGCCTACCTGGCCGGGGCCATCCTCACCGGGCAGCTGCTGGCCGTGATGCTGTCGGTGTCCGGCGGGGCCTGGGACAACGCCAAGAAGTTCGTCGAGGACGGCCACCACGGCGGCAAGAACTCCGAGCCCCACAAGGCGACCGTGATCGGCGACACCGTCGGCGACCCGTTCAAGGACACCGCCGGCCCGGCCCTGAACCCGCTGATCAAGGTGATGAACCTGGTCGCGGTGCTGATCGCCCCGACCGTGGTCGCCCTGGGCGACGACGAGCTGCTGCGGTTCGCGATCGCGGCGGTGGCCGTCGCCCTGCTCGGCTGGGCCCTGTGGCGCTCCAACCGCCTCGGCGGGGTCGTGCTGGCCACGCCGTCCGGCGAGCCGTCCCTGCCGAACCAGCCGGAGCCTCATCCGACCGAGCGCTCGGTCTCTTGAGCGGCGGTCCACGACCGCGGTCCCTGGTCCATGTGGGGGGAGCTCGCTCCCCCCACGACCCCCCAAGAGCGCCGGTGCCCTCGCGAGGCTGATCCCGTCGATGGGGGGCTGTGGACGGCCCGGTGTAGGGTCGTCGGGAATACGGGAGGCTGTTCCTGCCTTGACAGAACAGGCGGGCGGCCGGCAACACTACGCCGTTCCGCCCGATCTCCCCACGATGAACAAAGGATCTCCATTGGCACGCAACCTGGTCGTGGTCGAGTCGCCGGCCAAGGCGAAGACCATCGGCAAGTACCTGGGCAAGGACTACGACGTGGTCGCCTCCATGGGCCACGTCCGTGACCTGCCCAAGTCCGACTTTGCCGTGGACATCAACGGCGGTGTCTCCGTCACCTACGAGGTGACCCAGAAGGGCAAGAAGGTCGTCTCCAGCATCCGCAAGGCCGCCAGGGCGGCCGACCAGGTGTTCCTGGCCACCGACCCCGACCGCGAGGGCGAGGCGATCGCCTGGCACATCGCCGAGGCGGCCAAGCTGGCCGCCGCCTCGACCCGGCGGGTCACCTTCACCGAGATCACCGCCGACGCCGTCCGGCGGGCCTTCGCCGACCCCCGGGACATCGACGACCGCCTGGTCGACGCCCAGCAGGCCCGCCGCGTGGTCGACCGGATCGTCGGCTACAAGCTGTCGCCGGTGCTGTGGCGCAAGGTCCGGGCCGGCCTGTCCGCCGGCCGGGTCCAGTCGGCCGCGCTGAAGATGATCGTCGACCGCGAGCGCGAGATCGACGCCTTCCAGGCCCGCGAGTACTGGAGCCTCGAGGCCGACCTGGCCACCGAGGCCAAGGAGGCCGTCCACGCCCGCTACCCGGTGGGCGAGAAGCAGAAGTTCGTCCTCGGCGACGAGGGCTCGGCCACCGCCGCCGCCGAGGCGTCGCGGGCCGCCGCCTGGACGGTCGCCGAGGTCAACAAGAGCGAGCGCAAGCGCAGCGCCGCGCCCCCGTTCATCACCTCGACCCTCCAGCAGGAGGCCTCCCGCAAGCTCGGGTTCTCCTCCAAGCGGACCATGGCCGTGGCCCAGCAGCTGTACGAGGGCATCGACCTGCCGGGCGAGGGCTCGGTCGGGCTCATCACCTATATGCGGACCGACTCCCCGGCCCTGTCCCAGGCCGCCCAGGACGACATCGCCAGCCTGGTCGCCGAGCGCTACGGCCCCAACTACGTCAAGCGCACCCAGTACAAGGCCAAGGCCAAGCAGGCCCAGGAGGCCCACGAGGGGATCCGGCCGACCGCGGTCGCCCGCACCCCCGAGGCGGTCGCCGCCCACCTCGACCCGGCCCAGCGCCGGCTGTACGACCTGATCTGGAAGCGGGCCATCGCCTCCCAGATGGCCCAGGCCCTGTACGACCAGACCAGCGTCAACATCAAGGCCGAGGGGTCCGGGGGGCTCATGGAGCGAAGCGGTAGCCCCCCGGCTGAGGACCTGATCTTCCGGGCCACCGGGTCGGTGCTGCGCTTCGACGGGTTCGTCCGCGTGTACCTGGAGGGCCGCGACGACGACGCCGAGGAGGAGGCCGGCACCCTGCCCGAGCTGACCGTCGGCCAGGTGCTGCGGCTCGTCGAGCTCACCCCCGAGCAGCACTTCACCGAGCCGCCGCCCCGCTACACCGAGGCCAGCCTGGTCAAGGCGCTGGAGGAGCACGGCATCGGCCGGCCGTCGACCTACTCGCCGACCATCTCGACCCTGATGGACCGCAAGTACGTGCGGCTGGACCGCAAGCGGTTCCACCCCGAGGACGTCGGCATCGTCGTCACCGACCTGCTTGCCGACGTGTTCCCCAAGGTCATCGACCTCGGCTTCACCGCCGAGATGGAGGAGGACCTGGACCGCATCGCCAGCGGCGCCAAGCCGTGGGAGCCGCTCGTCAAGACCTTCTTCGAGGAGGTCGAGGGCACCATCGCCGAGCGTCAGGAGAAGGTCTCGCGGCCCGAGGAGGCGACCGACGAGGTCTGCCCCACCTGCGGCGAGGAGACCGGGGCCAAGCTGGTCCGCAAGTGGGGCCGCTACGGCTGGTTCCTGTCCTGCAGCCGCTACCCGGACTGCAAGTACCGGCGCAACGCCAACCAGTCGGCCGAGCAGGCCGCCGAGCAGGCCGAGCCCGAGCTGACCGACGTGCCCTGCCCCAAGTGCGGCAAGCCGATGATCAAGCGCAGCGGCCGCTTCGGGCCGTTCCTGGGCTGCTCCGACTACCCCAAGTGCCGCGGCATCAAGAACCTCGGCGAGCAGTCGTATGGGACCTGCCCCAAGTGCGGGCAGGGCGAGATCGTCTCCAAGCGGACCAAGCGCGGCAAGACCTTCTACAGCTGCAACCGCTACCCGGACTGCGACTTCGCCCTCTGGCAGGCGCCCCTGTCCCAGCCCTGCCCGAGCTGCGGCAGCCTGCTCGCCCCCGACAAGGACCCGGACACCGCCACCTGCGCCAAGTGCGGCACCCAGGTCCGGGTGTCCGAGCTGGTCAGCGTCTGACCGCGGTCCTGCCATGGGTGACCGGGGCCGCCTGATCGCCTTCGAGGGGGTCGAGGGGTCCGGCAAGTCGACCCAGGTGGAGCTGCTCCGCCAGGCCGTGGAGGGCCGCGACCGCGAGGTTGTCGTGACCCGCGAGCCGGGCGGCACGCCGGCGGGGGAGCGGGTCCGGGCCCTGCTGCTCGACCCCGAGGTGGAGCTGGGCCCGCGGGCCGAGGCCCTGCTGTTCGCGGCCGCCCGGGCCGAGCTGGTCGCCGAGGTGATCCGCCCGGCCCTGGAGCGGGGCGCTCATGTGCTGTGCGACCGCTACCTGGACTCCTCCCTGGCCTACCAGGGCGCCGCCCGCGGGCTCGGCCGGGGCCCGGTCGAGGAGGTCAACCGGTTCGCCACCGGCGGCCTGCTGCCCGACGTGGTGGTGCTGCTCGACCTCGACCCAGCCGCCGGGCTGGGCCGCCGGGCCGGGGCGCTGGACCGCATCGAGGCCCAGGACCTCGGCTTCCACCGGCGGGTCCGGCAGGCCTTCTGCGACCTGGCCGCCGCCGACCCCGGGCGCTTCGTTGTGGTCGCCGCCGCCGCCCCCGTCGGCGAGGTCGCCGCCCGGGTCCAGGCGGCCGTCCTCCCGCTCCTGGAGCAGGCATGAGCTCGATCTGGGACATGGTCGTCGGGCACGACGAGGCGGTGGCCATGCTCAAGGACGCCGTGGCCGGCGACCGGGTCACCCACGCCTGGCTGTTCACCGGCCCGCCCGGGATCGGCAAGCTCCACACGGCCCGGGTGTTCGCCGCCGCCCTCAACTGCCCGGCTGGCGGCGACGGCACCTGCGACACCTGCCGGCGGATCCTCCGGGGCGTCCACCCCGACGTCCACCTGATCGTCCCCGAGGGCGACAACCTCCTGGTCGAGGACGTCCGGGCCGTTCGCGAGGAGGCCTCCCGGACCCACCACGAGGCCCGGATCGCCGTGTTCATCCTCGACGAGGCGGACCGGATGACCGAGGCCGCCGCCAACGCCCTCCTCAAGGTCCTCGAGGAGCCACCCCCCGAGGTGGTGTTCGTGCTGGTCGTCCGCAGCGCCGAGGCCCTGGTCGGCACCGTCCCCTCGCGGGCCCGCACGCTCCCGTTCGTCAGCCTGTCGCTGGCCGAGCTGACCGCCGCCCTCGGCGACGACCTCCAGCTCGCCCCCGACCAGACCGCCTGGGCGGCCGCGGCCAGCCACGGCCGCCTCGGCCGGGCCCGGGCCCTGCTGACCGACGAGGCCACCCGCACCCGCCGCTCGACCGTCCTCGACCTCACCGAACGCCTGGCCAGCGGCCAGCCCTCCGACGCCCTGGCCGCCGCCGCCACCGTGGTCGCCATCGCCGACGAGGTCGCCGCCGCCGCCAAGCTCCGCCAGGAACGCGAGGTCGCCGAGCTCGAGGAGGCCTTCGGCACCGGCCGCGGCACCGGCGCCCTCCGCAAGCGCCTGGAGACCCGCCACCGCCGCGAGCTCCGCCGGGTCCGCTTCGACGCCATCCGCGACTCCCTGGCCGACCTCCTCGGCGCCTACCGCGACATCGCCCTCCTGGGTCCCGCGGGTGCTGTCCAGGGCGAGGCGCCCCTGGTCCATCCGGACAAGGCCGGTTCGTTCACCCGCCTGGCCGCCAGGATCGACCCGCCCACCGCCCTCCGCGCCGCCACCGCGATCGAGGAGGCCGACCGCCGCCTGGCCATCGGCGCCGCCCCCCTGCTCACCCTCGAAGCGGCGTTCCTCTCGGTCCAGGCCGCCCTCCGCGGCCCGGCCGTTCCCATCAACCGCCTCGCCATCCGCTGACCACCGGTTTGCATCCCCCGATGGCGTGAGACCCGCCTCCCACAGGAGGTGGAGGATGGCGGAAACTCGCGGTCAAGGCCTGCTCTGGCCCGGCGTGCTCACCGGCATCGGCCTGGCCGGCACCCTCGACGAGGTCGTCCTCCACCAGCTCCTCGGCTGGCACCACTTCTACGACCGCTCCACCCCCACCGCCGGCCTCGTCTCCGACGGCCTCTTCCACCTCTTCAGCACCACCCTGCTCGTCATCGGCGTCATCCAGCTGGTCGAACGCCGCCGCACCTCCCCCGACCCACCCCGCCTCGCCCTCGCCGGCGTCCTCCTCGGCGCCGGCGGCTTCAACCTCTACGACGGCACCATCCAGCACAAGCTCCTCGCCCTCCACCAGGTCCGCGCCAACGCCCCCAACAACCTCCCCTACGACCTCGCATTCCTCGCCATCGCCGCGGTCGTGTTCGCTGCTGGGGTCATCCTCCTCCGCCGCGCCCGCCAGCCCGCCTCCTGACCGATCTCCCTGGCCCACCCCCCGACCCTTCGGTACACTCCGCCTTCGCGCCGACCAGTTCGGCGCGCCCATCCAGCCCGAGTGGCGTAGTGGTAGCGCATCCGACTCGTAATCGGAAGGTCGTCGGTTCGAATCCGACCTCGGGCTCCATTCCCGCAGCTCAATGACTATCAAGCAAGACGAGCATCTTGAGGTAGATCAGGCGGTGGCAACCTAAGCG
>JASLBL010000269.1 GCA_030146615.1 Actinomycetes bacterium
TAGACCAGCCGCGTGCCGGCCCCACCGGCCTGCTCGCCGAGCACGAACGCCTCCACGACGTGGGGAACCGGCCCGCGGACCAGCCGGAAGTCGACCCGCTCGGGCCGGGTGAACCGGACCGTCTCCACCGTCTGGGCGACCAGGCCCAGCCGCCCCCCGAGCGGGGTGAAATGGGCGGCCAACACCATGTCGCTGCCGCGTTCCAGCACCCGGAGCTTGTCGGCCAGCGCCCGTGGCGCTCGGCCGAGATACGGCTCGGCGATGACGTCGAAGACCACCTCGCGGGGGGCGGCCATGTCGACCAGTTGTGGGCCGAGCGGCCGGACCCGCCGGCCGATGCCAAGATCCAGTGGGCAGGCGCCGGTCACCAGCCCGACATAGCCGGCCGCGGCCACCCCGGCGCCCACGGCCGCGGCGCCGAGCAGTCGAGGGATCGAACCGGTCATGAGCAGGCTCCTCGCTCCGCGGCCATCGCGGGTGCGGAGCTAGAGCGGGTCTTCGGGGCCGGGCTCCAGTCCCATGCGTCGTTCCCTCTCCCTCATGAGCAGTTGGGTCAGACGCTGCAGGTCATCGTCGCTCAACGACTCGAGGTCGATCGCGTCAACCCTCCCTGCCAGCATGAGCTGAGACACTTCCGCCTCTGTATTCACTGACGAGGGCGAGAGGGAGTACTCCCCAGCTCATGACCGTGACGATGACGGCACCCCGGACCAGGGTCGATCCTGAGGCCATGCCCAGCCCACCCGATCCCGAGGTGCCCGAGAAGGCCAAGCGGCGACGCTTCAGCGCCGAGTACAAGCTCGCCATCCTGCGCGAGGCCGATCGCTGCACCGAGCCGGGCCAGATCGGCGCGCTGCTGCGCCGCGAGCGGCTGTACTCCTCCCACCTGGTCGACTGGCGCCGCCAGCGCGAGACTGGCGCACTGGAGGCCCTGGCGCGCACGCGTGGCCCCAAGCCTGCCGACCCGGCCCGGGTCGAGGTGGATCGGCTACGTCGGGAGAACGAGCGGCTGCGCGGCCGCCTGGCGCGGGCCGAGCGGATCATCGAGATCCAGGGAAAAGTCTCCGAGCTGCTGGGGATCCCGCTCGACCCGGCCAGCGACGACCAGCAGAGCGCGACCTGATGGCCGCCGTCGACGCGGTCGCGCCCGACCTTGGTGCTACCCAGGCCTGCCGGGCGCTGGGGATCTCCCGGGCGACGCTCTACCGGCGCCGGCGGCCACCGGCCCTACCAGCGTCCAGCAGCCCGCGACCGCGGCCGCCGCGGGCCCTGTCGGACGCTGAACGCTAAGCCGTCCGTGCCGTGCTGCACGCGCCCCGGTTCGTCGACCTGGCCCCGGCCGAGGTGGTCGCCACCCTGCTCGATGAGGGCATCTACCTCGCCTCGGAGCGGACCATGTACCGCATCCTGGCCGACGCTGGGCAGACCGGGGAGCGACGCAACCAGCTCACCCACCCTCGTCATGCCCGGCCGGAGCTGCTGGCGACCCGGCCCGAGCTGTGGAGTTGGGACATCACCAGGCTGCTCGGCCCGGCCACCTGGACCTACTACTACCTGTACGTGATCTTGGACATCTTCAGCCGGTACGTGGTCGGCTGGATGGTCGCCCACGCCGAACAGGCCGTGTTGGCCGAGCGGCTGCTCGCCGAGACCACCGCCAAGCAGCAGATCACCCCGGGCACCCTGACCGTGCATGCCGACCGGGGCAGCTCGATGACCTCCAAGCCGGTCGCGTTCCTGCTGGCCGACCTAGGGGTCACCAAGACCCACTCCCGCCCCCACGTCTCCAACGACAACCCGTACTCCGAGGCGCAGTTCAAGACCTTGAAGTATCGGCCCGGCTTTCCCGACCGGTTCGGCTCCATCCAGGACGCCCGGGCGTTCTGCCAGCAGTTCTTCGGCTGGTACAACGCAGCGCATCGGCACTCGGGGATCGCGATGATGACCCCTGAGGCGGTCCACTACGGCCACGCCGCTCAGCTCCACCAGGCCCGCGCTCGGGTGCTGGCCACCGCCTACGCGGCCCATCCCGAGCGCTTCGTGCGCAGGCCGCCCGCACCCAAACCCCTGCCCACCGCGGTGTGGATCAACCCACCCAATTCGACACAGGAGGCGACTCAGTAAACAACTCGGCTTGGCGTCTCAGAATCGTTGACAGGTTCCGCGAGCGGGCTGGGGACGGTGGGTTCCTCGGCCATCGGACCCTCCTGTGGCTCGGAATGCGTCGGCCACCAGGATCGGTGATCACCCGGAGCCTGGCCAGCCTGAGGACAGGCCGCTCGCCACCGGCAGGACGCACGAACGACTGCAAGGTCACCTCCGCCACGGCGTCGTTGCCCGGTCGAGGGCCTCGATCTCTGCACCAGCCAGCGAGAAGGAGAGCGCTTCGGCATTGCTGGCCGCCTGCCGCCCATTCTTCGCACCGGGGATTGGCAGCACACCCTCCCGTTCCATGAGCCACCGCAGGGCCACCTGCGCAGGCGACCTGGAATAGCGTTCACCGATCTCCCCCAGCAGGTCCAGGACCGGCTGCGCCTTCTCGAGACCGTCACCCCGGAAGTAGCGACCGAAGCGCCGAATCCCCTTGGGCCGATCCCCCGGCCGATACTTGCCGGTGAGGACTCCCTGCGCCAGCGGCTGGTAGGCGACCAGCGTGACCCCCAGCTCCCGGCAGGCATCCAGCAGCCCATTCACCTCCGGCGATCGGTGCAGCAGGGAGTACTCCACCTGATTGGAGGCAAGGGGAATCCCCCGCTCGGCCAGCGCCGCATGGGCGACGCGGAGTTGCCGTGCGGAATAGTTGCTCACCCCGATCGCCTTGACCTTCCCCGCTGCGACCGCGTCGGCCATCAACCCCATCATGGAGGGGATCGGGATGCGACGGGAAGGGAAGTGGTGTTGGTAGAGGTCGATGGTGCTCCGCCGGAGTCGACCCAGGCTCTGGTCCAGCGCATCGGGGAGCGCTTCTGCCGTTGACAGCCAGCCGGGCGGGAACTTGGTGGCGATGACCACCTGTCTGCCCTCGGAGAGCTCGCCCAGGCGCCGCTCCGACGCGCCGCCGCTGTACATCGCCGCCGTGTCGAAGAGGTCCACACCCGCCGACTGGCTTGCCTCGAAGGCCCGCCGCTCCTCCTCCGGCCCCGGGGTGCCTCCATAGGCCAGCTTGGCCGGTCCCCACCGGCTGCGACCCGAGGGGCTGCCCCAGGTCATCGCCCCAACGCCCAGCCTTGGCACCTCGAGATCACTCCGGCCGAGCCGGATTCGGTCGCTCATCCACGCACCATCACTCGCCACGGCATGTCCTCAACCATCGAGCCCTTCCGAACCATGGAAGAGGCTACCGGTGGAGGCCGTCGGCCGAGGACGACCGCTCCCAGTGGTAGCGTGCTGGGAGATGGATCGCTGGCTCGAGCACCTGCGCCACGACGACCTCGCCCTGCTCGAACGGGCGACAGGCCGCCGAGCCGGGCCGGGCCAGGTGGAGGCGCTGCTGGCCGACCCGGCTGCCTACCAGGCCGTCTTCATTCCCCACGGCGACCCGTTCCTGCGGACCTCGCCGTTCCTGATGTTCGCGCTGGCCGTGCACCGGACCGCCGCCGACCTGGAGGCCTCCAGCTTCGTCCCGGAATGGAGCGGCCCCCGGCGGCGGGTCGCCGTCTTCGACGCCCCCGCCCTGCGCGGGTTCCTGGCCGCCCCGGCGCGGCGGCTGTTCCTGGCTGAGCTGCTCGCCTCCTACGTCCACGTGGCCAGCGGCAGCGTCTGGGTGCAGACCGCCCACGGCTGGCGACGGCGCCGCTACAGCGAGCTCGACCCGGTCCGCCTCGCCACCCTGCTGGAGGTCGTGGACCAGACTGAGCGGCCCGGGGTCTGGCGCCGGCTGGGCGATCTGGCCTTGTTCCTCACCGGGGTGTTCCCCGACCACACCGACGCCCGTGGCCTCGGGCCGGTACAGGCGACCCGGCTGCTGCGCTCGGCCGGCCTGGCCCCGGGCGAGACCGGTGCCGGCGGTGGGGTGGCGCTGCTGGAGCTGCTGGGTCGGCGCTGGTACCGGCTGGCCCGGGCCGGCTCCCCGGCCTTGGCGGTGGTCGGCGAGGTGGCCGACCGCTTCGAGGAGGCCCGGCGGGTGCTCGACCTGGTCGCCGGCCGGCACCTGTCCGGCCACCGCGAGCGCTGGTTCCCCGGTCTCGCCGGCTGACAACACCTGCCAGGTCACCAACCCAGCAGCCAGCGGACCTCACGTGACGATGGTATCGCTCGGTGGCGGCCGGCCCGTTGAGCGGCTCCGCGGCTGGCCGATCTGTGGTCCTGGCCGATGCCGGCCTGGATTCGCAGACCGGGTCGCTAGTACCGCTCTGCGGGTTAGCAGGTGAGGTGGAGGGCGGCCGCGGCACGGGCCGGGTCGAGCCCACCGAAGCGGCGCACGGCCTGGCTGGTGGGCAACGCCTCCACAGTCACGCCGCGCTCCCGCAGCTGTTGGATCGTGTCGGGATCGGGC
>JASLBL010000295.1 GCA_030146615.1 Actinomycetes bacterium
GCGGCTGCGCCGGACCGGTGCGGCTCGGCGCCGGCGCGCACCGGGTCCGCTCCGGCACCGGCTGGCTGGTCGACCTGCTCGGGCTCTCCTCGCCCGGCCCGGCGGCCCGGGAGGCGGCGGCGCCGGCCCCGGCCGGCCTGCGGGTCACCGGGCGCTCCCCGGCGGGGATGACGATCCACGCCGGGGCGGCCTCCGGCCCCTACTACCTGGTCGCCGGCCAGGGGTACGACCGGCGCTGGCGGGCCACCATGGACGGCCGTGACCTGGGGCCGCCCCTGCTGCTGGACGGGTACTCGGTCGGGTGGCGGATCACCGACCCGCGACCCCACCGCTTCGAGGTCGCCTTCGGGCCCCAGCGGGCGGCCCGCTGGGCGTTCCTGGCCTCGGCGGCCGGGCTGGTCCTGGCGGCCGTGCTGCTGGCCGGCTGGCGGCCAGGAGGGGTTCGGGGAGGGCGCGCCGCCCGCCCCGAGAGATCCCGCCGGAGGCGGGCATGAGGCCGCCCCCACGCCTCCGGGCGGTGCTGGAGCGGGTCCTGCTGGTCGGGGCCCTGTGGCTGTTCGGCGGCGGGGTCGGGCTGGTCGCCGGGGCCGCGTTCGTCGTCTACGACCTGGTCAGCCGGCCGGCGCCGAGGGATCTGCTGGTCCTGGCCGTGCTCCTGCTCGGCCTGATGCCGCTGGTCGTGCTGGCCGGCGGGCTTCCGGCCGTGGAGGAGGTCGGGCCCGGGTTCGTCGAGGGGAACCTGGTCGCCCACTACCTCGCCGGGGCCGGCCTGACCCTGCTGGTCATCGGCGTCCTCCGCGAGGTCCGGGCCGAGGGAGCCCCGGCCGACCGGGAGGACGGGCCCGCCGTGCCGCCGGCCCTGCCAGCGCCGCCGGAGGAGCGGCGGTGACGGCGCTGGTCTCGGTGGTCGTGCCGACCCGCAACGCCGGCCGGACGATCGAGACCTGCCTACGCTCGATCCGGGCCCAGACCTGGCCGGCCCTGGAGCTGATCGTGGTCGACAACGGCTCCTCGGACGCCACCTGGTCGGTGGCCCGCCGCCATGCCGACGTGGCCCTGCGGGGCGGGCCGGAGCGGAGCGCCCAGCGGAACGTCGGCATCGAGCACGCAACCGGCGAGTGGGTCTGCTACGTCGACGCCGACATGGAGCTGGCCCCGGAGGTCGTCGAACGGGCCGTCCTGGCCGGGCAGGCCGCCGGCGCCGTCGGGGTGGCCATCCCCGAGGAGTCGGTCGGGCCGGGGTTCTGGACCCGCTGCCGGACCCTGGAGCGCCGCTGCCTGCGGGACGAGCCCGATCTGCTGTGGCCCCGCCTGATCCGGACCGGCTACCTGCGGGACAGCGGCGGGTTCGCGGTCTGGCTGACCGGCACCGAGGACGCCGAGCTGCACCGCCGCATGGTCGCCGACGGGGCGCCGATCGCCCTGGCCGACGGGCTGATCCTGCACCACGAGGGCCGCCTGACCCTGCGCGGCCTGGCCCGCAAGCGCTACTACTACGGCCGCGGCCTCCTCGCCTACCGGCGGGCCCACCCCGGCGCCCTGACCACCCAGGCCAGGGCGGCCGCCCGCGCGGCCTGGCGACACCGCCGCCAGCTCCTGGCCGAACCCGGGGTGACGGCCGGGATCGCGCTCATGCGCACCGTCGAGCTGACCGCCTACGCGGCCGGCGCCCTCGCCGGCCGTCACGACGACGGTCAGGCGGCCGCCTCGAGCCGCGCCACGAGATCGGCCAGCAACGCCTCGGCATCGTCCGACGACAGATCCCTGGCCCGCACCGACACGGTGGCCGGCCCACCGGCGAGCCCAACCGCCCCCACCGCCACCGCCGACCGCCCCCTCGCCACCGGGAAGAACTCAAGCCGGGTCACCCCCGGCACCTCCCGCCGCCCCAGGTTGGACACCAGCAGCGAATCCGAGAACCGCCCCACCACCGGTTCCAGCACCCACCCCCACCGCGGCGACCACACCTGATCCAGCGGTTCCCTGGGACTGGCCAGGGCCGCCTCCAGCGCCGGTGCCACCGCCTCCCCTGGTCCGAGGTCGATCCGCCGGTACCGCGAGAGGTTGCCTGGAAGCTGGTTCCCAGGGACCTCGGCCTCGCGGGTCTGGTTCGCAGCGGACGTGCCCCCGGCGGCCCGGTTCCCGCCAGGCCGTTCCCCGCCGGCCTCACCCATGGAGGCTCGGCCCCCGGCGGCCTCCGCCGCCCCGGCCAGGCCGATGTTGATCCCGACCCGCCGCCAGGGCCACCCGAGCCGTGCGTTGTGAGCCCCGGCCACGGCCACCGCGGCGGAGACCAGTCGGGCGGTGATCCCGGGCCCGGCCAGGGCGACCTCGGCAACGGCAAGCGCCTCCCGACCCGGCCGCGCCAGCGACGGCGCCACCCGATCAGCCGGCCGGATCAGCCGCCCCACCAGCCCCAGCAGCTCCGGCGACCGGAGGGGGAGCGTAGCCGACCGCGAACTGGGATGCTCCCGGTTGTCCACACCCTTCGCACCCTCCACAGCCGCTGTAGCCTCCGTCGGTGGCCGCGGCGGCCAGAGCTGACGGAGGTCGCCCGGATGGCCCTGAGGACGGACCAGGGTGGCCAGAAGGGCGACCAGGCTCCGACCGTCGAACGCGGCGTGGTGGCAGGCGACCGCCAGCCGGGTTCCGCCCGACCCGGCAACCACTCGGAGCGGAGGCTGGGTCGCCAGGTCGAAGCGGGCGACCAGTTCGGGGGCGGCGAGCGGGTCGCCATCCACGGTCACCGGCTCCGGCGGCGAACCCGGGTGCCAGGTCTCGCCGTGCAGGCGCGCCCCGATCATCGGCACCGCCCGGTGCAGTCCGGCCAGCCGCTCCTCGAGCCGGTCGGCAGGCGCAGCCAGGGTGGCGGCAACCACGACCACCCAGGCGGTCCGCCGGTCGGGAAAGCGCAGCAGGGCCAGCGCGTTGGCCGAGGCCGGCGCCGGCAACCCCGAACCCCCGCCTATCGCCCGAGCTCCGGGTCAGGCGGGGCTCCCCGATCGACCCGGCGCCCCAGGTACAGCACCGTCGGCGAGAGCACCGCGACCCGCCGGGCCACTGCGTCCAGCGGGCGGCACCACGGGCGGCTGCTCCAGGAACTCGCGAACCCCAGGGGGTGGAGGGAGTAGGCGAACCGGCGGCTGCGGTTGAGCTCGGACAGGAGCGAGCGCAGCCGGTAGCGCAGCACGTGGGTCGGGTCCATGTGGGCGTGGGGGAACAGGCGGTTGGGGACCGTGATGACCAGCTTGGCGGCCGCGGCCGACTCCAGTGTCTCCAGGGTGGTTCGGAGCTGGTGGCGGGGGATGTGCTCGAGGAGCTCGCTGCAGAAGACGGCCTCGACCTGGTCCAGGTGGTCGGCCAGATCGGTCACCAGGGCGCAGATGACCTGGTCGTAGGCGCCGGTGGCTTCGGCCTGGCGGCACAGGACGGGGTCGTGGTCGAGGCCGATGACCGTGGCCGCCTGGTGGCGCAGGGCGGGACCGTACAGGCCCGAGCCGCAGCCGACGTCGAGCACCGAGCTGGCCCCGGCGAGCTCGCGGTCGATCAGGGCGACCATCCGGCCGTCGACCCGCCGGTCGAGGTAGCGCCGGGTGAGGTGGTGGTCGATGTCCTCCGCCATGCCGTTCGGAGTTTACGATGACCTGCATTGCAACCGGAGGGGCCCGCGGGGACGGAGACGAGCACATGAACGGCCATTTCCAGGACGAGCTGGCGGCGCTGCTGAGCGGCGAGCTGTCGCCCGCGCAGGCGGCGGCCGTACATGCCCATCTGGCCGGCTGCGACCGGTGCCGGGCCGACCTGGCCGCGGTGGCGTTCGCGACCGGCGAGCTGCGTGCCACGGCCGGGCTTCCCTTCGCCGACCCGGCAGAGCTGCCGCCCCTGCTGCTAGCGCCGGCCGGCGTCGGCGAGGAGCAGCCCGGCGAGGAGCCCGAGCTCACCTTCGACCTGCCGGCCGGGGCCGGCCACCGGGTCGGGCCGGCGGCGGTCGTGCTCGCCGCCACCGACGACGGGCTCGACCCGGTCTACCAGGCGACCCGCCAGGTGGCGTTCGCCGTCGCGGCCAGGGAGGGGGCCCGGCTGGTGCTGTTCGACCGCTCCCCCGAGCTGTACCTGGTCGATCCCTACGAGCGGGCACGGGGGAACGGCGGCCACCCCAGGAGCTCGCTGCTCAACCAGCGGTCGGCCAGCCGCCTGGGCCGGCCGTACCTGGCCGAGCAGCTCGCCGAGGCCCATCAGCTCGGCCTCGACGGGGCCGCCTGGGTGGCTCGCGGCCACGGTCCCGACGCCCTGGCCGCCGCCTGCGAGGTCCTCGACGCCGAGCGGGTGGTGCTGCCGGCGACCCTGGCTGAGCCGCCCCTGATCGACCGGGTCCGCGGCCACACCCTGGCCGCCTTCCGCCGTCGCGTGCCGGCCCGGATCACCCTGGCCGACCTGGACGGGACCCTGGCCGAGGTGGACTGAGGCCCGAGGCGGGGCGTCGCGGCCTTCTGGCAGACTGCCTGGATGCGCGAGATCGACTACCTTCAGGCGCTTCGTGACGACGGCACGGCGCTGGCCGCGGCGGCCCGGCGCGGGCTCGACCCGCCGGTGCCGGCGTGCGACGGGTGGACCGTGGCCGACCTGGTCCTGCATACCGGGATGGTGCACCGGCACAAGCTGGAGATCGTCCGGGGCCGCCTGGCCGAGCCGCCCAGCCCCTGGCCGCCGCCGGCTCCGGCCCGGGCGGAGCTGCTCGGCTGGTACAAGCAGGGGCTGGAGGAGCTGCTGACCGTGCTCGAGGACGCCGACCCCGAGACCCGGGTGTGGAGCTTCCACCGGCCCGACCAGTCGGTCGCCTTCTGGCGCCGGCGCATGGCCCAGGAGACGGCCGTGCACCGGGTCGACGCCGAGAGCGCCCACGGCGACCCCCGGCCGGTGCCGGCGGCGCTGGCCGCCGACGGGGTGACCGAGCTGCTCGAGGTGTTCCTGGCCCCCCACACCGACGGCGAGCCGGTCCGCGGACGCGGCGAGTCGGTGCACCTGCACGCCACCGACACCGAGGGCGAGTGGCAGCTGCGGCTGCTGCCGGCCGGGGTCGAGGTCGCGCGGGGCCACGCCCAGGGGGACGCCACCGTCAACGGCGACGCCTCCGACCTGCTGCTGTTCCTCTGGGGCCGGGCCCCGGCGGACCCGCTGGACCGCTCCGGCGACCCGGCCCTGCTGCCCCGGGTCCGGGAGCTGGCCGCCGCGGCCACCCAGTAGCCGTGGAGCTCCGGGAGGCCATGCGGCGCCGGCGGATGGTGCGCCGCTTCGACCCCCGTCCCCTCCCGGCCGAGGTGCTGGACCGCATCCTCCACAGCGCCACCCGGGCCCCCTCGGCCGGGTTCAGTCAGGGCCTTGACCTGCTGGTCCTGGAGGGCCCGGAGGCGGTCCGGGGGTTCTGGCGGGCGACCGCCGACCCGCGCTTCGGCAAGCCCTACAGCACCGCCGAGCCGCCGGTGATCGTGCTCGTCCTCTCCGACAAGCAGGCCTACCTCGACCGCTACGGCGAGCCCGACAAGGCCGGGCTGGGCATGGACACCGAGAAGGGCTGGCCCGTCCCCTACTGGGACATGGACGCGGCCATGGCGGTGATGCTGATGCTGCTGACCGCCGTCGACGAGGGCGTCGGGGCCTGGTGGTTCGGTGTCTTCCACGGCGCCGAGGCGCTGCTCCGCGACCTCGGGGTCCCCCAGGGGCGGCGGCTGGTCGGGGCCGTCGCCCTCGGCTGGCCGGCGGCCGACGACCGCCCACAGGGCTCGGCCCGCACCCGCTCCCGCCGGCCCGTGAACGAGGTTGTCCACCGGGGCCGCTGGGAGCATTGACACCCGTCCTCGGCAAGCACACCGACCCCGACGAGCAGGTGTCGCTCGCCTTCGCCGAGGTCTGCTGGGAGTACCGCGACCAGGACGCCACCGGCGGCGTCGGCAACACCCGCCGCTTCTGCTTCGACGTGGCGGGGAACCAGGTCGGCTGAGCTGGTCCGTTCGCCCCGGCCGGCTGACGCTCAGCCGGACAGCTGGTAGAAGCGCCAGAAGTCGTGGTCGACCGGCAGCACCCGCAGGCTGGCGAAGCCGGCCTGGTCGGACCACTCGCGCACCGTGGCCGGGCGCAGGGCCGTGCCGGCGGCCACCGAGGGGGTCTCGGCCCGGCTGGCCGGCAGGCAGTGCCACCAGCTGAAGGCGAAGTTGAGCCGCTCGACCTCGTCACCGGGAGCGGTGAAGGTCTCGGCGACCTTCTCGTCGGCCACGATCACGATCCCGTCGTCGGCCAGCAGGGCCCGGATCGCCTCCAGGGCCTCGACCGGACGGGCCATGTCGTGCAGGGCCTCGAAGATGAAGGCGGCGTCGTAGCCGCCCTCGCCGGCCGCCCCCAGCTCGGCCGCGTCGACCACCCGGAACCGGGCCCGCCCGTCCACCCCGGCCTCGGCGGCCAGCCGCTGGGCCTCGGCGATCGAGGCCTCGTCGGAGTCGATCCCGTCCACCCGCAGTGACGGGAACGCCTTGGCCAGCGAGATGCTGGACCAGCCGATCCCGCAGCCGACGTCCAGCACCCGGGCGCCGTCGGCCTCCAGGCGGGCCTGGAGCTCGGGCACGCCTCCGAACCAGCCGGCCAGGTCGTTGACGAACATAGGCCGGTTGAAGTTGGCGATGGCCAGCCGGCAGTCGGCCCCGTACTCGGGGTAGGGCAGGCCCTCGCCGGTGCGGTAGATGCCGGGGACCCGGTGCAGCACCTCGGCCAGGCTGCCCATCCAGTAGGCGGTGGCCCCGGCGTGGGCGGGGTTGTCGGCGTCGAGCAGGACCTCGGCGTGGGCCTGGGGCAGCCGGTACCGGCGGGTCTGGGCGTCCGCGGCGGCGTCCTCGACGTCCAGGAGCCCGGCCACCGCCTGCTGCTCCAGCCACTCGCGGGCGTAGCGGGCGTCGATGCCGGCCCGCTCGGACAGCTCGGCGGCCGTCGCCGGCCCCTGGTCCCGCAGGGCCTCGTACAGCTTGAGCCGAAGGCCCAGCCAGACGCTGGCCAGCTCGGCCGACTCGATCATGCTCTTGAGCAGCCGTTCGGCCAGTGCGTCGCGCCGCCCGGCCTCGTCGGCGTTCGTCGTGCCGATGGTGGTGGTCATGGCCACGCCCTTTCCGGTGACTCCTGGTGGCGGATACTTACCGCATGCCGCCGACCGATCACCACCCCGACGACCGGACGGCCTCGCCGCGGCCCCTTCCGGTGCAGCGGGAGCTGTTCGACATCCCCGACGACGTCGCCTACTTCAACTGCGCCAGCCTCGCCCCCCAGCTGCGGGCGTCGGCCGAGGCGGGCCTGGCCGCCCAGGGCCGACGCGCCCGGCCCTGGACGATCACCAGCGACGACTGGTTCACCGAGGCCGAGGAGCGCCGGGCGCTGTTCGCCCGCCTCGCCGGGGTCGACCCCGACGGCGTCGCGCTGGTCCCGGCGACCAGCTACGGCCTGGCCGTCGCCGCGACCAACCTGACCGCCCGCCACGGCCAGCGGGTCCTGGTCCTCGGCGACGACTACCCCTCCAACCGCTACACCTGGCAGCGGTTCGCCGGGCGGACCGGGGCCAGCCTGGTCGCCGTCGAGCGCCAGCCCGGCCAGTCCTGGGCCGAGGCCGTGCTCGAGGAGCTGGACGAGCGGACCGCGGTGGCCGCGGTCCTGGCCACCCACTGGACCGACGGCGGGTCGGTCGACCTGGCCGCGATCGGCGCCCGGGCCCGCGAGGCCGGGGCCGCCCTGGTGGTCGACGCCAGCCAGGCCGTCGGGGCCGTGCCGCTCGACCTGGACGCGATCCGGCCCGACTACCTGGTCACGGTCGGCTACAAGTGGCTGCTCGGCCCCTTCACCCTCGGCTACCTGTACGTGGCCGAGCAGCGCCGCGACGGGGTCCCGCTGGAGGAGAACTGGATCTCGCGGCTCGGGTCGCAGGACTTCGGCGGCCTGGTCGACTACCAGGACAGCTATCAGCCAGGGGCGCGCCGCTTCGACGTCGGCCAGCGGACCCACTTCGAGACCACCCCGATGGCCACCGCCGCCCTCCGCCAGCTGCTCGACTGGGAGGTCCCGCGCATCGCCGCCACCCTCGGGGAGGTCACCGGCCGCATCCAGCGCGAGGTGGAGGCGCTCGGCCTCCCCCTGACCACCAGCGACCGGGACCCCCACATGCTCGGCATCGGCCTGCCCGACGAGTCACGCGGGGTCGTGGCCGGGGCGCTGGCCGAGGCCGGGGTCCACGCCGGGGTCAGGGGCTCGTCCCTTCGGGTCTCCCCGCACCTGTGGACCACCGACCAGGACGTCCAGCGCCTGGTCGACGCCCTGACCACGGCGACCAAGGGGGTGGCCCGGTGAGGACCCTGGCGACCTACAACATCAAGGGTGGGGTCGGGAAGACCGCCTCCGCCGTCAACCTGGCCTACCTGGCCGCCCGCGCCGGTCACCGGACCCTGCTCTGGGACCTCGACCCCCAGGGCGCGGCCAGCTACCTCCTGCGCGTCCGCCCCCGCGTCAAGGGCGGCGGCAAGGCCCTGGTCCGCGGCAGGCGGTCCCTGGACGAGGCCGTCAAGGTCACCGAGTTCGACGGCCTCGACCTGGTCCCGGCCGACTTCACCTACCGCAACCTGGACCTGGTCCTCGACGAGGCCAAGAAGCCGACCCAACGCATCGCCCGCCTCCTCGGCCCCATGGCCGACGACTACGACGTGGTCATCCTCGACTGCCCGCCCGGCATCTCGCTCGTCTCCGAGAACGTCGTCCACGCCGCCGACACCATGCTCATACCCCTCATCCCCACCACCCTGTCGGTCCGCACCCTCGAGCAGCTGAGCGAGTTCGTCGGCGAGCTCGACCACCCGCCGGCCCTGTTCCCCTTCATCACCATGGCCGACGGCCGCAAGCGCCTCCACCGCGAGGTGATCGAAGACCTCCGCGGCAGCCGCGACGACCTGGCCACCACCGTCATCCCCGCCCTGTCCCTGGTCGAGCAGATGGCCGTCCACCGCGCCCCCCTGCCGGTGTTCGCCCCCCACAGCCGGGTCACCCGCAGCTACGAGTCCCTGTGGGCCGAGGTCAGCGCCCGTTCGCTGTCCGGGTCCGGTGGGCGGTCACGACGGCGTCGTCCGCCGAGCTCCAGCTGAGAGCGCCGTCCAGCGGGCCGGGGTGAGGCCGTAGGCCCGCTTGAACTGGCGGGTCATGTGGCTCTGGTCGGCGAAGCCGGCCGAGGCGGCGGCCTCGGCGAGCGGGACCCCGCGCTCGATCGCGGCCCGGGCCAGGGCGAGGCGGCGCATCGTCCGGTAGCGGTCGGGGCTGGTCCCGAAGGCCCGCCGGAAGTGGCGGGCCAGGGTGAAGCGGTCCGTCCCGGTGACCGCCTCCAGGGTCGCGGCCGGCGTCTGCTCGCTCGCGTGGGCGGCCAGGTAGGCGCGGGCGAGCTCGACGGCCCCGCGGTCGATCCTGACCGGGTGGTGGGCGGGCCGGCCGCCGAGCGAGCGGAGGGTGTCGGCGAGCGCGGCCGCCATCCCGGCCCTGGCCAGGTCGCTGATCGGCTCGTCGATGTCGGCCAGCAGCCCGGCGACCAGCCGGGTGGCCGGCGGCGACGGCTGGACGGGATCGGCCACGAACGGCAGCGCGCCGCCGTCGAGTGCGTCCCGGACGAGCTCGGGCGCGAGGTACAGGATCCGGTAGCCGAAGCCGTCGTCGGTGCCGGCGGCGCCGTCGTGGGTCTCGTCGGGATGCAGGACGTGCAGCTGACCGGGCAGGCAGATCCGGCGGGCGCCTCGGTAGCGGAACGTCTGCACGCCGGCGGTGGTGATGCCGATCGCGTAGCTGTCGTGCCGGTGCGGCGCGTACGCGGCCTCGGAGAGGTAGACCTCGGCCAGCTCGAGGCCGGGGGCGCTGGCCCCGAACCGGATCGAGTCGCGCCGCCCGGTGCAGGATCGTTCAAGACCACCGGCCTCGATGCTGCCTAGCCTCTCCCGCATGAGTCGAAGTATCGCAGCGGCGGTGCCGGGCCCGCTGCTGGCGGCGACGATCCACTGGGGATCGGTCGGACCGCTCCTGGTCACGGCGCTGGCGATCATGGGCAGCCCCGGCCCGGCGACGATCAGCCTGACCGCCGCCGGCTCGGCCTACGGGGTGCGTCGCTCGTTCGGCTACCTGGTTGGGATCGTCGCCGGCACAGTGGTCGTCCTGGTCGCGGTCGCGACCGGGATCACGGCGACGCTCCTGGCCGTCCCGGCGCTGCGGTCGGTCCTGCTCGTCCTGTCGGCGGCCTACATCCTGTGGCTGGCCTGGCGGATCGCGACCGCACCACGGGTTGGCGACCAGCCGGCGACCGCGCCCGCCCCCTCGCTGGCCGGAGGGCTGCTGCTCGGGGTGGCCAACCCCAAGGCCTGGGTGGCCATCGCCGCGACCTTCGCCAGCGCCCGCCTCGCCGACCCGGCGACCGCCGACGCTGCCGCCAAGGTCGCCCTGCTGAGCATGGTGGCCGTCCTGATCATGGCCGCGTGGCTGGTCGTCGGAGCCAGCTTCGCCCCGGCCCTCCGCGACCCGGCCCGGGCCCGCGTCGTCAACCTGGCCCTGGCCGCCGCGCTGGTCGGCGCGACCGCCCTGGCGGTCCTCCGCTGATGGACGTCGGGTTCATCGGTCTCGGGGTCATGGGCCAGCCCATGGCCGCCAACCTGGCCCGCGCCGGCACGCCGCTGGTCGTCTGGAACCGTTCCCCCGGCCGGACCGAGCCTGTCCGCGCGGCCGGCGCCCGGGTGGCGACCAGCCCGGCCGAGGTCTTCCGGCAGGCCCGGGTGGTGCTCCTCATGCTGGCCGACGGCGCCGCCGTCGACGCCGTCCTGAGCCGTGGCGGCCCGGACTTCGCGGCAAAGGTCGCCGGGCACACGATCGTCCACATGGGAACGACCGCCCCCGCCTACTCGCGCGGCCTGGAAGCCGACGTCGCCACCGCCGGCGGCAGCTACGTCGAGGCCCCCGTCTCCGGCTCCCGGGCACCCGCCGAGGCCGGCCAGCTGGTGGCCATGCTGGCCGGCGAGCCCGCGGCCGTCGAAGCGGTCCGCCCGCTGCTCGACCCGATGTGCCAGCGCACGTTCACCTGCGGGCCGGTCCCGACGGCCCTGCTGATGAAGCTCTCGGTCAACCTGTTCCTGACCACGATGGTCGCCGGCCTGGCCGAGACCGTCCACTTCGCCGACCGGCACGGCCTCGACCTGGGCCAGCTCCTGGAGGTCCTCGGCGCCGGCCCGATGGCGAGCAGTGTCTCCCGCGCCAAGGCCCGCATGCTGGCCGCCCAGGACTTCACCGTCCAGGCCTCGATCGCCAACGTCCTGGAGAACACCCGCCTGATCACCGAGGAGGCCCGCCGGTCCGGCACGGCCTCCCCGCTCGCCGACGTCTCGCACGCCCTCTACACCGAGACGGCCGCCCTCGGCCACGGCGGGTCCGACATGGCTGCGATCATCTGCGCGATCGAGGCCCGAACCGGGTCGGGCGATTGTCGGTCTCAGCCACGAGAATGATCCGGCCACCCAGCTCACCAAGGACGACTCACCACCTCAGGAGCCAGCTCGTGACCCTGGTCCCACCGGCCAACCGCGGCCCGGAGCCGGAGAGGACCGCCGGCGAGCGGGACCTCCTGACCTCGTGGCTCGACTGGCACCGAGCCACCATGCTGACCAAGTGCGAGGGCCTGGACTCGGCCCAGCTCGGCCAGCGGTCGTGCCCCCCGTCCGACCTCACCCTGCTCGGCCTGGTTCGCCACCTCACCGAGATCGAGCGCAACTACTTCGCCGCCTGGGTCGGGATCACCGACCTCCCCCACTACTACTGCGACGAGGACCCCGACGGCGACTTCAACCTCCCCGACCCGCTCACCGACGAGGCTGTCCACGAGGCGTTCGACACCTGGCAGGCCGAATGCGACCGCAGCCGCCAGATCGTGTCCGCCGCCCCCTCCCTCGACCACCCCAACGCCAAGGGCGTGCCCCTCCGGTGGGTGCTCGTCTACGTCCTCCGCGAGTACACCCGCCACAACGGCCACGCCGACCTCCTCCGCCAAGCCATCGACGGCGCAACCGGCGAGTGAGGGATACGGTGCCGGGATCGGCGGCGACCGTCAGCCCTCCGGGTTCCGGGCCGGTTCGAGGTCGGAGGTCACGAGCAGCGCGTTCTCGGCCAGGACGGCCAGCCAGTGGTTCATCCGCTCGGCGTTGGTGAGGTCCCGCCAGTGCCCGAACAGGCCGGCGGCGTCGCCGAGCGGACGGCGGCCCTCGGCCTGGTGGATCTCGAGCGTGAGCGAGGCCTTCCTGCCGCCGGCATCCACCGCGGCGCTGACGATCGCGGCCAGGCCGGCCGGGCCGTAGAGCGGGTCGAGCGACCGCCGCCCCTGGTAGTCGAACGGCACCGGCACCCTGGTGAGGAAGCTGAAATGGTCGGACAGGCCGGGGATGAGGGGATGCCCGTCGTGCAGGTGGAGGTGGATCGGCCCGCCGACCCGGTCCAGCGACCGGATGAGCCCGAGCACGGCTGGCAGCCCGGACGCCACCGCCGCCTGCACGTCGGCGGCCAGCCCGGGCAGCCGCGCGTCGTCCAGGTGCAGGGCGGCCAGGTCCAGTCCCGGATGCCCGCGCGAGAAGTGTGCCCTGGCCCGGGCGATGCCGACGTGGCCGACGTCGACGCAGGCCCCGACCTGCGGCACGTCGCGGAGGCGTTCGGCCACCTCGACGAACCAGTCGAGTTCCAGCTCGGCGGCGTACTCGAGGAACAGCACCGGGCCGTCCGGCGGCAGGCCGAGCTGCCGGATCCGGGCCACCAGCTCGGCTGTCCGGTTGGCCATCTCGGCCTTGTCGTGGACGACCAGGCCGGCGACCCGCCCTGCGAAGCCGGCGGCGAAGGCCTGGACCACCGCCCGGCCGCGCTCGTCCAGCAGGTTGACCTGCCGGCCCAGGTGGACGACCGGCAGGTGCGGCCGGGACGGCGCGAAGCCGAGGATCCGTTCGAGCTGCTCCGGCGTGTCGGCATAGACCTCGGCGGCCAGCCCGGCCTGGGCGAAGCGGAGACGGGCGAGCCGCAGCAGGGCGTCATCGCCGTCGACCCGGCGCTGGAACAGCGCCCGCAGCGGCACCGGCGCCGGCGGCGTGTGCAGCTCCCCCATGGCTATGGCAGCGGCTCCAGCTCGCCCGGGAACGTCGCGCCGCTGGCGCCAGCCGGGTGCTCCCGGCGGAGCTCGGCCAGCTGGGTCCAGGCGCTGTCGTGGCGCATGCGCACGTAGTGGACGATCCCCTCGGCCTTCTCGTCCCCGCGCCGCAGCTCGTGCTGCTCGTAAGCGCTGCGGTAGACCTCGTCGTTGGTGAACTGCCTGCCGGTGTGCGGCTGCCCGTGTGGCGTGTCGGACTCCAGGTAGGCGGGCCGGGCGACGCGGTCCCAGAGCCCACCCGTCCCGACGGCGTCGGCGATCACGGCCGGGTTGAAGACGGTGTCGAGCAGGTGCTCCAGGTGGTCGAGGTAGTACCGGAGGAAGTCGCGGTTGCGGAGCAGGTTCTGCACCAGCGGGATCCGGGATCTCCCACCGCCCGAGTTCTCCCGGCAGTAGTTCTCCGTGTTGCTCGGCCAGTCGACGATGTCGGTGTACTGCCACCGGGTCTCGAAGAAATCGATGCCGAGGCTGTTGTCGTAGTCCCAGGGAATGAAGGTGAAGTAGGGATTCGCGGCGAAGCCACGCTCGTCGCCGGACCGCCCGGAGTTGTACAGGAAGTAGTTCGAGGGCGTGGCGAAGTAGTTGTCCCAGCTGCCGAGCAGCAGGTTGACGCCCGCCCAGCGCAGGAACGCCCAGACGTTCATGATGCCCTCGGCCGACTCGCGGAACGCAGGGGACTCAAACTGAGCGTCACCACCGGGCAGCCCGACGCCGTCGATCATCCGGACGAGTTGCGCCAGGTCGTCGTAGGTGTTGGCGGCCGGGTCGTCCTCGTTGGTCATGAGCCGGTAGGTCTGGTCCCCCGGGTCGTCGGCGATGTACTGGCGCCCGTCGTCACCGCCCTTCAGCCCCAGCTTGGCATAGGTATGCCGCGAGGCCGGGACACCCGCCGAGGCGAACAGCCGCCACGCCAGCGCCTCGCGCATCTGCGACGGGTCGTTGTACATAGCCTTGAGGTTGACCTTGGACATGCCGGCAAGCCGTTCCCCCTCGCCGTCGGGCTCCAGGTCGGCCTTCCACGACCGCTTGGGCGCCCACAACGTCCGGTTGCCACTGTTGACCAGCGAGAAGGTCGAGGTCTCATAGAGCGCACTGCCGTCCGACGGCGCGGCGATGTGCCGCCCGTCCCCCGGATCGGTCGCCCACAGCCCGAACCGAGCGCCGTCAGGCGCCACAATGGGCTTCTCCACCGGCGCGTCCGGCCGGACAGCCTCCGGCGGCCAGCCGGTGACATGCACCATGTACAGCGGTTGGGCGAAGAACTCGTCCTTGGTGATCGCCATCACGTCCACCCTGCCTCAATCCATCAACAGGATTGAGGCAGGTGACAGCGCCGGCGTCAGTGCCGTTCGTCACATCACTGGATACTGCCCCCGAGGCCGGCCGCTGGCTGTTCTCGGTCTCGGGGATGAACTGCGATGCGGCTACGCGGCTGCGCGCGGGTCGTTCTGGTCATCGGGGTCAGCCTTGGTCGGCGGGATGTTCTGGTTGCGGCGGAACAGGTTGGTGGGGTCGTAGCGACCCTTGATCGCCGCCAGCCGCTCCCATGTCGACCCCGGGTAGGCCTCCCGGATCCGCGCCTGGCCCTCGTCGCCCAGGAAGTTGACGTAGGCGCGGGCGCCATCGTCTTGGAGCGCCGCGGCGAAGCGGTCGGCCCAGGCCCGATGGACCTCCGCCTCCTCGGGACGCTGGTAGACGGCGGCCACGTTCACCATGTGCCGGCTGGCCCGGTGGGCGAAGGCGGTGGCCTCGGCGGGCACCCGGGCCATGGCCCCGCCGAGCACCCGCAGCTGCGCCACCGGCAGCGTCGCGGTCGAGGCCTCCAGGTGCTCGACGATCGATGCGGCCCCGGCGGGGTCGATGGTGTCCACGAACATCGTGCGCGACACCGCGGTCGGGTGGAAGTCCTCCTGCTCGGGCGGGAAGAGCTGCGGGTAGGGCATCGGCCGGACCAGGTCGGCGATCGGGGTGGCCAGCGCCCGGAACGGCGCCACCGCCCGCTCGCCTGCCTCGATGTCGCCGGCGTAGGCGAGGGTGGCCATGATGACCAGGCGGCCGTGCTGTTCGGTGGGCACGAACGGCAACGGCGGGGCGGGCATGACGTTGGCGATGGTCGACAGCTCCTCGGGGGCGGCCTGCGCCTCGGCGACGAAGGCGGCGATCACCGCCGGCGTGGCGGGCAGCAGCAGCAGGCCGCCCACGAACTGGCGCAGCTCGTGCAGCCGGAACTGGAACCGGGTGGCCACCCCGAAGTTGCCGCCGCCGCCGCGGATCGCCCAGAACAGGTCGGGATGGGTCTGGGCGTCGGTGCGCAGCAGCTGCCCGTCGGCGGTCACGACCTCGGCGGCCAGCAGGTCGTCGATCGTGAGGCCGTGCTTTCTGACCAGGAACCCGATCCCGCCGCCCAGGGTGATCCCGCCGATCCCGACCGAGCCGGTGTCACCGAACCCGGTCGCCAGCCCGTAGGCGGCGGCCGCGGTGGTGTACTCGCCGGCGGTCAGGCCGGTCTGGGCCCAGGCGGTGCGCTGCTCGGGGTCGATCTCTAGGGCGTTCATGTCGGTCAGGTCGAGCACGATGCCGCCCTCGGTGGTGCTGTGCCCGGCGAGGCTGTGGCCGCCGCTGCGAACGGCGAGCTCCAGCCCCGTGTCGCGTGCGACCGAGATCACCTGGGAGACGTCGCTGGCGTCGGTGGGCCGGACGATGACCGCCGGCCGGCGGTCGATGCCGCCGTAGAAGATCGTGCGCGCCTGGTCGTAGGCGGCGTCGTCGGGGGCGATCACCTGCCCGCTGAGGACATCGCGGAGGTCAGGGATCGAGATCGGGGCGTGCCGGGCGTGTGCGGCCGTCATGGGGAGCTCCTCTGCAGACAAGAGCGGATCGGTGATCGCCACTGGGTGCGTCGTCGTTCGTATGTCCGCGGGTTATGCCGCCTCCTGGGTTGGGTGCTGTGGGCTGGGTCGTGGGCGTCCGGGAGCTGGTGGTTGCTGGTCGCATCCGGTCGGGGGCTGCGCGTGTGGAGGGCCAGGGCGGCGGTCGCGGCCAGCAGCACGAGGTTCTTCACCACGTACTCCCCCTCCACGCTCAGCAGCAGGGGATTGCCGTCCACAAGGGCCACGTCGGGTCGCAGCACCAGCACCAGGAACGTCCCCGACAGCTGCAGCGCGACCCCGGCCAGCACGACCGGCATGAAGCGGCCGACCAGCAGCCCGGCCCCGAGGGCGACCTCGAACGCGCCCACCAGCGGCACCGACAGGTCGGGATCCAGGAACGGGGTGATCGCGGCGATCAGCGACGCCGGCAGGGTCGGCTCACCGGCCAGCTTGAGGGCCCCGAACCACACGAATGTGATCGCCAGCGAGCCTCGGAGCAGCAGGGGAACGGCCCGGCGGAGCTGCCGGTCCAGGCGCTGGCTGGGGGTCGGGGTGGGGTGCCGGCGGGCCGAGGTGGGGATGGGGGTCTGCATCAGCGGGTCACCTCGATCGTGCCGGTCATGTTGGGGTGCAGGGTGCAGAGGTACTTGTAGCTGCCGGGCTGGTCGAAGCGGTGGCTGAAGGTCCCCTCGGCCATGACCTCGCTCTTGAAGCCGGGTCCCTTGACGTCGTGGGCGATGGCCCCGTCCCGCCAGACCCAGGTCACCGTGGTCCCGGCCGGGACCGTGAGCGTGTCGGGGGTGTAGGCCAGGTCCTGGATGGTCACGGTGGACCCGCCGGCCTCGGCCGGCGTGGCCGCCGGGGATGCCTCCTCGGTCGCACAGGCGCCGAGGACCAGAGCCAGGAGGCCGGCGAGCGCGGCCAGGACGAGCCGCGAGCCGATGGGGACGGAATGGCCGTTGATCGGACGGTCGAGACGGTGTCGGGTGAACGCCATGGCGTTGCCTCCAGGATCGGAGTCGTCTGTCACCTGTCGCTCTCTGAGACAGGCCGGCCGGGCGGCTGTGACACCCGGCCGCCCACGCCCCGGCCGGGGTGTCACAGCCGAAGGCCTCGCCTTGTCTTAAGGGGTGAAGCCGAACTGGTCGCAGGGGGAGAAGATGACGGTGACGCCGACGACGGCGACGAGGACCACCGTGTACGAGGAGCTCCGACCGCTGCTGTTCTCGATCGCCTACCGGATGGTGGGCGGCACCAGCGACGCCGAGGACATCGTCCAGGAGGCGTTCCTGCGGTTCCACCGCGAGTCGAGACGTGGGACCGACATCGAGTCGCCCAAGGCGTGGCTAACTACTGTGACCACCCGGCTCGCGATCAACCACGTCCAGTCGGCGCGGGTGCGCCGGGAGCGCTACTTCGGCACCTGGCTGCCCGAGCCCATCGTTACGGACTCGGAGCCGGGAGGCCTCATGCAACATGCCGACACGGCGGACTCGCTGTCGCTGGCCTTCCTGGTCCTGCTGGAGAGCCTGGGCCCGGTCGAGCGGGCGGTGTTCCTGCTGCGGGAGGTGTTCGACTACGGCTACGAGGAGATCACGGCCGTGGTCGGCAAGAGCCCCGACAACTGCCGCCAGATCGCGGTCCGAGCCCGCCGGCAGGTCGAGGCCAAGAAACCACGCTTCGAGGCCTCACGCCGCAAGCGCGAGGAGCTGTCGCGGCGGTTCTTCGAGGCGGTCGAGGCCGACGACACCCAGGGGCTGGTCCGCCTGCTGGCCGCCGACGTGGTCGTCTACGGCGACGGCGGCGGCAAGGCGCCCGCCAGCCCTCACCCGGTCTACGGGCGCGAGCGGGTCGTCCAGCTGTTGGGCCAGTTCAAGCCCTTCTCCCAGCGGCTCGGTGTGCGCAGCATCCGCTACGCCGAGGTCAACGGGCAGCCGGGAGCGCTGTACCTGGACCCCGACGGGCATCCCGTGGCGGTGGTGTCCCTGGATATCGCCGACGACCTGGTCCAGACCGTGCGCACCATCACCAACCCCGACAAACTCCGCCACCTCACCCCGCCACCGGAACACCGCATCTGAGCAGCCTCTTTGCGACACGACGGTCGTAGGTATGGCCTTGATGGCCGATCGCACAGCGCCGTCAGAACGCATCCCTGAGCTTGACCATCAGGTCGGCTCAAGATCCAAGGTGACGCCTGGCGGGGCGTCACCTTGGAGACGAGCCCTCGGTAGCAGTCTTGCCCGGTGAAGGTCCGCTCCGGATCCTCGGTCAGCTGATCGGCGAGCCGGAGCAGGTCCTGGAGCATCTGCCGGGTGCCGCGAGGCCGAGGTTGCTGGTGGTCGGCCAGCTGGTCACCTCGCGGCGGGCCAGGGCGACCCAGTCGCCCCGTTCCGGTGGGGTATCACCAGGTCGTCGGCTTGCCAGGCGTCCGCAGCCACACGTCGAAGAAGGAGTCGAGGTCCTGGCCGGACACCTTCTCGTAGACGGTCTCGAAGTCCTCTGTGGTGCCGGTGGAGTCGTCGTAGCGCTTCAGCCATTTCTGGGCGGCCTTGAAGAATGCCTGGTCGCCAACCTTGACCCGCAGAGCATGCAGGGTTGCCGCACCACGGTCATACACCGCCCCGTGGAAGAGACCGAGCGGGCCCGGGTCGGCGATCGCCAGGTCCCAGAACGGGTCGTCGGCGGGGAGCTCCATGACGGCGTCGAAGCTCACCTGGGCCGAGTCGCCGCCGGAGTGCTCGCTCCACAGCCACTCGGCGTAGGTGGCCCAGCCCTCGTTGAGCCAGATGTCCTGCCACCGCTCCGGGCTCACGGCGTTCCCGAACCACTGGTGGGCGAGCTCGTGGACGACGGTGGACTCGCGGGCCACCCTGGAGTAAACGGGCCGGGTCTGCGTCTCAAGCGCGTAGCCGACGCTGTCGTCGTCCACGATCGAGCCGAAGGAGTTGAACGGGTACGGCGAGAAGGTCTCCTCGAGGAAGGCGATCATGTCCGGCTGCAGTTTGAGGCTGGCATCGGTGGTCGCGGCATTCTCGGGCGTGAGCCCGTCGTCGATGGCGTCGATGATCGGGAGCCCGTCGTCCGTCGTTGAGTACCGCAGCTCGTAGTCACCGACAGAGGCGGTCGTCAGGTAGCTGGCCTGCAGATCCGGGGCGTCCCAGAACCAGGTGGTCCAGCCCTTCTTCGTGATCGGGTGCCGTGCGGGCAGGCCGTTGGCGACCGCCACCCTCCCCTCCGGCACCGTGATCTCGAAGCTGTAGGTGGCCTTGTCCGTCGGGTGGTCGTTGACCGGGTACCAGGTCATCGAGCCCTCGGGTTCGCTCACCACCATGGCGCCGTCTCGCGTGGTCACCCAGCCGTAGAGGGCGCCTTCGATGTCCTCCGGCCGGGTGGTCTGGCCGCCATAGGTGATGACGACCCGCGCCGTCGCTCCCCGCTTGAGCTTGGGACGGGGCTGGACGATCAGCTCCCACACTCGGGCCTCGTCGTCGTGGACCTGCCAGTAGGCGGGGCCCCCGACGGCGGCCCCGGGAGCGGGTGGCGTCACCTCGCGGAGCCGCCTCCCGTTGACCGTGATCGCTCGTACGTCCATGCCCCGCAGGTCGAGGTTGAAGCGGCCCAGGTCCTGCGTGGCCACCAGGTCGATGGTCGCGACGCCGCGCAGCCGACCGACGAGCGGCGCTGGGTCCGGCGCCGGCGGGGTGTAGGTGATGTCGAGGTCGTAGTGCCGGACGTCGTAGCCGCCGTTTCCGGCGAACGGAAAGTAGGCGTCACCAGCGCCTGGAGCACCGGGACGGAGCCTGCGCCCGCCTGGATCGCCCGGAGCGGCCATGGCGCCGCCCCCCACGCCCAGCACCCCGACTCCGATCAGCAAGGCGATCGACGCGCTGACCAATCGCGTGCGAACACTCATGGCACACCTCCGCGCTAGGGGCCGCATTATAGGTTGTCCCGGCCAACCCGGCCGGGTCAGCCACACCAGGCGCTAGGTTCTGGTCGTGGAGAATCCGCCGGACGGGCCGCAGGGCTCCACCTGGCTGCTGCAGCGGCTCGACCGGCGTCAGGTCTACGGCCACCCTGCTGGCCCGCTCATGCTCAAGGGACTCGAACTCGGCGCGCTTCGTCGACTGGCGGTCGGAGTGTCGGGCGAAACCGTCGGCGCCTTCGAATTCGCCGGTGCCGTCAACGTGCTTCCGGCTCGGCTGGGGAACTGACCGGCGCCGGAGCCAGCTGTTCACCCAGAACAGCCCGGCGTCCACTGGAACACGGTGCCCGGCTGTAGCGGGCCGGCCAGTAGGCGGCTGCCTAGCGGATGAGGACCGGCGTGATTCACGCCATCCCTGAGGCACGTACGGAGTCACGCGGCCTGCGAGGATGCCAGACAGCACGGCGCTTGGCGTTGATCTCTGATACGGATGAGGCCGCTGGTTCAAGTCCAGCCAGGCCCACCATACCGGGAGTGACCTGCGAGAACGTTCATCCGTGATTTCTTTGATCGTGGCCGCTGCCCTGAGTTGCGTGCGCACAGCGGTTCAAGAACGCACCCCGCATCCTGCGGCTGTACCGCTGCACCTGGACCACAGCCAGGCTACGGCGCTGGCGCCGGTCTTCCCGACCGGTGCCCCCTGAGCTATGGGACGGGCGGCTGTGACCTGCAGGCGGCCCCTGCTAGGCGGGCGTGCCTGGTCCCGGCGTGCCCGGTCCGGGCATGACGCCCGCCTGGACCAGGAAGCTGAACATGTCCGGCCCGCCCCAGTGCTCGGCCTGCCTGCCGTCCTGCATGCGGAAGAAGTCGACCCCGTTGATGGTGGTCTTTTTCCCGGTCGCGGGGATGCCGACAAACTCGCCCTGGTGGGTGCCGGTGTAGGTCACCCGGGCGGCCACCAGCTCCCCCTCGGCGATCACGTCGTGGACCTCGGCGTGCAGGTCGGGGAAGGCCTGGTGGACCATGCCGAAGAACTGCTTGGCCTGCTCGGCGCTCTGGCTGCCGAAGGTGTGGTCAACCCCATCGGAGGTCAGCAGCTCATCCATGGCGGCGAGGTTCCGGCCGTTGATGACCTCCTGGTAGAAGCGTCGCGCCGCCTGCTTGTTGTCCTCGACTGGCATGGCCCCCTCCTTGCCCAGGTGCCGGGGTCGCCCGACAGCGACTGGGCGGACCATAGCCGACGCGGCCTGCCGGGTCTACCGCCCCCTGCCGGTGGACCTGGCCCGACTCGCCCCCGAGTCGGCGACCCCGGCAACGTGGGCAGTCGCAGGGGCCTGCTGGAACTGGAGGCACCAACCGCGCCCGATCGGGACCCACCAGCTGCTGGTCGGTGGACGTCGATCAACTCCCCAGTGTCGGAGCCGCGCCATGACCCTTGACAGCGCGGTCCACGAGCGGCTTCGCCCGCTGGGCCGGTGTCAGCCACAGATTCTCCCCCATCAGGGGGAGGCGGGGCGTGAATCTCGCCGACGCGGGCGATGTCGCGCGCTCGGGTCGTTTGCCAGCCTTAGGCCAGCGGTCGAGACCGGCGACGGAAGGCACTAGGTAGAAGACGATGCGAGACGGCGCTGGGCTGCTGTTGACGTACCAACGCCAAGGAGGAACCCAGATGAATGACCACACCACCCCCGAGGATCGCCGGACCACCACGGCCGACCTGTCCTGGATGCTGTGGACGGCGATCGGGATCGGCGGGATCTGGATCGCCGTGCTCCTGATCAGCCTCTTTGCCCCCGATCTGGTCTCCGGCTCAGAGCAGCAACATCTCCCGGTGGCCGCCTTCGCCACCTGGTTCTGGGGTGGGATCGGCACCCTGGTCTTGCTGTGGGCGATGGGCCGGCTCCGGGGAAGCCCGAGGTGGCAGCCCATCTGGATCGGGCTGTCAGCGGCCACGCTGGGGATCTGGGCCCTGGCAACGATCCTGGCCATCACGCTGCCGGTGATGGTGACCGGGACCGACCCGACGCGGATCCCCTTTGCCGCCTTGTTCGCGCCGGTCGCCGCGGCGATGCTCACGGCGCTGGCGGGCGCCATCGCCAGCGTGTTCCGTGGAGGCCCGGGAGGTGGGTAGCTCGCCCGAGGTTATGGCATCGACGATGGGTCTGGGGCCTCAGGTGCGGTGGTGGTCTTTCAGTGAGTCACCGGGTGGTTCCGCACAAGACCCATACGGCGACCACCTGCGCCCTGATGTTCACCGGTTGTCGTGGGTTGGATGGCACGAGAGGAGCACTAACGGTCCCAAACACCATCAGCCGTGGCAGGAGGGTTCGATCGGTCTGACGTCGGTGACCGCCCCTGGCCAGAGGAGACCGGTCTATACCGCCGTCCGGTGGCCACCGACCTGCCCACGGTGGTTGGTCCGCTGAGGGGGGCCACCGGCGCCAGCACCCGCCGGGACTTCGCGGCGGTGGACCGGTTAGCCTTGCCTGGGCGTTCTCGCCGGGCGTGCGGAGGTGGACCGTGGGGCGGCTGGGGGGCATCGAGACCGTGCTGCTGGACCTGGACGGCACCCTGTATGTGGGCAGCCAGGTCGTGCCCGGGGCCACCGAGGCGGTCCGGTGGCTGCGCGACCAGGGACTGACGGTACGGTTCACCACCAACACCGACTCGATCACCCCGGCCGCGCTGGCCGAGCGCCTGGCCCGGCTCGGCTTCCAGGCCGCCGAGGATGAGCTAGTCACCCCCATCGCGGTCGCAGCCCGGTTGTTCACGTCCGCGGACGACGCACGGGTGCTGGCGGTGGCGGCCGACGGGGTCCGTCGGCTGCTGGCGGGCCGCCTGGCCGGGCCGGGCGAGCCGGCCACCCACGTGCTGGTCGCCGACCCCAGCTATGGGGCGACCTACCAGGACCTGGACGCCGCCTTCCGGGCCCTGCGGGCCGGGGCCGAGCTGGTGGCCACCCAGGTGAACCGGATCGCCCGCCGCGACGACGGCGAGCACCTGGACACCGGCGGGTGGGTGCGGCTGCTGGAGTACGCCACCGGCCGGTCGGCCCGGGTGCTGGGCAAGCCGTCGCCGGAGTTCCTGCTCGCGCCCTTGGAGGCCCTGGACCGCGGACCGGAGACCGCGCTGGTCGTCGGGGACGACCTGGCCGCCGACGTCGGCGGCGGGCGGGAGGTCGGGGCGGCGACGGTGCTGGTCCGCAGCGGCAAGGGCGACCGTCCGCAGCCCGGCCCTGAGGTCGAGCCGGACGCGGTCATCGACAGTGTCGCCGACCTGCCCCGGCTGCTCGGGCGCTGACCGCGTCCACCCGCAGGGCCCGAACCGGTCCCGGTGGGGGATCCGGCCTGTCGCGTCCCAGGTCGGGTCGGCCGAAATGCTGCCTGAGGACGCCGGGTGCGGGCCGCGTGGCCTCCGGGGTCGCGGCGGCACCGCTGACCGAGAGCGAGGGACGTCGATGGCTAGGGGCAGCGTGATCAGGAGCTTCACGCTTGACCTCGATGCGTGACAGCCCGCGCCTGCAGTCGCAGCATCATCTGCGCCAGGCGGCCCCGGCTGACGGGCCGCCCGGGTTTATGCGCCCGCCATCTGGGCAGCAAGACCTGAACGACCGCGCCTGAGGCGACGGATGACAATCATGGCCGAGCTGCGAACACCCGCGGCTGGGTCGGCCGGCGACCAGTCCGAGGCGCTGCTCGCCGAGTACGAGGCGGAAAAGCCGGCCCGCCACCTGACCGGTCCTGCCAGGCTGGTCGTGTCGGCGGCCGGGGTCGGGTTGTCCTGCTACGCGATCTGGTGGGTGCTGGACCCGCAACCCGCCCAGCGGTACCGGATGACCTTCCTGGCCGTCGCCCTGGGCATGACGTTCCTGGTCTACCGGCCCTGGACACGCCGGCGAGCGGGGACGGCACCGGCCGGCGAACCCCGGCAAGATGAGCGGCCTGCGCGTCCCAGCGACGGGCAGCCCGACAACCCGGGGGTGCTGGACTGGGCGCTGGCGGCCGCAGCCGTCGTCGTCATTGCCTGGCCGCTGCTCGACTTCGACGCGTTCGTGCGCCGTGCCGTACGGCCGACCACCACCGATATCGCCCTGGGCTTGGCCGCCATCGTGCTGGTGCTGGAGGCGACCCGCCGCACTGTCGGCTGGGTCCTGCCCGCCGTCTGCCTCGCCTTCATGGCCTACGCCTACTACGGCAACCTCATCCCCGTCGGGTACCTGCTCGGCCACGTCGGCTACGACGCGGACCGACTGGTCGGCCAGACGTTCATGGGCGTGGAGGGCATCTTCGGGGTGCCGCTGGACGTGGCCGCCACCTACATCGTGCTGTTCACCATCTACGGCGCGGTGCTGGAGTACTCGGGCGCCGGCCGCTACTTCATCGACGTGAGC
>JASLBL010000280.1 GCA_030146615.1 Actinomycetes bacterium
TCACCGGCCAGCCCTGGCGTGCCGCCGGCGGCCGGCGAGGGCGGGGGCGCCGCCCTGGCCAGCGCGCCCCTGCGCCGCTACGTGACCCAGGTCCCCGAGGCCGACCCGCCCCTGCCCAAGCGGGCGCCCCACGCCAGCCTGGCCCCCGACCTGGCCGCCACCGGCCAGCCCGACGACTCGGCCCGGCCCGCCGCCCGTTCGCCCGAGCAGGTCAGGAGCATGCTGACCCGGTACCGCTCCGGCCTGGAGCGCGGCCGGGCCGCCGCCGCCCGCGACCTGCCCGAGGACCCCGACGGAGCCCCCTCCGGGCCGCCCTGAGCCGCCCCTTAGGCGGGCCCCGGGCGGCCGGCGAACAGCTCGGTGGCGGCCTCCCCGGCCCTGACTCCGACCCTGGTCCCCAGGGCCCGGCCGACCAGGTCGCCCTCCCTGAAGTGGATGCCGCCGTAGCGGCGGGAGCGGCCGGCCTGGTTGGCGGCGTCGGTGAAGGTCGGCCAGGACAGGACCACGTCGGCGGCCGGGGTGATCCCGGGCTCGACCCGTGAGCTGCCCGCCGGGATGATCACGCTGGCTCCGAAGCGGTCCGAGCCGGTGAAGCGGGCCAGCACCGCGGCCGCGGCGGCACTGAAGGTCGAGTGGCCCGAGGGATGCTCGCCGAAGGGCGGGGTGGCGATGTAGGTCCGCCAGGTCTCGCCCCGGATGCGCCGGGTGCCCAGTCCGGGGCCAGCCCAGGCCAGCACCTCGCGGTCGGCGAACAGGAAGCGGATGGCGGTGATGGGCCGCGCCGAGTCATAGGCCCGCTTGGCGTCCCAGCAGGCGATGCTGGCGTCCAGCAGGGCCGCGGTGAGGGCGAAGAACAGCTTGACGTCCTGGTCGAGGTCGTGGCCGTCCCTGGCCGAGACGTCCTGGGCGAGCTGGCACCAGTGGCCGGGCGGGGTCTCCGACCCGGGCCCGTCGGCCCAGTACTCGGCGATCGCCTTGTGCTCGTCGGTCAGCCCGGCGCTGTCGGCCAGGACCTCCTCGGCCTGGAACAGGTAGCTGCGCCCGGGGTGGCGCCGGGGCCCGGCCGGCCGCAGCTCCCAGCCCACCTCGAGGGCGAAGGGCACGACCAGGCCCCAGTGGGGGCCGAGGAACCGCTGCCCGAGCCCGTCGGGGGTGGGCTGGGGCTGCCAGCGGTTGGGGTCGAGCAGCCGGGCCAGGGGGTTGGCCGGCCGGTAGCCGGTCCAGTCCTCGTAGGCGGCGGCCAGCCCCCGGGGCTCGGGACCCAGGTCGCCGAGCTGGTTGGCCCCGTCGCCGTGCCGGAAGGCCAGCACCGCCCGGGCCGCCTGGACGCCGACGGCGCCCGGCGACCCGGGCGGGCCGACGGCGGCCGGGTCGTAGCCGAGGTCGCTCATCAGCTTGGCGAAGGCGGTCGTCTCGGTGGGGAACAGGTCGGAGAGGGCCAGGTGGGCGGCGAAGCTGGCCGCCTCCCGCTTGGCCGCCTGGGTCCGGTCGGCCGGGGGCCGGCGCAGCTGGTCGCCGGTCCGGCTCCCGAACGCCAGGTCGTCGTGGGCCGCCCAGGCGTCGTACATGGACGCGTGCAGCACGTGCAGGGCCCTGGCCACCAGGGGCGGTCCCAGCCGGGTCTGGCGGACGGCTTGGAGGGCGGCCTGGTTCCAGGCCACCGCGGCGGTGTCGCTCATGCCTGTCTCCCTCGGCGCCGATAGGGCCATCTGCCCGGTTCGGAAGGCAGCAAACGGCTTGTGTCTGTTTCGTTGCCTGGCCGGCATCGGCCTGCTATGGTTTCCTAACAACTGTTCGTTAGGAGCCCTTGACGTGCAGACCAGGCGGCGCCAGATCGAAGACGTGGCCAGCGCCCTGTTCAGCTCCCGCGGCTACGCGGCGACCAGCATGCGCGACATCGCCCGGGTCCTGGATCTCCAGGGCGGCAGCCTGTACTCCCACATCCCGTCCAAGGAGGCGGTCCTGGCCGCGATTGTCGAGGAGGCGGCCGAGGACTTTCACGCCGCCGTCCGGCCGATCGCCGAACGGCCGGGCCCGGCGGCCGAGCGCCTGCGGGAGATGGTCGCGGCCCACGTCCGGGTGGTCACCGGCGGCCGCGAGCGGGCCAAGGTGTTCCTGTTCGAGTGGACCTTTCTGGGCGAGGAGCGGCGGGCCGCCATCGCCCGGTCGCGGTCCGCCTACCAGGACTACTTCGAGCGGGTGGTGGCCGAGGGGGTGGGGTCGGGCGAGCTGTGCGCGCCCGACCCCAAGCTGTCCGCGGTCTTCATCCTCTCGGCCATGAACGCGATCGCCCACTGGTACCGGCCGGACGGGGGGCTCGGCCCCGACGCCCTGGCCGGGCAGTACGCCGAGCTCTTCCTGCGGGGGCTCCAGGCAGACGACGAGAGGGAACCGATGAGGGCGGGCGCATACGAGAAGGCAGATGGCAAGGGGAGGCGCCAGTGACCGAGTCGGAGCGGGTCCAGGAGTTCAACCGGCACGTGGCCTCGGGTGGGAAGGTGGAGGCGACCGACTGGATGCCCGAGGAGTACCGCCGGGCCGTCTGCCGGTTCGTCGAGATGCACGCCAACTCCGAGCTGATGGGCGTGCTGCCCGAGCGGGAGTGGATCCTCCGGGCCCCGACCCTCAAGCGCAAGCTGGCCCTCTCGGCCAAGGTCCAGGACGAGGTCGGGCACGCCCAGCTGCTGTACCGGGTGGCCGAGGACCTGGGCAAGCCGCGCCAGGCCATGCTGGCCGACCTGCTGGCCGGCCGGACCAAGTTCCACAACGTCTTCCACTACCCGACCCACAGCTGGGCCGACGTCGGCATCATCGCCTGGCTGGTCGACGCGGCCGCGATCGTCGCCCAGCAGGCGCTGCGCGAGTCCAGCTACGCGCCCTACGGGCGGACGATGAAGAAGATCTGCTGGGAGGAGTCGGTCCACATCCTCCACGGCCGCGACGTGGTCCTGACCATGATGAACGGCACCGCCCGGCAACGGGCCCTTGTCCAGGACGCGCTGGAGCGCTGGTGGGGGCCGCTGATGCAGATGCACGGGCCCCGGACCGACCCGGCCAAGGACCGCGACCTGGCCTGGCGGATCAAGAACAAGGACAACGAGACCCTGCGCCAGGAGTTCCTGACCGTGTACGTGCCCCGGATCCGCGAGATCGGCCTGGAGCCGCCCGACCCGGAGCTGCGCCAGGACGACACCGGCCGCTGGCATTACACCGAGCCCGACTGGAAGGAGCTGTACGCCGTGGTCACCGGCCACGGCCCCAAGTCGGCCGAGCGGCTGGAGTTCCGCCGGGTCAACCACGCCGAGACCCAGTGGGTGCGCGACACCGTCATGGCCGCGCCGATGGCCGCCTGACCATGAGCGGCCAGCCGATGCAGGTCTACGAGGTCTTCCGCCGGGAGCGGGAGGGCGGGCCCATGCAGCACGCCGGCAACCTGCTCGCCCCCGACCCGGAGCTGGCCAGCCACTACGCCCGCGAGTTCTACGGCCGCCGCCAGGAGTCGGTGCGGCTCTGGATCGTGCCCCGGTCGGCCATCCTCGACCTCGACGACCCCGACCTGCTCCAGCCGCCGTTCGACCGCTCCTTCAAGAAGCCGGCCGGCTACTCGACCGAGATCAAGGCCAAGCTGGCCACGGCGAGGGCTCGGGCAGGGCGAGAGGGGGAGAGTCGGTGACAACGGGAGAGCCGGTGACAACAGGAGAGCCGGTGACAACAGGAGAGCCGGCGGCCACGGGAGATCCAACGACCACGGGAAGGCCGGCGGCCACCGCACCCCGGGCGCCGGAGGCGCTGGGGGGGTCCGGGGGGACGCGAAGCGCCCCCCCGGTGAATCAATTCGACCCCGACACCCGGACCGCCCTGGCAGGACTCTTGCTGGCGACCGCCGACGACGAGTTCGTGCTCGGCTACTGGGACTCGGAGTGGACCGGGATCGCGCCCGTGCTCGAGGAGGACGTGGCGTTCGCCTCCCTGGCTCAGGACGAGATCGGGCACGCCCGGGCGCTGTATCAGCTGCTGGCCGACTTGGAGGGGGGCGACCCGGACACGATCGCCTTCGGCCGGCCGCCGGAGGGCTACCGGCACGCCCGGCTGCTCGACCATCCCCGTACCGACTGGGCGTTCTCGGTGGCCCGCCGGTTCCTGTACGACACCGCCGACGCGGCCCGGCTGGACGCGCTGGCCGGCTCCTCGTACGAGCCCCTGGCCGGGGTGGTGGCCAAGATGCGCCGCGAGGAGACCTATCACCTGCTCCACATGCACGCCTGGGTGGAGCGGCTGGCCACCGGCGGCGAGGAGCCGAGGGCCCGCCTGGCCGCGGCGCTGGAGCGGCTGTGGCCCGACGCCCTCTGCGTGCTGGACGGGATCGACGGCGACGACCTGCTGGCCGAGGCCGGCGTCCTGGCCGAGCCGCTGACCGCCGTCCGGCGCCGCTGGCTGGCCGGCCTGGCCCCAGAGCTGGCCCGCCTCGGCCTCCCCGCCCCGCCGCCACCCCCGGCCGCCCCGGCCGGACCGTGCCGCGGGCCCGCCCGCTCGGACGACTTCCGCTGGCTGTGGGAGCAGTTCACCATGGTCCGCCGCTCCGACCCGGAGGCCGTCTGGTGAGAACCAGGTGAGAACCAGGTGAGAACCAGGTGAGCACCATGACCCGCGAGGCTGTCTGGGAGGCCCTGGCCGAGGTGCCGGACCCGGAGATCCCGGTGCTGTCCGTGGTCGACCTCGGCCTGGTCCACGCGGTCGAGCTCGACGGCGAGCGGCTCCGGGTCGAGCTGCTGCCGACCTTCGTCGGCTGCCCGGCCCTTGAGCTGATCCGCCAGTCGGTGGCCGAGCGCCTGGCCGGGATGGCGCCCCGGGTCGAGGTCGAGATGACCTTCGAGGTGCCCTGGACCTCCGAGCGGATCACCGCCGACGGCCGCCGCAAGCTGCGCGAGAGCGGCTTCGCCCCGCCGGGCGGGTCCCGGCCGCTCTTCGCTGCCATTCCCGTGCGCCCCTCGGCCACCTGCCCGTGGTGCGGGTCGGCCGACACCACCCTCGAGAACCTGTTCGGCCCGACGCTGTGCCGGTCGGTGTTCTGGTGCAACCGCTGCCGGCAGCCGTTCGAGCAGTTCAAGGCCGTCTGACGGCGGGTTATGATGCAGCAGCCCCGGAATCCGGGGCGTGGTGGGAGGTGGGCATGGCACTGCTCGAGGTCCGGGACCTTCGGGTCCACTTCGACACCGACGACGGTGTCGTCAAGGCGGTGGACGGGGTCAACTTCTCGCTCGACCGGGGCCAGACGCTCGGCATCGTCGGCGAGTCCGGCTCCGGCAAGAGCGTGACCAACATGGCCATCATGGGGCTGGCCAGGGGCGGCCGGGTCTCCGGCGAGGTCCTGTTCGAGGGCCGGGACCTGCTCAAGATGCACGGGGCCGAGCTGCGCGAGATCCGCGGCAAGAAGATCGCCATGATCTTCCAGGACCCGCTGTCCAGCCTGCACCCCTACTACAAGGTCGGGGCCCAGATCGCCGAGATGGTCCTGGCCCACGAGAAGGTCTCCAAGAAGGACGCCCGGAACCGGGCCATCGACCTGCTCCGCCTGGTTGGCATCTCCAGGCCCGAGCGCCGGGTCGACGACTACCCGCACCAGTTCTCTGGTGGCATGCGCCAGCGGGCCATGATCGCCATGGCGCTGGCCCTCGACCCGGCCGTGCTGATCGCCGACGAGCCGACCACCGCCCTCGACGTGACCGTCCAGGCCCAGGTTCTCGACCTGATCGAGCGGCTCCAGCAGGAGTTCGGCACCGCCATCGTCGTCATCACCCACGACCTTGGGGTGGTCGCCGACGTGGCCGACGACGTGCTGGTCATGTACGCGGGAAAGCCGGTCGAGGTGGCCGAGCGGCGGACCGTCTACTACGGGCCCCATATGCCCTACACCTGGGGGCTGTTGCAGTCGCTGCCCTCGACCGGTGCCGAGCACACCGGCGATCGGCTGCTGCCCATCAAGGGCCTACCGCCGAGCCTCATCAACCTCCCCAAGGGGTGCTCGTTCAACCCCCGCTGCCCGTACGTGATGGAGGTCTGCACCAGGGAGGAGCCGAAGCTCCTGCCGGCGGACCCGGCCAGGCCGGAGCACCTGTCGGCCTGCCACCTGTCCCTCGAGGACAAGGAGCGCATCTGGCAGCAGGAGGTGGTACCGACCCGATGAGCACCGAGCTCACGCCGGAGACCGACCGGCTCCCCAAGGGGGGCCGCGAGCCGCTGGTCCGCCTCACCGGCCTGAAGAAGCACTTTCCGATCACACAGGGGATCGTCTTCCAGCGTGAGGTCGGCCGTGTACACGCGGTCGACGGCGTCGACCTGGAGGTCTTCCCCGGCGAGACCCTCGGCGTGGTCGGAGAGACCGGCTGCGGCAAGTCGACCCTTGCCCGGCTGATCTCCCGGCTGCTGCCGGTCACCGAGGGCCGCATCGAGTTCGACGGGCAGGACGTCACCACCCTGAAGGGCAACGGGCTGCGGGCGCTCCGGCGCGAGATCCAGATGATCTTCCAGGACCCGTACTCCTCGCTGAACCCGCGCAAGCGGGTCGGGGCGATCATCGGCGATCCGTTCCAGATCCACGGCCTCGCCGACGGAAAGGAGCTCAAGAAGCGGGTCCAGGAGCTCATGGAGGTCGTCGGCCTCAACCCCGAGCACTACAACCGCTTCCCGGCGGAGTTCTCCGGCGGCCAGCGCCAGCGGATCGGGGTCGCCCGGGCGCTGGCGCTGCGGCCCAAGCTGATCATCTGCGACGAGCCGGTGTCGGCCCTCGACGTCTCCATCCAGGCCCAGGTCGTCAATCTGCTCGAGGACCTCCAGGACGAGTTCAACCTGACCTACGTGTTCATCGCCCACGACCTGTCGATCGTCCGCCATGTGTCCGACCGGGTGGCCGTGATGTACCTGGGCAAGGTGGTCGAGCTGGCCGATGCCAGGCGGCTGTACGCCGAGCCCAAGCACCCCTACAGCGGCGCCCTGCTGTCCGCCGTGCCGGTCCCTGACCCCGACAGGGTCCAGGAGCGCAGGCGGGTGATCCTCCTGGGCGACGTACCCTCGCCGATCGACCCGCCCTCCGGCTGCCGGTTCCACCCCCGCTGCCCCAAGGCCCAGCAGCGTTGCGTCGACGAGCTGCCGCCGCTTGAGCTCAAGGCCTCCGGCGATCTGGCCGCCTGCCATTTCCCGCTGGAGCCGGGCGAGGACCTGGCCGAGGCCAGGCCGGGCATCAGCCAGGACGCGGCGGCCGTCGCGGTCGGCGGCGCCACTGGGGGAACCGCGCTCCCCCCAGACGAGCCCCCCCACCCTGCCTAGCTGAACCTGACCCGCGGGTCCAGGTAGGCGTACACGACGTCCACGATCAGGTTCATCAGGGTGACGGCGAGGGCGACGATCACCGTCACGGCCAGGACGGCGGGGAGGTCGCCCTGGAATACGGAGTTGACCGCCCACTGGCCGATGCCCTGGAGGTTGAACACCGTCTCGGTGATCACCGCGCCGCCGAGCAACGCACCCAGGTCGAGACCGATCAAGGTCACCACCGGAGTCAGGCTGGCGCGCACGCCGTGCTTCATGATGACCTTCCACTCAGTCAGGCCCTTCACCCGAGCGGTGCGGATGTAGTCCTGACCCATCGTCTCGATCAGGTTGCCACGGGTCATACGGGCGTAGAACGCCGCGTACAGCAGGGCGAGCACCACCCAGGGCATGATCATGTGGCTGAGCCAGCCCCCGAAGCTCTGGCCGATCGGTACGTAGCCGGTGCCCGGCGAGATCTTCAGCTTGTACCAGAACAGCCACAGGGCCATCAGGCCGAGCCAGAACACCGGGGCCGAGACGAAGAACAACGCCGTCAGCATGGACACGCGGTCCATCAGAGAGCGGCGTTTGATCGCCGAGACGATCCCGATGGGAATGCCGAGGCACAGCCAGACCAGGGCCGCGCCGAGGGCCAGCTGGATCGTGACCGGGAGGCGGTCCAGCAGCAGGTCGCGGACTGGTGATCGGGTCACGAACGAGAAGCCCAGTCCCGGCCAGCCGTACTCGTCACCGGTGAAGATGTTCTTCAGGAACAGCCCGTACTGCTGGTAGAGCGGCTTGTCGAGGCCGAACTGGCGGCGCACCTCGGCAATCTGCTCGGGGGTGGGGTTCTTGCCGGCGAACTGCACGGCCGGGTCCGTCGGGGGCATCACGAAGAAGATCACGAACGTGAAGGCCGTGATGATCAAGACGACCACCGCGACCCACAGGAGCCGACGGACGATGTAGCGCCACATCTGCTGTCACCCGGCCGTTCCATCGGGGGAGAGGGCGGGGGCCGCTCGCTGGCGGCCCTCGCCGTCCTCCGCTCGACTAGGAGAGGGTCTCGTTATTGTTGACCGCGATCTCGGTAATCGACATCTCGGTCGAGAACTGGTCGAACTCGTACTTGGTCACGCTCGGGGCGGTGATCACCACCACCTTGTTCCACAGATAGGGCACCCAGGGAACGGCCTCCTCCATGAGCTTCTTGTCCAGGTCGACGAAGCAGGTGATCCGCTGCTCGACCTCGGTGATCGCCTGGCAGTTGTTCACGTCCTCGTCGACGTTCGGGATCTGGGCGCCCGAGGGGAAGTCGATCCCCAGATCGTTCGCCTTCGACTCGGTGAGCCCGACGAGCGCGTAGTTGGTGTTGCCGGTCGGGATGATCGCCTCGCCGGTGAACAGCGGCGCCGCGAACGAGTAGGCGTCGGGGTAGTCCTTGCCCCAGCCCGCGTTCAGCGCGATCGGGATCATGTTCTTGACGGTCTGGATGGTGGTGTAGGCGGCGCTGGAGGCCAGCTCGCGGGCCTCCACCTGGATGCCGATCTTCTCGAGGCTGGAGACGACCACTGGCTCCATGGTGGTCCATGGGGCCACGTTGCGGTTGATCATCACCAGGTCGCGGCACTGGGCGGCGTCGCAGACCCCGTCCTTGTCCGTGTCGTACTTCGACTGCTTCATGAACTCCTTGGCCTTGGCCTCGTCACCCCGGTTGCCCTCGGAGGGGTACGGGTTGTAGTCGGCCGTGAGCTGGTTGTTCAGGACCGCCGGAGGCATGATGTGGGTGGCGACCTCCCCGGCGATCGTGCCGCCCCAGGCCTGCAGCATGCCCTGCTTGTCCATCACCTGGTTGACGGCCTTGCGCACGTTGAGGTCGTCGAACGGGGGCGTCGCCCAGTTCAGCGTGATGTACCAGGTGCGGTCGCCGTCGTTGACGTGGATCTGGTTCCGCTTGGTGGCGTCGGACGAGTAGCGCTGCAGGAGGGTCGGCGGCGGGTCGTCGGTGAAGGAGATGTCGAGGGCGCCGGTGTCGACCTTGTTGAAGATGTCGTCGAGGTTGGTGTTGACGTCGATCTTGATGCCGTCGACGTTGTTCGTTCGGGAGGTGTCGGTCGCCTGGTCGTAGTTGGGGTTGCGGACCAGGTAGAGGTTCTTGCTCGGGTCGAAGCCGGAGATCGGCTTCTGGGCGTCGCAGGAGGAGACGTCGAGCTTGTCGGAGCCCTGGATCATGTACGGACCCGAGGAGATCAGGTACCGCCCGTAGTCACCGGCCTTGGTGTGGCACTTGGCGACTTCCTCGGGGATGGCGCCGGTGGCCGGCATGGCCAGACGGAAGTTGAAG
>JASLBL010000312.1 GCA_030146615.1 Actinomycetes bacterium
CATGTCGACATAGCCGTAGGCGGCGCCGGCCCGGGCCGGGTTGACGTTCTCGCAGACGCCGGTGTTGCGCTCCTTGCAGTTGCGGCAGCGCCCGCAGGCGATATTGAACGGGACACTGACCAGGTCGCCGACCTTGATGAACTCGACGTCGCGGCCGACCTCGGCGACCTCGCCGGTGATCTCGTGGCCGAGGGTCTGGCCTTCCGGGGCGGTGGTCCGCCCGCGGACCATGTGCTGGTCGGAGCCGCAGATGTTGGTCGCCACGACCTTCAGGACCACCCCGTGCTGCAGCTGTCGGTTGTTCTGCTCGGGGAGCTCCAGCTTGGGGTCGTCGAGGTCCTGGACCTCGACGCTGCCAGGTCCGGTGTAGACCACACCGCGGTTGTCGCCGGCCATAGCGGTTCCCTCCATTGGCGGCCGGAGAGCGTAGGGGTCGCGGAGTCGCCAGGAGGGGCGCGCGCATGGGCATCGGTTCGTGCGAGTCCACGGCAAGCTCGCATCGCGCCCACCTCCAGCGCAGCCCAGGCCAGTCAACCTACTCCGACGAGCCCAGCAGTCAAGAACACAAACCGGGGCGAACCGATCAGCTTGCCACGCCCATGGTGCAGGCCGCGCCGGATTGTCGCTCGGCTTCCTCGCTTCCACGAGTCACCCTCTTGTCGTCCCCCGCAGGAGCTGCAGGACGGCACAGCGGCACGTCACGGCTGAAGGGTTCCCCGCTGCGGCAGCTGGGCGGCCAGGACGGGGATGGCGGCGATCTTGGCCGCGTCCAGGTGGTCCCAGAGAATGCCCTGCGGCCGTCGGCTGCGGCGGCAGGTGATGACCTCCTCGCCGGCGATGATCAGGTCCAGGCGGAAGTCGTGGGCGGTCTCGGGCAGCGCCTCGGTCAGCAGCTGCAGGGGGTGGACGGTGGTGGCCACCAGGGTGTCGGGGCTGATCAGGCCGGCCTCGACCAGCAACGCGAACTCCAGGTCGGAGAAGCCTCCCCCCTTGCCCACCCGGGCGCCCTGGCGGTTGACGGCCACGCTGCCGCAGACCACCAGGTCCACGGGGTCCAGCTCGGCCACGCCGATCCGCCGCCCGGCCCGCGCCGAGCCGGTGATGGAGGCGGCCCGCCGGGCCGGGACCTCCAGCCGCGCCGGGTCGAGCAGGATGAAGGGACGTTCGTCGGCCAGGCGGGGGACGGCCATGTACAGCAGCTTGGCGTCGGCCAGGGCTTGTGCCCGGACCGGCAGCTGCGGGGCATCAGGGTTGCTCTTGGCCACGCGGGCCGCCCGCCACTCCGGGAGCGAGGCCAGCCGGGCGGCGGCCGCCGGGGCACCGGCGAAGTTGGGGATCCGTCCGGTGGCGCCTGGGAAGCGGGCCACCCGCTCGCGCTCCAGGAGGGCCCAGACGCGCTCGCGGACCGCCTGCTTGGCCCGGGCCGCCGCCCCAGGCTCGGGATACCCTCGTCCACGAGGTGAACCTAGCCGATCGGCATGGGGGCCGCGAGGCGACCGGATCGCAGGGAGCAACGGGGATGACGCGGATCGACCGCTACGAGTTCGGGCGGATCATCATCGACGGACGCGAGGAGACCAGGGACCTCATCATCCTGCCGGGCCGGGTGGTGGGGAACTGGTGGCGCCAGGACCGGCCACGGGCTCGTCCTCGACGACCTTGCCGCGGTCCTGGAGGAGCTTCCCGCTCACCTGGTCGTGGGGACGGCGCCAACGGCCGCCGGGCTCGTTCCCGCAAGGGGAGATCGCGGCGGGCAAACAGCCGCTCCAGCTGTCCGCGGGTCAGGGCCAGGGTGCGGTCGACCCGCTCCCGCCGGCGCTCCAGCTCATCGGTCGGGTCGGTAGTGAGCTAGCCGCGGCGGCGCCACCAGCCGACCGCGGCCCGGAGGTGGCCAGCTCCCGGTTCTAGGTCGCCGGCGCCGCCATGGCGTGGCGGGCGCGAAACCATGCCGCCAACGCTGGACCGGAAACCTCCCTTAGGGCGGTCGTCGGGCCGAGCTGGGTCGCCAAGTTGGCGAGCGGGGCCCGGTAGACCCGCCGGGTGGTGGGAGCGAGGTCATGGTGGTCCTAGAAGGCATCGACGGCAGCTTGCAGGCTCACGGCGCCGCCTGGGAGTTGATCCACCTCCCCCATAGGGCCCCTCTCCTTGGTGTCGCAGCAAACGTGGGCACCTCGTGCGTCCCACGCGGTCGCGACAGCCCAGGCCCAGCCGTCGTCCACAAGCTGTCACCCCAGCAAATCGGCTGTTTGCTGCGATGAACCATTGCGAGACAGTCTCGCTCAAGATGGCACGACGCGGAGTGGGTCGTTCTGATCCCACAGCCGCATCCCATCGTCAGCGCTGACAGCTTCGACCTGGAGCACACCATCCGCTGTTGCAAGCAGACCCTTGGCTGGACCACCCCGCGGCCCGCCATCCCGAACAGGCCGACCGCTGGACCTGGCTGGTGCTGGCCGCCTACACCCAGCTGCGCCTGGCCCGCTGTGTGGTCAGCGACCGGCGGCTGCCGTGGGAGCGGCCCCGTCCAGCCGGCCGGCTGACCCCGGGGCCGGGTCCGCCGCGGGTTTCTGCAACTTCTGGCACAGCTTGACTCCCCGGTCGGTGCGCCAAACCCTGCGGGCGGTCCCTCGGACGATCCCGTGGCAGCCGCAGCGGCCCAGCCGCCCGCCATCCCACGATCAAGAAGGCCGCCGAACCAGCAGCACCCGGAACGACAACGGCCGCCGACTGCACCGGCGGCCAACCCGACGAGCCCGCCAGGGTCAAATCACAAGGTTAGACGACGCGCGGATCTTCGCATTTAGCGTTTCAGGGGATTGGTTCATCGAGTTCGCTGACGAAGCCGTCTACTAGCTGGGCCCACTCGTGCGGGCGTTCCCAGAACGTCATGTGCCCGGCTGGCAGCCAGGCGAGTTCGGCAGCGGGCAGCGCGGCGGCGAGGGCCTGTGAGAGGTCTGGTCTTGTCAGGATGTCGTGGCTGCCGCCGATGATGAGGGTTGGTGCATTGATCGCATCGAGCCGCTCGAGGGCGTCGTGAGTTTGGCAGGCACGTCCTGCGGCGGCGAAGCCGGTCGTGTCTGGCAGCTCGGTGGCGAGGAATTCCTCGATCGTGTCGGGATGCTGGCTGAGGTATTTCGGGGAGAAGCAGAACAGCGCCAGCTGGTAGAGGATGTCGGGTCCTGCTCCGCGGGCCGCAAGTTGAATCCAGTGCTCGATGAGTGCGCTGAACCAGGCGTCGGCCCCGCCCCAGGTGTTGCTGAGCACAAGCTGCTCGACCGTTTCGGGCTGGGCGAGCGCCCACTCCTGGCAGATGGCTCCGCCCATCGATGAACCGGCGGCGACTAGCTTCTGGAGGCCGAGCTGGTCGGCGATGGCTTGCGCATCCTCGGCCATCTGTCGCGTGGTGTAGGGGCCGTCGGTGATCGGACTTCTGCCGATTCCCCGGTTGTCGTAGGTCACGCATCGGTACTTCTGCGACAGGTGCTCGATCGGTGCGTCCCAGGATGCGTGATCGTCGCCGAGCCCTGCCACGAACATGATCGGGCGTGCGTGGTCGGGGCCGGTCTGTTCGACGTAGAAGGCTCCGCGCGGCGTTTCGACGAAGTCAGCCATTCGGATGGTTCTCTCGTTCACTCCACCGAGTTGTGCCACATGTCGACGGTGCACTTCCAGGTCCCGTCGTCCTGCAGGCGGTATGCCTCGTGGGTCACGCCAGGAACACTTGGGTTGCCACTGGTATGGGCGACGTAGGTTCCGACCAGGTAACCAGTGTCGGTGCTGGCCTGGGTCTGGATGACGCCCAGGTCGAAGCGCAGACCGGCGTTGTCGTAGAGCTCGGAGAAGTACTGGCAGATGGCATCGCGACCCTCGATGGGGTCGCGGCCCGCGGGCAAAGCGACCGCATCCTCCGCATAGAACCATTTGCCCAGTTCGTCGAACTTCCCCTGGTTGAACAACACGGGGAACTGTTCGCGGACAGCCTCGATAGCGGCTTTGTTCTCCTCGGACACGATGGCACCTCTCCTAGGTCGGGTGATCGGGAGGACGCGGTCAAGCGCAGTCTCGCGCCGATCGATGGGTGGTGGAATGTGCTGAAGCTAGCCCCGCCCTCGACCGCCCGTCAATGGTCTGAGTTCAGAAGACCATTGGCAAACTATTCAGTCATCAGCGAGTACCGAGCGGGCTCGTCTGTGCCGACGAGGCCTCATGGTCGTCTGGCCTCAAACGCCCGCTGGGAGCCATAAGGAGGGCGACACTGCGACGAGGAAGCCATGGCTGCCGTCCGGCGAGCGCCCTTCCAGACGTCAGGCCTGGGCCTTTGCAGACCTGTTCGGGTGGGTCGCGGCGGCGTGGGTGAGGCGGTCGACGGCTTCGATGATGGTGTCGGGGGCACAGGCGAGGTTCATTCGGCCGTATCCAGAGCCCTGTGCTCCGAACGTGGGACCGCTGGACAAGACCACCTTGGCGTGATGCGTGGCGTGTGCGGCTGGGTCGTCGCCCCAACCGAGTGCGGTCATGTCAAGCCAGGCGAGAAAGGTCGCAGCCGGGGCGCGAAGCCGTACCGCGGGGAGTTTCTGGGCGAGCTGATGGGCCAGGAGGTTGAAGTTGTTCTCGATGGTGCCGAGGGTAGCGTCGAGCCAGTCGCGGCTGTGGGCGAAGCCCTCGCGAGTGGCGATCAGCCCGAACAGCCCGGCCCGGAAGCCGACTTCCTCGGGCAGGGATCGGATGAGCTTGGCCATACGGTCGGATTCGGCGACGAACAAGGCTGTTTTGAGGCCGGCGAGGTTGAACGCCTTGCTGGCCGATTCAGCGGCCATGCCGTGCTCCCGGGCTTGGTCGGAGACGGTCAGGTAGGGGATGAAGGTGTGCCCGTGGTGGGTGAGGGGTCCGTGGATTTCGTCACTGACCACGATCGCGTCGTGACGGGCCACGATCTGTGACAGTTCGGTGAGGGCTTGGCGGGTGTGCACGAGCCCGACGGGGTTGTGAGGATTACACAGCAGCACGGCTCGGGCACCGGCGGCTAGGACGCGGTCGATGCCGTCGAGGTCCAGACTGTAAGTGGTGCCGTCGTCGCAGAGGGGGACCTCGACGACTGTGCCGCCGGCTTCGGGAACCAGGTCGTAGAAGGGCGCGTAGATCGGCGGCGTGATGATCACACCGTCGCCGGGGGCGATCAAACGGCGTAGCGACTCGACGATGACGACGCTGACGTCGGTGGTGTATCCCATCCGCGTCGGTGAAGGCGACCAGCCCCACTTCTCGGTGGCGTAGGAGGCGAACGCCTCGGCGGCGCCGCGGTCAGCGGGATTGACGTATCCGGTGTCGCCGAGTTCGATCGCCTCCTGCAGCGCGTTCTTGATCGCCGGGGCGAGCGGGAAGTCCATCTCGGCGATGAACATCGGCAGCGCGTCCGCGGGGCAAGTGGCCCATTTCTCGCTGGTACGACGGCGCAGCACGGTCATCGGTTCGGCCCGGGTCATGAGCATCTCTCGTTCCTGGCAGGGATTCGTTCAAACGAGTGTCGTTGATTGTAAACATCGGTCTGCCGTACACACCGGCGCTTGCCTGACCGGCTTCAGGGACGGGGTTGGAGTCGATGCCGGTACCGCCGCCCTCACGGACGGGGCCTGCGGGGGTCGTCTCCGGTCATCGGCTGACGACGTCAGGCCTTCCGGAATCGGACGGCCAAGATGACCCAGATGCCGCAGCGCGCTCTGGCTCGGTGATGGCCAGCTCGCCGTCACCGGCTATGACGGGTCAGCCAGGGCCACCACAGGGAGATTCCGTCCGGGTTGGAGCTGATCGACACCGCGAGCTGGACGGTGCGCCAGGTCGATCGGCACTCGAGCAGTGCCATGCTGGTGGCCGGCCGGCTGCTGGCCTTCGGGACCGCCTTGGGACGGGCCAGGATGGTGCCAACCAGGGTTATGGGCTGACCCTGTACGGGCCGGGTGACCGCCAGCCGGTGCATTGGTTCGGCGCCAAGCAGGTGAGCTGGATCCAGGCCAACGGCGACCTCGCCTATGTCCAGCTGGTGGACGCCAACCTCAGCGACGTGGAGGGCTATGCCGTGGTCGACCTGCGCTCGGGGCGCGTGCTGGACAAGGGCGCCGGGAACGTCCCCGAACTCCTGGTCCCCGCTTTGACGCCGCCCGCACCGTAGAGGCGTTCGCGGCCCGCCTCCGCGAGCAGGTCGACCTGGACGCCCTCTCGGCCGAGCTGCTCACCGTGGTCGACCAGACCGTGGCCCCGACCAGGGCATCGCTGTGGCTGGGTCCCTCGGCCAGCTCACGGCTGCCAACCTAGTCTCAGCTCGGGGCTCCAGCGACGCTCGCCCGTCAACCAACACCCAAGGCCCTGTAAGGAACCCAGGACTAGATCGGCAGAGTCCCCCTCGACACTGATTGCTCCGCCCCCTAGGATGTCGTAGAGGCGCTGGTCGTCCTGGCCGGTTGGCTGCAGACGCCGGATGTGCCCTCGCTCGCTCAGGGCTCGCCGGCACTTGAGGGGTGAGGAGATGTCGCAATTTGCGTCAACCCCGATTGAGGCCGATCCAGAACTCGCCCGCGAGTTCAAGGCCAATCCCCACGGACACCACAGCTCGCGGCTCCAGAAGATACTGAACGTCTTCCGCGGCGAGCCAAATGAGGGCAAGTACGTGCTGGTTGCTCTCGAGCCGCACAAGAAATGGGCGCTCGGCCAGATGAATGGGCGGGCCAAGCCTGTCGATATCTTCTACGACAAGACCTTTGACAGTGAAGTTGAAGGCGAGTGGGAGATATTCAAGCTTCGCTGGAAGCGGCATACCGGCACCGATCTCGAGATCGAATAGTCCGCAGCGGCAATACCAGACTCCATGCGGAATCCGTGCAGTGATACTTGTGTTCAGGACGCGTCATGGTGTCGTCGCGGCTCGGCTGAGGAGGAAACCCTGTGCTGAAGATCACGGCCTACTCCGATCGGATCTCAGTTGCTCCAGGAGAGCAGATCAATTTCATGGTGAGCTGCGAACTTAACACCTACGAGGTTGAGTTCGTGCGCATTCGCAGTGGTGACACCAACCCAGCGGGGCCCGGGGCGCGGGAGGAAGTCATCAACAGCCCGGTGTCGGGCCAGAAGCCAGGTCGCGTCCAGCAGATCCTGGCGGGCTCTTACGGTCATGTGCCGCACGCACCGATCTTCGATCGCCTCGACAGCTTCACGGTACAGGCGATGGTGCAGCCAACCACACCGAACAAGGGTGAGCAGAGCATCATCGCGAAATGGTCGGGCGATACCTCCAGCGGGTTCCGACTCATCGTCGACGACGGCGGGGCAGCAGGGCTGGTGATCGGCGACGGGAAAGGGAACATCCGGAGCGTTGGCACCGGCAGGCCGATGCTCGCTGGAGAGTGGTACTTCCTCGCCGCCACGTTTGACCGGGCCGCCAAGCAGGTCACCGTGTACCAGGAGCCGCTGGTGCGATATGC
>JASLBL010000388.1 GCA_030146615.1 Actinomycetes bacterium
ATGTGGGGGGAGCCCGCTCCCCCCACATGGATCAGGTTCGCAGCCAATCATTCTGGTGGTCGCCGACGACGGGCGGCTGCTGGAGGCGCTCGCCGGCGACCTGGGGCGGCGCTTCGGGGGCGGCTACCGGATCCTGGCCGAACGCTCCCCCGCCGGCGCCCCGGCCACCCTGGAGCGGCTGGCCGCCGAGCCCAACCCGGTCGCCCTGGTCATCGCGGCCCGGCGGATGGAGCCCGAGGACGGGCTGGCCGTGCTCCAGCGGGCTCACGAGCTGGTGCCGTCGGCCAAGCGGGTCCTGCTCGAGCACCGGGGCGAGTGGACCTCGGGCGAGCCGGTGGTCAGGGCCATGACCCTCGGCCAGGTCGACTACGTCCTGTTCCGGCCCTGGCTGCCCATCGAGCAGTGCCTGTACCTGCCGGTGAGCGAGTTCCTGGCCGCCTGGGAGAAGTCACGGGCCCCCTCCACCGAGGCCATCCAGATCGTCGGCCGGCGCTGGGCGGCCCGCTCCCACGAGCTGCGCGACACCCTGGCCAGGGTCGGCATCCCCTACGGCTTCTACCCCGACGACTCCCCCGAGGGCCGGCGCCTGCTCGAGCACGCCGGCGAGGACGGCAGCCGCCTGCCGGTGGTGCTGTTCCGCCGCGGCCTGGTCCTGGTCGACCCGACCCACGCCGAGCTCAGCGCCGCCCTCGGCATGCGGACCCGCCCGGCCCCCGGCGCGTGCGACATCCTGATCGTCGGGGCCGGGCCGGCCGGGCTGGCCGCGGCCGTCTACGCCGCCTCCGAGGGCTTCGCCACCCAGATCCTCGAGCCGGCCGTCCCGGGCGGCCAGGCCGGGACCAGCTCCCACATCCGCAACTACCTGGGGTTCCCCTACGGGCTGAGCGGCGAGGAGCTGACCCAGCGGGCCTTCCAGCAGGCCTGGCTGTTCGGAGCCGACCTGATCCTGGCCCAGGCCGCGACCGGCCTGCGGGCCAGCGGGACCGGCCGGGTGGTGCGCCTGTCGGACGGGGCCGAGGTCACCACCAGGGCGGTGATCCTGGCCACCGGGGTGGCCTGGCGCCGTCTCGGTGTGCCGTCCCTCGAGGCCCTCAACGGCGCCGGGGTCTTCTACGGGGCCGCCGGCAGCGAGGCCCGGGCCATGCGGGGCGAGGACGTGTTCGTGATCGGCGCCGGCAACTCGGCCGGGCAGGCCGCCATCCACCTGTCCACCTACGCCGCCTCGGTGACGATCGTCACCATCGACGAGCGCCTCGGCGAGTTCATGTCCGACTACCTGGTCCAGAAGGTGAAGGCGACCCCGAACATCGGTGTCGTGCTCCACACCGAGGTGGTCGACGGCCACGGCCGCCAGCGCCTGGAGGCCCTGACCCTGCGTGACCGGCACACCGGGGAGGCCAGGACCGTGGCCGCCTCGGCGATGTTCGTCCTGATCGGCGCCGAGCCGCGCACCGACTGGCTGGAGGGAGTGGTCGAGCGCGACGAGCGGGGCTATGTGCTGACCGGCCGCGACCTGTGGGGTGCGGACGGCCCGCTCCCGGGCGGCTGGCCGCTGGAGCGCCCGCCCCTGTCGCTGGAGACCAGCCTGCCCGGGGTGTTCGCGGCCGGCGACGTCCGCTACCGGTCGGTCAAGCGGGTCGCCTCGGCCGTCGGCGAGGGCTCGATCGCCGTCCAGCTGGTCCACGAGTACCTGGCCGACCTCCAGGAAGCGGCGGGCGGGTAGGCGATGGCGGCGGCCGACGGCTTCACGGCCGCGGTGTGGGCCCTGGCCCGGCGGGTGCCGCCCGGCCGGGCCACCACCTACGGCACCCTCGCCGAGGCCTCCTACGGAGCGATGCGAGGCGCCCGGGGAGTCGGCCAGGCCATGGCCCGCTGCCCGGAGGACGTGCCCTGGTGGCGGGTGGTCCACGCCGACGGGGCCATGAAGGGGACCCCGGGGGCCGAGGAGCAGCGGGCCCGGCTGGCCGAGGAGGGCGTGCCCCTGACCAGGGACGGCCGGGTCGACTGGGCCCGGGCTGGCGGGCCCTGGACGCCCTAGAGCGATTCTGGGGAAACCGCCCACCTTCCCGCGAGCGGCATGATATGGTCGCCGTTGGCGGTGTTGAGGCGCTCCCGGCCTCTGCCCTCTCACCTCGGATGCACTTTCTTCCGAGAACCCCTGGTAGACGGGAATAGGTTTTGCGAACATGGTTGTTGGCAAAACTGAACGTGACGTATGTACACCAATCGATCTGCGTGCTGTCGCAAGGAGTGCGATGAAGGACCAGGACCAGCTGCTCGATCTTCAGACGACGGACTCGTTCCGTCTCTATCTGGATGAGGTCGGGCGGCATCCGCTGTTGACCAAGGACGACGAGATCGAGCTGTCCCAGGCCTACGAGGCCGGCCTGGACGCCCAGCTCAAGCTCGCCGATACCGACCCAGATGACCCGGCCCGCCCCCAGCTGGAGGCCGTCGCCGAGCGGGGCGAATGGGCCCGGCGCAAGATGATCGAGTCCAACCTCCGCCTGGTCGTCTCGATCGCCCGGCGCTTCTCGGCCACCGGGCTGCCCCTGGGCGACCTGGTCCAGGAGGGCAACCTGGGCCTGCTCCGGGCGGTCGAGAAGTTCGACTGGCGCAAGGGGTTCAAGTTCTCCACCTACGCCACCTGGTGGATCCGCCAGGCGATCGCAAGGGGGGCCGCCGACCGCGGCGCCCGGGCCATCCGCCTCCCGGTCCATGTCGACGAGCAGGTGGGGCGGTT
>JASLBL010000395.1 GCA_030146615.1 Actinomycetes bacterium
GGCGCTGCCGGCGTGGACCAGCACCGCCCGGGCCAGCCCCGAGCGGAGCTGGGCCCGCGACCAGCGCACCGGGGCGGAGGCGAACGGATGCGAGGTGAAGCGGCCGGCCGCCGCCGAGGTCTGCTGGCTGACCACCAGCCCCAGGTCGGGCACTGGCCCCGGGGTCAGCCCGGCGTCGACCGCGGCCGCCCGGAACCCCCGGGGGGCACACAAGCCACCCTCGACTCCTGCGACTGTGTAGTCGACCAACTGGCCTGCCTCCCACCGCAGTCCCCGGTTCATTCGGGGGGGAGTCCTCCCCCCGAGGCCCCCCCAAGAGCGCGGCCGCCCGTGGGACGTGGCGTGAGTGGCCGACGACTCCCAACCCTGCTCCTACCCTACCGCTACCCGGCGGTGCGGAGGACCGCCTCCAGTCGCTCGGCGGCCAGGTCGGCCATGCGGTCCCGGATGGCGGCCCCGTCGGCGTCGGTGAGGGTGCGCTCGGGGGCCTGGAGCGCGACCCGGCAGGCCAGGTTGCGGTGGCCGGGCGGCAGCGGCGGCCCCTCGTAGGCGTCGAACAGGGTGAGGCGGGCCAGCAGGTCGCCAGCGGCCTCGCGCAGGACCTCCTCCAGGTCGCTGGCCGCGACCCCCGGCGGGACCAGGAAGGCCACGTCGAAGGAGAGCTCCGGGTAGGGCGACGGCGTGGCCGCGGGGCGCATCCGCGGCACCGCGGCCAGCAGCGGGCCCAGCTCCAGCTCGACCGCGAACGCGGGCGCGGGCAGCTCGCAGGCCGCCGCCACCCGCGGGTGGAGCTGGCCGAGCACCCCGACCGGCCGGTCCTCCAGGAGCACGGCGGCGCAGCGGCCCGGGTGATAGGGCATGGGCTCGGCGGGCCGGAAGCTCACCCCCGGGACCCCGAGGGCGGCCACCAGCCCCTCGACCACACCCTTGCCGTCGGCGAAGTCGAACAGCCGGCGGTGGTCGTCGAAGCGGCCGGCCGGGGCCTGCCCGGCGAGCAGGATCCCCAGGGTGAGCGGCTCGTCGGGCAGCTCCTCCTTGGGGTTGGGGAGGAACACCGCCCCCAGCTCGTAGACCGCCATCCCCTCCAGGCCCCTGGCCAGGTTGCGCCCGGCCACCTCGCTCAGGCCGGGGAGCAGGGTGGTGCGCAGCTCCGGGGCCTCCTCGGAGATCGGGTTGGCCAGCCGCAGGGTCTCGCGGCGGGGGTCGTCGGCGGGCAGCCCGAGCCGGTCGAGGGCGGCCTGGGACAGGAACGGGTAGGTCTGGACCTCGGTCACGCCCATCCCGGCCAGGACCTCCCTGGCCTGGCGGCGCAGCCGCTGGGCGTCGGTGAGCCCGCCCCCGGTGGCCCCCGGCAGGGTCGCCGGCAGCCGGTCGTAGCCCCAGCTCCTGGCCACCTCCTCCTCCAGGTCGGCCCACAGCTCCAGGTCGAAGCGCCAGCTCGGGGGGACGGCGAGCACGGTCGTGCGGTCGGTCACCTCGGTCCGGCAGCCCCAGCGGCGCAGGTGGCCGGCGGCGAACTCGGGGTCGGCGGGGGCGCCCAGCCGCTCCGAGGAGCGGGCCCAGTCGAGCCGGATGGCCTCGCGCTCCCCCACCCCGGGGCCAGCCCCCAGCCGCCCGGTGGCCACGCTCCCGCCGGCCAGGGTGGCCATGAGGCGGGCCGCCTGGTCGCAGACCGGCTCGGCCCCGGCCGGGTCGACCCCGCGGGCCCAGCGCTGGCCGCCCTCGGTGCTCATGCCGAGGCGGCGCATGGTTCGCCGCACCGGGGCCGGCGGGAAGTGGGCCGACTCGAGGAGCACGTTGGCGGTGCCCGCCCGGACCTCGGTGTCCTCGCCGCCCATGATCCCGGCCAGGGCCAGAACCTGCTCGCCCGAGGTGATCACCGTGTCCTGGGGGGTCAGCTGGCGCTCACGGCCGTCCAGGGTGCGCAGGATCTCGCCCTCGGCGGCCCGGCGGACCACGATCCGCCGACCCGGCACCAGGTCGAGGTCGAAGGCATGGAGCGGCTGGCCCTGGTCGAGCAGCAGGTAGTTGGTGACGTCGACCACCGCCCCGAGCGGCCGCTGGCCGTACAGGTACAGCCGCCTGGCCATCCACAGAGGGGACGGGCGGGCCGCATCCACCCCCTGGATCACCCGGGCGGCGTACAGCGGGCAGCCCTCGGAGTCCTCGACGGCCACGCTGGCCAGGTCCTCGGCCGGGGGGCCGGTCTCGGGCACGGTCAGGTCGAGCGGCTTCAGCTCCTTGCCGAGCAGCACCGCGACCTCGCGGGCGATGCCCCGCATGGACAGGATGTCGCCCCGGTTGGGGGCGGTCTTGACGCCGAGCACGTTGTCGCGCAGGTCGAGCGCCTCGACCGCGTCGACCCCGACCGGGGAGTCGGGCGGCAGCACCAGGATCCCCGAGTGGTCGTCGAACACGCCCAGCTCGCGGGCGGAGGCGAGCATGCCGTCGGAGACGGCGCCGCGGACCGTGCGGCGGCCGATCTCGATCCCGCCGGGCAGCTTGGCCCCGGGGGCCGCCCAGGGCACGACGTCGCCGGGGGCGAAGTTGTGGGCGCCGCAGACGACCCGGCGCTCCTCGCCGCCGGCGTCGATGCGGACCAGGACCAGCCGGTCGGCGTCGGGGTGGGGGGTGACCTCGAGCACCCGGGCGGTCAGGATGCCGGCCAGGTCGTCCCCGACCCGGTGGATGGTCTCGATCTCGATGCCGGCGAACGTGAGCGTCTCGGCCAGGGTGGCCACCGGGACGTCGACGTCGACGTGCTCGGCCAGCCAGGAGAGCGGGACACGCATCGGAGCCTCCTCTCAGACGCTGGTGAGCCAGCGGACGTCGTTGTCGGTCAGGGTGCGCAGGTCGGCCAGGCCCGAGCGGAGCATGAACGGCCGCTCGATGCCGGTCCCGGCGGCGAAGCCGGAGACCTCGTCGGGGTCGTAGCCGCCGGCCCGGAGCACGTTGGGGTGGACCATGCCGGCGCCCAGCAGCTCGATCCAGCCCTCGCCCCGGCAGGTGCGGCAGCCCTCGCCGGTGCCGCCGCAGATGAAGCAGGAGACATCGACCTCGGCCCCGGGCTCGACGAACGGGAAGTAGGAGGGACGCAGGCGGATCTGGCGCTCCTCGCCGAAGTAGGCCCGGGCGAAGGCGAGCAGGGTCCCCTTCATGTCGCCCATGGTCAGGCCGCGGTCGACGGCCAGAACCTCAATCTGGTTGAACACCGGGACGTGGGTCGCGTCGGGGGTGTCGGCCCGGTAGCAGCGGCCGGGGGCGACGATGTACACCGGCGGCGGCCCGGCCTGCATGGTCCGGATCTGCACCGGCGAGGTCTGGGTGCGCAGCACCAGCTCGCCCGCCTCGCGCCCGTTACCGGAGTCGACGTACAGGCTGTCCTGCATGGACCGGGCCGGGTGGTCGGGGGGGATGTTGAGGGCCTGGAAGTTGTACCAGTCGGTCTCGACCTCCGGCCCCTCGGCGACCCGGTAGCCGAGGCCGATGAAGATGTCGACGATCTCGTCGGTGGTGCGGCTCACGGGGTGGATGGTCCCGCGCGGCGGGACCCGGCCGGGCAGGGTGACGTCGACCCGCTCGGCCTCGAGCAGGGCCTGGTCGCGCTCGGCCTCCAGCTCGGCCCGGCGGGCCTCCAGCTCGGTCTGGAGGGTGGTCCTGGCCTGGTTGACGCGGCGGCCGAGGTCGCGGCGGGCGGCCTCGTCGAGGCCGCCCAGGGACCGCTGAACCTCGCCCAGGGCCGAGCGACGGGACAGGTGGGCCTGCTCGGCCTCGCGGAGGGCGTCCAGGTCGGGGGCGTCGGCGATCGCCCGCCGCCCGGCGGCGACGACGGCGTCGAGGTCTGGGGTTGGCATGGTGGGGCTCCTAACGGGAACACACAGGCAACACGTCACGTCCGCTTCGCGGTCGCCCCGCTCGGGCCGGGTGCCGGGCTAGGTGATGCCGGCCAGCTCCAGGCCCCCGCGGGGCAGGCGAAATCGCAGGGTAGTGCCCTGGTCCGGTGACGAGTTGGCCCAGATGCGGCCGTTGTGGGCCTCGACCAGGCCGCGGGCGATGAACAGGCCGAGCCCGGTGCCGCTGGGCGCCCCGTGGCCGGCCCGCCGGTAGAACTTGGTGAAGATCAGCGGGAGCTGGTCGGCGGGGATGCCGACGCCCTGGTCGTGCACGGCGACCTCGACCTCGGTGTCGGTCACCTCCCCGGTCACCGTCACCGGCCCGCCGTCGGAGTACTTCACCGCGTTCTCCACCAGGTTGGTCAGCACCTGCTCGATCTTGTCGGGGTCAGCATAGACGCGCGGGAACCCGTCCGGGAACGACAGCTGGAACTTGTGGCCGTCGTGCTGGAGCTCGAAGCGGCCGACGATCCCCTCGGCCATGGCCTGCAGGTCGAACTCCTTGCGGCGCAGCTCCAGGCGGCCGGCGTCGATCCGGGAGACGTCGAGCAGCTCCCGGATCAGCCGGGTCACCCGGTCGGCGTCCATGTTGACGGTGGCCAGCATCTCCCGCTTCTGGTCGTCGGTGAAGCGCTCCCAGCGGTGCAGCAGGGTCGAGGTGAAGCCCTTGACGCTGGTCAGGGGGGAGCGCAGCTCGTGGGCGAGGGTGGAGATGAGCTCGCCCCGCTGGCTGTCGGCCCGGCTCCGCATCGAGGCGTCCCGGAGCACGCACACCGCCTGGACGACCCGGCCGCCGGCGTCGCGCAGGAAGCTGGCCGTGAGGTCGACCGGGACCGGCTCGCCGGCGGCGACCAGGTGGAGCTCGCGCACCGGGACCCGCCGAACCCCGGGGAGGCGGCGCAGCCGTTCCGAGCACGTCCACCAGGGGTTGCCGGCACCGTCCCGCAGGGGCACGGCGTCGTCCAGGGCGCGGCCGGTCAGCTCGTCCCGTCCGGCCCTGGCCAGGCGCTCGGCGGCCGGGTTGGCGTAGGCGATCCGGCCCTCGGCGTCGACCACCACCACCGCGTCGGGCAGCAGCTCCAGGTAGGCCTCGCTATCGGCCACCGGCGGCCTCCTCCCGATCCACCGGGGCACCCCGTCGGGGTTCCCCGGACCCCTCCCGATCGACCGGGGCACCCCTCCGGGGTTCCCCGGACCCCTCCGGCGGCCGGGCCTGCTGGCGGGCCGTCTCGTACAGCAGGACGGCCGCGGCCGCGGCCAGGTTGAGGCTCTCGGCCCGGCCGGCCAGCGGCACCCGGACGACCAGGTCGAGGTCGGCCTCGACCTCGGCCGGCAGGCCGTGGGCCTCGTTGCCAAGGACCAGGGCGACCGGCTCGGCCAGCGGGGCCCGGTCGACGGTCGCCTGGGCGTGCGGGTCGGCCCCGACCAGGCGCAGGCCCCGGCCGCGTAGGGCGGCGGCCAGCTCCGGCCAGGCGACGCCGGCGACCACCGGCAGGTGGAACAGGCTGCCGGCGGCGGCCCGGACCGCCTTGGGGCTCTGGGGGTCGACCGACCCCCTGGTCGTGACGACGGCGTCGGCCCCGAAGGCGTCGGCCGCGCGGACCACGGTGCCGGCGTTGCCGGGGTCGCGGACCTCGACCAGCACGCAGACCAGGCGGGGCGACGGCGGCAGCTCGGCCAGCGGGCGGACCACGCTCGGCAGCACCGCCACCAGGCCCTGGGGGGTGGTGGTGGCGGCCAGGGCGGACAGCACCGGCTCGGCCACCAGGGTCACCTGGGCGCCGCGCTGGCGGGCCAGGTTGACCAGGCCGGCGTGGCGGGCCGCGGCCCGCTCGGTGGCCAGCAGCCGCTCGGGGCGGTGGCCGGCCTCCAGGGCCGCCCGAATCCCCTCCGGGCCCTCCAGCAGGAAGCGGCCATCGGCCCTGGCCCGCGAGGACGGCCGGGCGAGCTTGCGCGCCGCCCGCACCGCGGGGTTGCTGGGGCTGGTGATCACGTCCATCCGGGCCGCCGGAGGCCGCCCGTCAGGCCTTGTCGGACCCGTTGAGGCCCTCGCGGGCGCTGGCGACCAGGCTCGCGAAGGTGCGCGGGTCGGTGACCGCGATGTCGGCCAGGACCTTGCGGTCGACCTGGACGCCGGCCTGCCGCAGGCCCGAGATGAACCGGTTGTAGGTCATGCCCTCGGCCCGGGCGGCGGCGTTGATCCGGGCGATCCACAGTGCCCGGAAGTCGCCCTTGCGGGCCCGGCGGTCCCGGTAGGCGTAGCGCAGGGCGTGCATGACCTGCTCGTTGGCGGCCCGGTAGTGGCGTCCCCGGCTGCCCCGGTAGCCCTTGGCCAGCTCCATGGTGGTGCGCTTGGCCTTGGCGCCGTGAACGGCCCGCTTGACTCTAGCCATCGGAGTTCTCTTTCGTTCGTCGGTTGGTGGAGACCCCGCTACAGGCCGAGCAGCCGGCGCACGCTGCGCCGGTCCCCGGCGGTCACCTGGACCGGGCGGCCGAGGCGGCGCTTGTGGGCTGGGGTCTTCTTCTCGAGCATGTGGTTCAGCCGGGTCTGCCGGCGGATCAGCTTGCCGGTCTTGGTCGCCCGGAAGCGCCGTGTGGCGCCCCGGTGGCTCTTCATCTTAGGCACGGGGTCTCCTGGGATCAGGTGGTGTGGACGGGCGCGGCCGTCCCGGCGGCCGGCGGCGCGCCTTTGGGGCCACCCTGGGTCTTGCGGGGCGAGAACACCGTGATCATGTTGCGCCCGTCCTGGCGGGCCGGGCTGTCGACCTGGGCGATCTCGACGAGGTCGGTGGCCAGCCGCTCCAGCAGCCGCCGCCCGAGCTCGGTGTGGGCCATCTCACGGCCGCGGAACATGATGGTGACCTTGACCTTGTGGCCCTGCTTGAGGAACCGCTCGACGTGACCCTTCTTGGTCTCGTAGTCGTGCGGGTCGATCTTGGGCCGCATCTTCATCTCTTTCAGGGCCACCAGGTTCTGCTTGCGCCTGGCTTCCTTGGCCTTGATGGCCTGCTCGTACTTGAACTTCGAGTAGTCCATCAGCTTGACCACCGGCGGGCGGGCCATCGGGGCGACCTCGACCATGTCGAGGTCCTGCTGGCTTGCCATCCGCAGTGCGGCCTGGGTGTCCATCACCCCGAGCTGCTCGCCGTCGGCGCCGACCACCCGGACCTGTGGGGTCCGGATCCGGTCGTTGATCCTTGGCTCTACGCTGATGCTGACATCCCTCCTCTGGGCTGACGCCCAAACAAAAATGGCGGCACAAGGGCCGCTCCACCTCATCTGACCGGTGGTGTCATGGTGACCCCGTGGGCGCTGGCCCAGAGGTGAGAAGCCCTCGCTTCTGCTTTGCTCCGATATGCAGTTGACGGGCCCGAAATTCCTCGGACCCGACCGAATCAACGCTACTGTAGCGTCGTTTGTTCCCGCTGTCGACGCCACCAGGAGCCCCGATGTCGGAGCAGGATCTTACCCCCGAGCAGCTCGAGCAGCTGCGCGAGCAGCTCGCCTCGGTGTCGGCGGGCGACGTGGTCGCCGAGGCTGCGCTGTCGCTGATCGCGCTGGCCTACGTCCGGCTCGGGATCCCGCCCGAGCAGCACGAGCGGTTCCGCGACCTGGACGCCGCGCGTCTGCTGGTCGACGCGCTCGGCGGGATGCTGGCGGCCACCGAGGGGCGTCTCGGCCCTGCCGAGGCGAGCCTCCGCGACGCCCTGGCCAACCTGCGCATGGCCTTCGCCGACGTGGCCGCCCACCTGAAGGCCAACCCCGGCGCCGCCACCGCCCCGGCGGCCGAGCCCGAGCCCGACGACTCGGGCATCCTGCGCCCGCCGAGCGGCCTCTGGGTTCCCGGGCAGGACTGAGCCGAGCCGGGCCGGTCGGGCGGCCGGGGAACGCAACAGGCCCCGCCCGGAGGCGGGGCCCTGCCAACCTTGCGTGATGCCGGACGTCAACGAACCGAAGGCCCGTCCTGCTCCTGCTCCTTACGCAAGCGGCCGCACGTTCGAGGCCTGCGGGCCCTTGGGGCCGTCGGTGATCTCGAACTCGACGGCCTGGCCCTCGTTGAGGGTCTTGTAGCCGTCGCTCTGGATGGCCGAGAAGTGGACGAAGACGTCGTCGCCGCCATTGCGGGCGATGAAGCCGTAGCCCTTCTCGTTGCTGAACCACTTGACGGTGCCTTCAGGCAACGTGCTTCCCTCCTGTCGACCCCGGCGGCCTCGACACCGGTTGCTGAGGCATGTCGGCCGGGCCGCGCGGACTGTACCGCGACGCCAAGTTGGGCACAAGCGCAGGTCAAACTGCTCGAATCGCCTGGTCAGGCGACGATCTTGGAGATCGGGAGCTCGAGGATGTCGAACGCCCCGGCCGACTTGAGGGTCGGGATGAGCCGGTTGACGCCGGCCTTGTCGACCACCGTCTCCACGGCGTGGAAACCCGAGTCGGCGAGCTCGTTCACGGTCGGGGCCTTCATCGAGGGCAGCACGGCCAGCACCCGGGCGAGGTCGGCGTCGGCCACGTTGAGCTTGATCAGCACCTTGGACCGGGCCGTGGCCGCCCCGACGAGGAGGGTGAGCAGGTCGTCCATGGCCTGGCGGCGCTCGGGGTCGGCGGCCGAGGCGGGGTTGGCGACCACCTCGGTGAAGGAGGTGAGCAGGGTCGCGATCACCACCATGCCGTGGCTGCGCAGGGTGGAGCCGGTCTCGGTGAGGTCGACGACCGCATCCACGATCTCCGGCACCTTGGCCTCGGTGGCCCCATAGGAGGGGAAGATCCGGGCCGGCAGGTCCAGCTCGGCGAAGAACCGCTTGGTCAGGTTGGGGAACTCGGTCGAGACACGAAGCCCCGGCTGGAGGTCCTCGGGCCGGGTGACCCCGAGGTCGCGGTGGACGGCCAGGACCACCCTGACCGGGTTGGAGGTCTGCTTGGAGTAGGGCAGCTCGGCCAGGCTGACCACCTTGCTGCCGGTCTCCTCGATCCAGTCCCGGCCGGTGATGCCAAGGTCGAAGAAGCCCTCCTCGACGTAGCGGGGGATCTCCTGCGGCCGCAGCAGCGACACCCGCTCCACCCTCGGATCGTCGATGGTGCCGTGGTAGTCGCGCTCGCTCCCCCGCTTGACGGGCAGGTCGGCGGCCTCGAACAGGGCCAGGGTGGCCCGCTCAAGGCTCCCCTTGGGCAGCACCAGCTTGAGCACGACTCGTCTCCTCTTCGTCAGTCCTGCTTGTCGATCGCTTCCAGCAGGCCGGCCATCTCCAGCGCCGTCAGGGCGGCCTCGGCGCCCTTGTTGCCGGCCTTGCCGCCGGCCCGGTCCAGCGCCTGCTCCATGGTGTCGCAGGTGAGCACCCCGAAGGCCACCGGCACCCCGGTCGAGCGGGTGACCGCGGCCAGCCCGGCGGCGGCCTGGCCGGCCACGTGGTCGAAATGGGGGGTGGCGCCCCGGACGACGGCGCCGATGGCGACCACGGCGGCGTAGCGGCCGGTGGCGGCCAGCCGCTCGGCGGCCAGGGGCAGCTCGAAGGCGCCCGGCACCCAGGCCAGGTCGACGTCGGCCTCGGCCACGCCGTGGCGGCGCAGCTCCTCCACCGCCCCGGCGACCAGCGGGTCGGTGACCAGCCGGTTGAACCGGCTGGCGGCGATGGCGACCCGCCGCCCGCGGCCGTCGACGGATCCTTCGTAGACCCGGCTCATGTCACCTTCTCCTCGTCGGTGGGCAGCTCCAGCAGGTGGCCCATGCGCTCACGCTTGGTCGTCAGGTAGCTCAGGTTCTCGGGGTTGGGGCGGGTCTGGAGGGGCACCCGCTCGACGATCTGGAGGCCGAAGCCGTCCAGGCCGCCGTACTTGGCCGGGTTGTTGGTGAGCAGGCGCATGGTCGTGACCCCCAGGTCGACCAGGATCTGGGAGCCGATGCCGTACTCGCGCCCGTCCACCGGCAGGCCGAGGTCCAGGTTGGCGTCGACGGTGTCGCGGCCCTGCTCCTGGAGGCTGTAGGCGCGCAGCTTGTGGCCGAGGCCGATGCCGCGGCCCTCGTGCCCGCGCAGGTAGACCAGCACCCCGAGCCCTTCGGCGGCGATGCGGGCCAGGGCGTCCTCCAGCTGGGGGCCGCAGTCGCAGCGCAGGCTTCCCAGGGCGTCGCCGGTCAGGCACTCGGAGTGGACCCGGACGAGCACGTCCGCCTCCCCCTGGACCGCCCCCTTGACCAGGGCAAGGTGCTGCTCCCCGTCCAGCAGCGACTCATAGGCGTAGGCGGTGAAGTCGCCCCAGCGGGTCGGGATGCGGGCCTCGGCGACCCGCTTGACCAGCTTCTCGTGCTGGCGCCGGGACCGGATGAGGTCGGCGATCGTGATCAGGGGCAGGCCGTGGTCGGCGGCGAAGCGCTGCAGCTCGGGCAGGCGGGCCATCTGGCCGCTGTCGTCGACAATCTCGCACAGGACCGCCGCCGGGGCGCGGCCGGCCATCCGGGCCAGGTCGACGGCGGCCTCGGTGTGGCCGGCCCGCTTGAGGACCCCGCCCTCGCGGTAGCGCAGGGGGAAGATGTGGCCGGGCCGGACCAGGTCGGCCGGCCTGGTCGCCGGGTCGATCAGGGCCTGGATGGTGGTGGCCCGGTCGGCGGCCGAGATGCCGGTGGTGGTGCCGGCGCGGGCGTCGACCGAGACGGTGAAGGCGGTCCGGTAGGGGGCGGTGTTGGTCGTCACCATCAGGGGCAGGTCGAGCTCGTCGAGCCGCTCGCCGAGCATCGGGGCGCAGATCACCCCGGAGGTGTGGCGGACGAAGAAGCCGATCGTCTCCGGGGTGGCCGCCTCGGCGGTCATGATCAGGTCGCCCTCGTTCTCACGGTCGGCGTCGTCGACGACCACCACCATGCCGCCGGCGGCGAGCGCGGCCACGGCGTCCTCGACGCTGGCGAAGCCGCTCACCGGGCACCCGCCCGGTCGGTGAACGGGGCGACCAGCCGCTCGACGTACTTGGCGACCACGTCGACCTCCAGCTGCACCGGGTCGCCGGGCCGGCGGTCGCCGAGGGTGGTCACCTCCAGGGTGTGGGGCACCAGGGCGACCGCGAACCAGCCGGGCCCGACCCCGGCCACGGTCAGGCTGACCCCGTCGACCGCGATCGACCCCTTCTCGACCACATAGCGTTCCAGGTCCGGCGGCAGCTCGACGCGGACCTCCTCCCCCCGGTTCACCGGGGCACCTCCCTGCGGTTCCCCGGACCCCTCCGGGCCAACGGGTGCCCGGTCCAGCATCCTGGCCACTCCGTCGACGTGGCCTTGGACCAGGTGGCCGCCGAGGCGGCCGCCCAGGGTCATGGACCGTTCCAGGTTGACCCGGGCCCCGGCGGCCAGGCCGCCCCGGGCGGTGCGGCGCAGGGTCTCGGCGACCAGGTC
>JASLBL010000405.1 GCA_030146615.1 Actinomycetes bacterium
GAGCTGGGCCCGCTGCTCGGCCAGCAGCTGGCGGGCGAGCTCGCGGACCTCGGGGAGGCCGCCCGCCCGGGCCTCGGTGGCGGCGAGCTCGCCGCCGGCGCGGTGCCGTGCCGTCATCACCCGGACGAAGGCCAGGTCGAGCGCGGGCCCCTCCAGCCGGGACAGCCGCTCCAGGTCGCTGGGCCGGAGCGTGCCGCCCGGCTGGTGACTGTGGCCGTGGGGGGCGAGCCCGTGCTCGGCCAGCCACCCCTGGAGCGCGGCCGCGTGCTCCAGGCCGCGCCGATGGATCCGGCCGGCGAGCCGAACCAGCTCCGGGTCGGTGAGCCGGTCGCGGGTGAGGTACGCGATCGAGATGTCCTGGAGCAGGTGGGGGACCATGTGCTGCACGAACCAGACATCGGCCCGGTCGTCGGCCGGTGGCTGGGCGGCCTCGGGCGGCGCGCAGCCGCTGGCGAGGGCCGCGACAACGATCCAGAACCCGAGCCTCCGTCGCATCCTGGGTGATGTCGGCCTCGTGCCTGGCCCCCTTGACGGGACCACCGGAACGCTAAGACGCAGGGGGCGGCTGCCGATGGAACTTCCGTCACGTCGTTCCGTCGAGTCAGGACCCAAGATGCGTCGGTTTTCGTTCTCGGTGTTGCTGGTGGCCATCTGCCTGCTCCCGGTCGGATCGGCAGTGGCACCTCGGCCCGCGGTCACGCCAGGGCGCGGCCCTGGACGGCGCCCTGGCCAACACCGCCGCGGCCCAGGCCCAGGTGCTGGAGGACTACTTCGCCCGGGCCCGCTCGATCAACCTCCTGACCGCCAACAACCCGGCCTTCGGGCACTTCTACGAGCTGCCGGGCAGCCGGGCGGCCAAGGTGCGCGCTGGGGGGCCGGTGCTCGACGAGGCCAACCAGGCCCTGGGCTATCTCGAGGACCTGTTCCCCGACAGCATCGGGGAGGCCTGCTTCATCGACCGCGCCGGGCCCGAGAACGCCCCAATTGTTCGGGGCGAGCGGGCGACTCTCGAGGACCTGTCGCCCGACGAGTCGGGAGCGGCCTTCTTCGCGCCGACCTTCGCTCTCGCCCACAAAGAGGTCTACCAGGCCCGGCCCTATGAGTCGCCCGACACCAAAGAGTGGGTCATCTCGAACTCCACTCTGATGCCGACCCGCGACGGCTCCAAGCCGGCCATCGTGCACTTCGAGGTCACCATCGAGAGCTTCCGCAAGGTCGCGGCCAGCCTCAGCGACCGCTTCGACGTCGCGGTCGTGGACGCCCGCACCGGCCAGGTCGTGATCGACAGCCGCCAGCCCCAGCGCATCGGGGCGCCGCTGGGCAGCCCTGGCGACCGGCGGTTCCAGGCGGTCGCCCGGACCGCCGCCGCCGCGGGATCAGGCGCGGTCGGCGATCGTCCGGTTGCCTACCAGCGCCTGCTGCGGCAGCCGCACAACGCCAACGACTGGTATGTCGTGGCCGTCGCGCGCAGCCCGGTCGGTCCCCTGTACGGCGTCGGCGTCTGGTCGATCGCCCTGGTGGTCGTGGCGCTGGCCCTACTGATCTTCGCCGCCGTCTCCTTCCTGGCCCACCATCGGCTGCTGGTCGCCACCTCCATGACCGACGCCCTCACTGCGATCCCCAACCGGCGCAAGCTCAAGGTGGACCTGGAGCAGGGCGTGAAGGAGGCCAGCGCGGCCAACCCGTTGCTGCTGATGCTGTTCGACCTCAACGGGTTCAAGGGCTACAACGACACCTTTGGCCACCCGGCCGGGGACGCCCTGCTGGTCCGGCTGGCCACCGCCCTGGAGCAGGCCATGACCGAGCATGGCGGCCGCGCCTACCGGCTCGGCGGGGACGAGTTCTGCGTCCTGGCCTCGGTCCCCGGGGACAAGGCGGGCGCGGTCATCGCCGCGGCCTCGCTGGCCCTGACCGAGCACGGCGGCGGGTTCCACATCACCGCCTCCTACGGGTCGATCCTGCTGCCCGAGGAGAGCCAGGACCCAACCGAGGCGATGCGTCTGGTCGACCAGCGCATGTACGCCCAGAAGACCAGCGGCCGCCGGTCACCCGACCGCCAGAGCCGCGACGTGCTGCTGCGCGCCCTCCAGGCCCGCAATCCGGAGCTGGCCGAGCGCCACGCCGCCGTGGCCCGCCTGGTCGACGCCGTCGCCGACCGGCTCGGCCTGCCGCCCGAGGAGCGCCTGCAGACCAGGCAGGCGGCCGAGCTGCACGACATCGGCAAGCTCGGCATCCCCGAAGGCATCCTCGACAAGCCAGGGCCGCTGGACCCCGAGGAGCTGGCGTTCGTGCGCCGCCACACCCTGATCGGGGAGCGCATCATCGGCGCCGCCCCGGCCCTGGCCGCGGCGGCCAAGCTGGTCCGCTCCACCCACGAGCGCCTCGACGGCGGCGGCTATCCTGACGGGCTGGCCGGCGACCAGATCCCTCTCGGAGCCCGCATCATCGCCGTCTGCGACGCCTTCACCGCCATGACCGCCCCCCGACCCCACACCGCCCAGCGCACCGTCCCCGAGGCGCTGAGCGAGCTGCGCCGGTGCGCCGGCAGCCAGTTCGACCCGGCGGTCGTCGACGCGCTCTCCGAGCTGGTCGTCGAGCTGGTCTGGCCGACCGCCCCCTCGACCGCCGCCGGCACCGCCAACCCGGCCGCGACCACGCATGAAGCACCCGACCCGGGGGATCGGGCGAGCCTGGGCTGATCTGCCTCTGCGGGCCAAGGGCCTCGTCGTGGTGGCGATCCCCCTGCTGGCCCTGCTGCTGGCGACGGTGCTGTTCGCGGTCGCGCTGGCCCAGGACCGGCGGGCCCAGGCGCCCGCGGGGTGAGCAGCGGGTCGCAGGCCCCGAGCAGAAACCTGGCCTCGCCTGCCTGCCGCTCGGTCGACCCGGTCGAAGGTCCAGCCGGAGACGACCACCCGGGCCGGGCGGCGCATGGACACCGTTCCGCGTTCCCGTAGGGTTGGCGGGGATGTTCCTCGTTGCCGTGGTCCTGCTCAGCGCGCTGGCCGTGCCCCTGGCCGGTGGGCGGCTGGGCGCCCTGGTCGAGCTGCGGCTGCGGCGGGTGTGGGCGATCTACGCCGCCCTCGGCCTGGCCGTCCTCGGGGTCGGGCTGCCCGGGCTGCCCGACGGGCTGCGCTCGCTGCTGCTGGTGGCCGCCTACCCGGTCGGGGCGGTGTTCCTCCTGGCCAACTGGCGGGTCCCGGGGATGCCGCTGGTCGCCGTCGGGGCCGCTTGCAACCTGCTGGCCATCACGGCCAACGGCGGGGTGATGCCGGCCTCGGCCGAGGCCCTGGCCGCGGCCGGGCTGCCGGCCGACGACCCCGGGTTCGAGAACTCGGCCGCCCTGGCCGACCCGCGGCTGGCCTTCCTGGGGGACGTGTTCGCCATCCCGGCCGCCTGGCCCCTCAGCAACGTCTTCAGCGTCGGGGACGTGCTCATCGGGGCCGGCCTGGCCTGGGGGCTGCACCGGGTCGGCGGGTCGCGGCTGGTCCCGCGCTGGACCGGAAATCCAGGTGCGGGGTCACCGGGCCGGCTCTAGGGTCGGTCATGAGCGACGACGGCTGGCGGACCAGCGTCCGCTGGGTGGTGGCCCATCCCACCGAGGCCAAGGTGCTGCTGGCCGGGCGGGACGGGGCGTCCGCCGCCGGGGCGAGCTGGCTCCCGCCGGACCTGGAGCGGCTGCGCGACTTCTCCCTGCTCCCGCGGCCGGCCTAGCGCCGGTCGAGGCAGTCGGCGGGCTCCCATTCGGCCGGCGTGGGGCGGCGGCGCCGTCGCAGCCAGGCCACGACCAGGGCGGCGGCCACGACCACGCCGAGCCCGATGCCGACCCGGCCGCTGAGGTGGTGGACGTGGCGCCAGCCGGCCCCGGCGGCGTAGCCGGCCAGGACGTGGGCGACCGCCCAGACACTGGCCGCCGCCCCCGTCCAGAGGGCGAAGGTCCGGTAGCGCAGGCCCAGCATGCCGGCCAGGCCG
>JASLBL010000415.1 GCA_030146615.1 Actinomycetes bacterium
TGGTCGCCGTCGACGGCGACCAGCGCATCCGCCGCCGGGTGGAGGTCACCGTCAGCGACCTCATCAAGGTCGTCGACGGCGTCCCCGCCGTGGTCATCTGGGAGCGGGACTACAACAGCGACGAGCTGGTCGAGGCCGAGCTCGCCTTCTACGCCCAGGACGACGACGGCAACGTCTGGCACCTCGGCCAGTACACCGAGGAATACGAGGACGGCGAGCTCGCCGGGACGCCGGCCTGGATCACCGGCCAGCAGGGCGCCAAGGCGGGACTGGCCATGCTGGCCAACCCGGTGCCCGGACCCACCTACGCCCAGGGCTTTGCGCCCAAGGTCGGGTACCTGGACCGGGCCCGGGTGTACAAGCTGGGCCAGGAGACCTGCGTCGCCGTCGGCTGCTACAAGGATGTCCTGGTGACCGACGAGTTCGCCCTCGACGAGCCGGAGGCCCGCCAGCTGAAGTACTACGCCCCCGGCGTCGGCAACATCCGCGTCGGCTGGATGGGACGCGACGAGGAGCAGGAAGTCCTGTCGCTGGTCACGCTGACCCGGCTGGCCGCCGAGGCCCAGGCCGAGGTCCGTGACCAGGTCCGAGCCCTCGACCGGCGCGCCTACGAGGTCAGCCAGGCGTACACAACCACCCCGCCGGTGGAGGAGCCACTACCCGTCCGCTAGTGATCTCACCCGGTCCTCATCGTTCTCACCAGCAGCCGACACAATAAGGGATGTGGGCACCGATGACGCTCAACCGGTTCCGGCCGAGGTTTCGGCGGTGCGACGGGCCGCCCAAGGTGCGACCATGACGCCAGTAGCGGCCTCCAGGCAGTAACAGGAGCAGAGGAGCTGAGATCGTGGACGGCGCGACGGTGTCGGTGGCGGTCGTCTCCAGCCGCACCGAGGCGGAGCTGATCGTCGGCAAGCTGCGCAGTCACGGCGTGCGCGCAGCTGTGTCGGCAGATGACGCCGCAGGACAGTACCCGCAGATGCAGATCGAGGGTGTTCGGGTGCTGGTTGCCCCCTCCGACGAAGCCTCGGCCCGTCGGCTCCTCGCCGCCGCCGATGACACCCTCGACTAGGCCGGTCAACCCACGACCTTTCGGCGATGGATGAGCCGACCGGGCGACCCGCGCCTGGACGGCACTGTCGGACTCCATTGATCCGGGAATGACCGGCTTCGAATGACCGGTGATGGTCTATCCGGCTGCCGGCGGAGCGGTCGTGGACGGTCACCTCCTCGGGCTCGGGGCAGCCTAGGTGGAGAGACCCGAATCTTTAGGCCCTACGCGGTCGTCGGCTCCTCGGCACCCTCGGACCGGAAGATCGAGCCCTTGATGGCCGCCACGGCGAAGACGACCAACGCGAGCATGGGCAACGCGCTCTGAATGAACATGAGGGTGCCACCGTCACCCTTGTCCCCGACATAGCTGGCGAAGTCCCACAACCAGTGGATGACGATCGGTTCCAACAGCGTCCCCGTGGAACGCCGAACGCCGTACATCACGCTGCCGTAGAGGAAGGAGGTGGCAACCTCTGCCAACGTGGGGCCGACATCATGGCCGAGGACGATGTTGGCCCCGTGCAGCAAGCCGAACAGCAACGAAGACCAGAACCAGACACCGACTTCGCCGACGCCGCCGCGCAGTGCCGTGACCAGGATTCCGCGGCAGAGGGTCTCCTCGGCGACGGCGATGCACAGGGTGCCGGCCGCCAGCCACAGGATCAGCGAGCCTTCCTTCCCGCCCCAGTCCGTCCGCACCAGCGCCATGGCGACGGCAAGACCGAGCAACGCCGCGATCAGCAGCGTCCATCGTGGTGAGCGATGCTGCTCATGGAACACCGGACGCCACCACCCCATGACGTACACACCGGCGAGGAGGGCGGCTGCACCTAGGCCGAGTGGGATGACGATGCCGTTGATGACGTTGCTTGGGGTGTCAGCGAGCTCGTCGAGGTCGATGCCGGACGGGAGCACCGACACCACGGCATAGATGGCGTAGGCAGCCCAGATCACGATGCCGATGAGCGGGCGCGGCGGCACGCGCATCGACCGATCAATGCGTTGGCTCATCCTGGCCCCCTGCCTCGGCCCGATCGCGCTGCCCGGTTGGATTGCTTAGGGGACTATTGCGCGGATCGGCGGGCGTCTCGGTTGGCTCGGTGCGCTCGATGTCGTCTCGCACCAGGTGCTGATCGAGGTCGTCTGCGAGCTGGACCAGCAGTGGGTGATCCGCGCTCGGCGCCCGCCTGGCAGCCGATCCCAGCAAGCCACCAGAGGAGTGCGCCGGTCAGGAGGGACCGCACATGAACGGCTCAGCGTGCGCTGCCTTCGAGGGTCCGCGAGCGGCGCAGCCATCGGGTCAGGTCCGACGGGGTGATGATCCCCACCACCTCGCCATCCTGGACTACCAGGACCCGTCCGGTCTCGCCGTCCTGGAGCTTGCCCAGCACGCCGTCCATCCGGGCCTCCGGCGCCACCACCACCTGGTCACTCAGCGGGACCATGTGGTCCCGCACCCGACGGGTCGGCCACTGCTCCCGCGGGACCCGCCGGACCCCTCGCAGGGTCAGCAGGCCGATCGTCCGCCCCTGCTCCTCGACCGGGAAGGCGCCGTGGTCATAGCGCATGAAGTACTCGTCCACCGCGTCTTGTAGCGACAGCTCGGGCGGGATCCGCAGCAGGTCGGCGGCCATCACGTCCTCGGCCTCCACCCAGCGCAGCAGCTGCTGTAGCTGGAGGTCCTGGTAGGAGGAGCGGGCGGCCTGGACCAGGAACCAGCCGATGAAGGCAAACCAGATCCCGCCGGCCAGGTCCCCGGCCAGCAGCCAGGCCACCCCGGCGGCGACCAGCAGCCAGCCCACCCCCTGGCCGGCCACCGAGGCAACTCGGGTGGCCCGGGCCAGGCTGCCGGTGGCCTTCCAGATGGCCGAGCGCAGCAGCCGCCCCCCGTCCAGCGGGAATCCCGGGACCAGGTTGAAGGCGGCCAGCAGCAGGTTGGTCCAGGCGAGATACCCGAACGTCCCGGCCAGCGGTCTGGACAGAACGTCGCCGCCGAAGCCGGCAACGATTCCGAACAGCCCGGCCAGGAGCCCGCTGGTGAGCGGTCCCACCAGCGCGATCAGGAACTCGTCGCCCGGGCCGCGGGAGTCCACCTTGGCCCGGGTGGCCCCGCCGAACAGGAACAGGGTGATGTCCTGGACCCGGATGCCCCGGGCCTGGGAGACCAGCGCGTGGGCCAGCTCGTGGACCAGGACCGAGCCGAAGAACAGCACCGTCGCCCCGATGCCCAGCACGACCGCGCCGCCGCCCGACAGCTCCGGGTACAGGGTCGAGGCCCGCAGGTACATGCTGTAGGTAATCAGCAGGGCGACCACGACCCAGGAGCTGTCCACGCGGACCTCGATCCCGGCGATCCTGCCCACTCGCCACGATGTTCCGAACATCACCATCAGCTCCCCTCAGCCGCTCCTGACATAGTGAACCGACCAGGGTCAGCTCGTGTCGAGCAGCTCCATGACCTGCTCGACCATGAAGCCGCGCTCGTGGCGATCAGCCAGGCGGCGGAGCTCGCCCAGCGGGCGTCGGTGACCTCGAGCGGAACCACCCCAAGGACCTCGGAGCCGGTGATGGCCAGCGGCGGCCGCCGCTCGGGCAGGAACCAGTGGTGCAGCAGCTCGATGCCGACCTCATTCACGCTGCGACGGCCCCCGGTCCAGCCGGCCACCTCGTGGGCGAAGAACGCCTGGTTGCGGTCGGCCAGGGCGTCCACCAGGGTCTTGGGGGACCGGCCGGTGAGGTCGTCGTCGAACAGCCGCGACGCCGGGACGCGCCCAGCGTGCTCGAAGGACTCGCCGCTGTCGTAGGCCACCAGGTCGCCCTCGCGGCTGGCCACGGCGGTCGCCCGGCGCAGCGGACCGCCCGACTCCTCGTAGAGGAGCCCGGCCAGGAACAGGGGATAGCGCCGGAAGCCGAGCGCGGTGACCAGCTCGGTCAGCCTCGAGTGCTGAGCGAACGGCTCGGTCGGCTGGGGCGGCTGGGTCATGGGAGCACTCGTCGGGTCTCTCCGGTCGACGGTGACCGTCTCGCTGGGCGGGGCCCGGAAGCCGTTCCAGTCCCAGCGCCGCTGGACGTCAGTTTCGCTGGTGATGGCGCACTCTCAGTCCTGCAGGTCGATGCTGGGGGTTGGTCCAGCCGACACGACGGGGAAGTCCTCGACCAGGTACTGGCCGGGCGGCAGCTCGCCGCTGCCCCCTGAACCCGCGTGACACGGTGCTCATCGTTCCGACTCCTGCTGTCTAGCCGAAGGTGAAGGCGTAGGCCTGGACGCCAGGATCCAGGAAGGTGATCTCGAAGGTGCGCTCGGTGACCGGGCCGGGCTGGCGGATGAGCTGGTAGAGGCGCGGGTGGGTGAGGGTGCCGTTGCCCTGGTCGGCGACGTCGGAGCCGTGGGCGGCTCCCGGCGGCTGCCCGTCGAGGCCCACCCGGAACCGGACGGGACCGCCGGGCGTAGTCGGTGCCATGACCAGGTGAAGGTCGCGGGCGTGGAAGCGGTAGAGGATCCGCCCACCGGCCTGGTTGAGCACGATGGCCTGTCGCTTGACGGTCCAATCGCCCGAGAGGGCCCAGTGGTTGAGTCGCAACCGTGTGGGGGCGGCATAGGCGTAGCTCGTATCCAGGATGGAACCATTGGGTGAGACGAAGTTGTCGGTGCGCTCGTAGCCGAGGTAGTTCTCGGGCGACCGTAAGCTGTCCCAGTCGGCGGCGACTTCCACCCCACGGGCGTCGACCGACGTCAATTCCTGGTTGCTGCCGCCGCTGCCGGCCTCGCTCAGGAGCTGTTGAAGAACCATCTCAGACATTTCGTAGTCGCCCTCGCCGAAGCGGTGGTGGCGGATCTGCCCCTGGGCGTCGACGAAGTAGAAGGCTGGCCAATAGTGGTTGTCGAAGGCGGTCCAGATGGCGTAGTCGTTGTCGATCGCGACCGGGTAGTCGACCCCCAGGTCCTTGACCTCTCGGCGGACGTTGTCGAGGTCATGTTCGAAGTCGAACTCCGGGGTGTGGACGCCGATCGCGGTCAGGCCGTTGTCCTGGTACTTGTCGGCCCAGGCGCGGACATAGGGAAGCGTCCGGAGCCAGTTGATGCAGGTGTAGGTCCAGAAATTGACCAGCACAACGCGGCCGCGCAGGTCGGCGGCCGTCAGTGGCGGCGAGTTGAGCCACCCGGTCGCGCCGTCGAAACCAGGCAGGTGACCTTCAACGGGCAACTGGGCCGCGGGGTGCGTGGCCGAGCGGACGAGCTGGTTGGCTCTGGTGAGGAGGGTCTTCCATCCGCTTGCATCCTGGTCCATCGTCGCTCCTTCAAGGCGGGAAGCCGAGCACGCCGATCAGTACGCCGAGCCCTTCGACGCAGACGAGCTCGCGCCCGACGCCGGGCAGCCGCTGGCTGGCGCGCTCGGATTGCTCGTAGCGTCCTTCGCCGACGTAGTGGTCGCGGATGATGCCGTGCGCGTCGACGAAGTAGAGCGCCGGCCAGTCGTGGTTGTCGAAGGCGCCCCAGATTCGTAGTCGTTGTCGACCGCGACCGGGTAGTCGAGCCCTCGCTCCTTGGTCGCCTGCCGGACGCGGCCGATCTGGTGCTCGAATGAGAACTTCGGCGTGTGGACTCCGATCACCACCAACCCGTCGTTTCGGTAGGCCTGCGACCAAGCGCGGATGTACGGCTCGGTGCGCAGCCAGTTGTTGCAGGTCAGTGTCCAGAAGTCCACGAGGACGACGTGGCCGCGCAGCTCGGCGGGGCCGAGTGGCTCGGAGTCGAGCCACTCGGTCGTCCCATCCAGGGAGGGGATGTGCATACCGCCGAACACGTTCGTCTAGCGAAGCGAGCGGGACGTCGCGCGGACGTCTTCTGAGAGCAGCTGCGGCTGTTCCCAGGCGGCGAAGTGGCCGCCCCTGTCGTGCTGGTTGTAGTAGACGAGGTTGGGGTACGCCTGCTCGGCCCAGCTCCGCGGAACCCGGTAGAGCTCGTCGGCGAAGGTGCTCACGCCGACCGGGATCGTGACGCCCTTGGCGGCGAAGAAGGCACTCTTGTTCTCCCAGTAGAGGCGAGCCGAGGAGACCCCCGTGTTGGTCAGCCAGAAGAGCGTGATGTTGTCGAGGATGTCGTCGCGCGTGAGGTCGCTCGGCTTCTGCAGAGGTCCCTCGAGGACCTGCTGAACCAGGCCGGGCTGACCGGTCCCATCGCCGTGGTCGAGCATGAACGCGGCGAGATCGATGGGTGAGTCCGCCAGTCCGTACAGCGTCTGCGGACGCGTCGCCATGATCGGCCCGTAGGCCACGTGCTTCGCATAGAAGGTGCGCAGCTGCTCGTAGGTGCCTCAGCTCCTCGTCCGGGAGGCCGGACGGCGGCGGGCTGCCGACCACGGCGGCGGAGTGGACGTCGGGCGGAATCGCGCCGGCCATGTTGGTGTGGATACCGATCAGCTCCGGCGGCGCCGGCTCAGCCGGCCCGGGGTCGCGGCCGCCGGCCATCAGGTCGACGACGACGGCGCCCCAATCGCCGCCCTGCGCGACGAAGCGCGTGTACCCGAGGCGCCGCATGAGCTCGACGTAGGCGTTCGCGATGCGCACGGGGCCCCAGCCGGAGCCGGTCGGCTTGCCGGAGAACCCGTACCCGGGCATCGACGGGACCACCACATGGAACGCGTCGGACGCGCTCGCGCCATGCGCGGTGGGATCGGCGAGCGGGCCGATGAGCTTGAGCTGCTCGATGATCGAGCCCGGCCAGCCGTGGCAGACGACGAGCGGCAGTGCGTCCTCGTGCTTGGAACGGACATGAACGAAATGGATGTCCAGCCCATCGATCTCGGTCATGAACTGCGGGAGGGCGTTCAGCCGCGCCTCGCACTTGCGCCAGTCATACTCAGTCGCCCAATAGCGCGCGAGTTCCTGAATCGTCGCGAGCGGCACGCCCTGCGAGTCATCGCCGACCGTCTCGCGCTCGGGCCACCTGGTCGCGTCGATGCGCCGGCGCAGCTCGGCCAGGTCCTCCTCCGGACCCTCGACGCGGAAGGGGCGGACGGTAGTCTGGTCGGACATGGGATTCTCCCATTCCTTGGATCGCCGTGGCGCTAAACCAGTGATGTCGCATGAGGTAGCTCCTTTCGAAGCGAGGCCACCTTCGGATTAGTCGCGCCCCACGCGCCACGGCAAGCGGCGTAGTTCCTCAGCAAGAGCCTGAACTGCGGATTCTCCATAGCGACGCGTCCACAAGTTGAGCCAGTCCTCGTCGTCCAGGAAGAACTTCCAGTCGCTGGTGACTCCATGCCTCACGAACAGAAACGGCACCGGCGCCTGGAATGGTCGGAAGCTCGAGTTGTATATCGCAGTCGCCTCATTGCCTTCGTAGTACGGCCCGAACAGGATTCCGTCTTCCACATACGACGGAACTGCAAGTTGCTGTATGACGTCGTCAAAGACGCCTTGGGCGCGATCAGCCGGCAAGTCGGTGAAAACAACGACGATGACGTTGTAGCTAGCGTCGTCGCCTTCAGTGGGTCGAGTGTCCAAGAGCAGCCTCTTGTAGCCGCTCATAAGCTCGACGACTTCCGGCACGTCCCGGTCGGCGATCTGCTCTGGAGCGAGCCAAAGTGTCTTGCGTTCCAAGGACACAGGCACGAAGGGACAGACGGGCCCAGCGCGGCCGAGATCCTTGTGAGGCTTGACCACGTAAGTCTTGATCCAGTCTGCGACGGCGTGAAGCGCATCCAGATCGCTTTGCGCCAGCTCGCTCGTCCTTCCGACGTCCTCGAGATCCTCGAGGAGGAAGAGATTGGTGGTCTGTGCTGGCATGGAACCTCCTCCTGGAGAGAGCCGAAGACAATGGTGTCATTAGCGCAGTGAGCTGAATGCAGCCCGCAGCTCGGCGGCGAAGAGCTCGGGCTCTTCCCAGGCGGCGAAGTGACCGCCCTTGTCGACCTCGTTGAAGTGGATGAGGTTGGGGTACGACGTCTCGACCCAGCTGCGCGGGGCGCGGAAGATCTCGCCGGGGAAGGTGGTGAAGCCGACCGGGACCTGGACCTCCGGCGGCGCCTGGCCGGCGGCAAGAGCCTGGGCTCGTCCGAGCTCCCAGTACCACCGGGCGGCCGAGGCCCCGGTGCCCGTCAGCCAGTACAGGGTGATGTTGTCGACGATGTGATCCCGGGTGAGGTTGCCCGACGGCTCGTCGTCGAGAAAGGCGCGGGAGATCTTGTCGTAGCTGTCGGTGTCGTGGTCCAGCAGCCAGGCCGCCATGGCGACGGGTGAATCCAGCAGGGCGTAGCCGATCGTCTGGGGCCGGGTGGACTGCTCCAGGAAGTAGCCGAAGCCGCTCGTCGTGAACGTGGCGATCGCGTCGAGCGCCGCGCGTTCCTGCTCCGTGTCTCCCGGCGGTGGGGTAGGGGCCCCCAGCGTCGTCACGAGCAAGTTCATGTGGATGCCGGCCAGCCCCTCGGGCGCCTGGCGGCCCATCACGTCGGCCACGATGGCGCCCAGGTCGCCCCCCTGGGCGACGTAGCGGGTGTAGCCGAGGCGCCCCATCAGCTCGGCCCACGCTTGCGCGGTGCGGCCGGGGTCCCAGCCGACTTCGGTCGGCTCGCCGGAGAAGCCGTAGCCGGGCAGCGACGGCAGCACCAGGTGGAAGGCGTCCTCGGGGGTGCCGCCGTGGGTGGTCGGGTCGGTGAGGGGGCCGACCGTCTCGAGCAGCTCGATGACCGAGCCGGGCCAGCCGTGGGTCATGATCAGCGGCAACGCGTGCTCGTGGGGGGACTTGACGTGGAGGAAGTGGATGTCCACGCCGTCGATCCGGGTCGTGAACTGCGGCAGCGCGTTCAGTCTGGCCTCGGCCTTGCGCCAGTCGTACTCGGTCGTCCAGTAGCGGGCGAGCTCCTGCAGCGTCGCCAGCTGCACACCCTGGGAGCGGTCTGCAACGAGCTCTTTAGAAGGCCAGCGCGTCGCCTTGATCCGGCGTCGCAGCTCAGCGAGCTCCTCTTCGGGAATCTCGACCTGGAAAGGACGTATGTCGATGGCGGTCTCGGCGGCAGAACTCATGACGACCTCCGTTCTGGAAGGGCGCGGGGCGACGACCTCCTCTTCGGTGCAGGCGACAACCCGACGGGCAACCCGTCGACCGTCCGGAACCCTGCGGCAGAACTGCTGTGTGGACACGGTGCCGGCGGCCCACCAAGTGTCGTTGGCGGCCGGGCGCGTTCGCATCGGCCCATGGACAGTCCAGGTGGCCAGTCGCGACCTGGCCGGCCGGGATGCCGACTGCCCTGGGGGCTACTCCGGCCTGGTCCTGGTCGGGTCGCGGGGCAGGGTCCGGTCGAGCTGGCCGCGGGAGGTGATGTCGAGCTTGGCGAAGACCTTGCCTAGGTGGTACTTGACCGTGCGGGCGCTGATGAACAGCCGGGCACCGATCTCCGGGTTCGACAGGCCGTCGCGGGCCAGCCCCGCGATCACGGCCTCCTGGGCGGTCAACTCGCCGTTGGTCTGGACGGTGCGCTTGCGGGCGGTCTCGCCGGTGGCCTCCAGCTCGCGCCGGGCTCGCTCGGCGAACGCCTCGATGCCCATCGCCTCCAGCATGGCGTAGGCGGTACGCAGCTGCGCCCGCGCGTCGAGGCGGCGGCGCTGGCGGCGCAGCCACTCGCCGTAGAGCAGATGGGCGCGGGCCACCTCGACGCGGACGCGGGTCCGGCCGAGCCGGTCGATCGACTCGCGGTAGCAGCGCTCGGCAGCCTCGCCCTCGCTGAGCAGGGCGCGGACGCGGGCTTCGATCCCCAGCGCCCACTCGGAGGGTACCAGCCGCGTGCGGTCGGACAGCCACTGGAGTGCGGCTCTGACCAGTGCCTCGTCGCCGGTCCTGGAGGCCGCCTCGGCCAGCTCGGGCACGACAAACGGCCCAAACCCGAGCTCGTCACGCTCGAAGGCTCGCCAGGCGGCGTTGCGAGCCGCGTCGTGGCGACCGAGGCCGTTGTCGAGCACCGAGCTCGCGTAGGCCGCGAAGCTGACCATCCTGCCCAGACCGCGTGCGGTCGCCGCCCGCGAGGTGGCCTCGATCAGCTCCGACGCCTGCGCCTCCTGACCTTGCCAGGCCGCCAGCGCCATCGCGGCATACCCAACCGGCGGGTTCCCGGTCACCTCCGCGATCAGGCGATCTTCGTCGACAAGTCGCGCCGCCGTGGTCAACTCGCCGGCGAACAGATGAACTGAGGCGAGGAAGTTGAGCGCGTACTGCAAGTGCGCGAGCGCGCCCGTGTCGCGGGCAACTTCTGCCTCGACAGCGGCCAGGGCAAGCCAGGAGTCGGCGTCCCAGAGCTCAAGGGCGACGATGGCGCTGGCTCTTCCACTAGCCAGCCAGCGCCAGCGGCCGGCTTCGTCGTTGGCGACGTGCAGGGCGAGCACCAGCTCGAGGGCTCGGGTCAGTGTCGGCGCGGCCGCCGCAAAGCCCTCGGTCAACCGCAGCGCGAATGCCTGCAGCAGGACATCAACCGGACGGGGCGGTTCAGGGCCGGGGGGCGCGGCGCGCGCGGCCTCGGCCGCCGCCACCACGCCACCGGGACTGTCCAGGTCGCCGGCCCACATTGCGGCCCAGAGCGCGTCCAGGTGCGTCTCGCGGGCCAGGCCGGCGTCGAGCGGCTCCAGGCGCCTGGCCGCGCTGAGGAGCACCTGAGCAGCGTCGCTGGGACGTCGCTGCACCAACGCGATCAGGCCGCGCAGGTGCTCCACCTCGGCGGCCGACAGGGGATCAGGCCGGCCGGCGTCGACCGCGACCAGCAGCCCTAGGGCGGAGTCCAAGGCGCCGGCGCCACGCTTGGCCTTCGCGCCCGCGAGCATGCGCCGGGCACGGCGAGCGGGGTCGGGCGTCAGCAGCGCCGCGCGCTCCAGAAACGCGGCCGCCGCGGCCAGGCCCCCGCGAGTCTGCGCCCGGCCGGCCAAGCGCTCGAGCTCGGAGGCGACGTTCTCGTCGGGTCCCGGTGTGGCCTGGGCCTGGTGCCAGGCGCGCCGGTCGGGATCGGTCTTCGGATCGGTGACCTGCGCCAGGGCGCGATGCACGTCCTGGCGCTCCTGAAGTGACGCCGACCGGTAGGCCGCCGAGCGCACCAGCGGATGCCCGAACCGCACCCGGGCGCCGACCTCCAGCAGGCCGGCCTCGGCCGCCGGCGTCGCCGCCTCGGCCCGGATCCCGAGCCGCTCGGCTGCCCGCCACACCAGCACCGGGTCGCCGACCGGCTCAGCCGCCGCCAGCCGCAGCAGCACGCGGGTGTCGGCCGGAAGCGCGTCCAGCCGCCGTCGGAAGCTCCCCTCGATGCTCGCCGAGAGCGGCATCGCGTCGGGGAGGGCGAACCCGCCCGCCAGCTCCGCCGGTGCCAAGCCCCGGGGCAGCTCCAACAACGCCAGCGGGTTGCCACCGGCCTCGGCGACGATCCGGTCCCGGACCCGCGCGTCCAGCGGCCCGGTCATCACGGCGTCCAGCAGCTCCCGTGCATCACCCTCCCCCAGTCCCTCGACCACTAGCTCGGGCAGCCCCGCCAACTCCTCGCCCGGAACGCGCGCCGCGAACACCATGCCAACCGATTCTGCCGCTAGGCGGCGGGCCACGAACCCAAGGACCTGGGCCGAGGCGCCATCAAGCCATTGCTGGTCATCCACCAGGCAGAGCAGCGGGTGCTCCTCGGCGGCGTCGGACAGCAGGCTCAGGACGGCCAGCGCGACCAGGAAGCGGTCCGGCGCCGACCCGGGACCGAGGCCGAACGCGCTCCGCAACGCCGCACGCTGCCGAACCGGGAGACGCTGGAGGCGGCCCAGCATGGGCGCGCACACCTGGTACACCCCGGCGAAATCGAACTCCATCTCCGCCTCGACACCGGCGGCGCGCGCCACCCGGCAGCCGGAGGCGTGCTCGACCAGGTAGTCCAGCAGCGCCGTCTTGCCCACACCCGGCTCCCCGTGCACCACCAAGGCACGGCTCTCACCGGCGCGAACAGCGTTGACGAGCTGGTCGAGCACGTCGCATTCGCGACCTCGACCCCGTAGCTCCCCGGCGGGTCCCCGCAGACCGAAGGGTCGCCATCCGCCCGGCACCGACACTACGCCGCCTCCACGACGCTGCGGCATGACCCACGGCTCGGTGCCAGCCGCCCGGCCGGCCTGATCAAGGCCTCCATAACCAGTCTGGGAGCCTGCACGAGGAAGTAGTCGTTCGCCACGCCGGCCTCCACCAACTCAAGCGCAACACACCTACTGTAGAGCGCCCGCGGCCTGAACACGACCCCTGACCGAAGGCAGACCGCTGCGCGCTCGCCATAAGGGATGAAGCTACGCCGCTCGCTCTACGATCCACCCGTAATCGTCTGAGAAGAGCGCTGCACCTGAGGTGCTAGCCGGTTGTAGGCAGGGCTCCGAGACGATGGCGTCGCGTCCGTGTCATGGACGACGACGCAGGGCCTTGCCAGAGATTTGCCAGAAACGCTGCCTCACTCTGCCAGACACAGCACCGTGTCGCCTCCGCCCGCCACAGCCGTTGAGCTGCGAGGTTGTAGTGCAACGCGGGGTCTTGCATCGACATGTGCGGTGCCCGCGCTCCCTTCACACGGCAGAGGCCACAGGTTCGAAACCTGTCACGCCCACCAGCACAAACAGCCGTGCGTAGCGTGACTGGCCGCGACCCGTCAGCGCGGTGAGCTAGGACGATGTGGGGCCGCGAAGGCCGCAGCGGCTTGGCGACATCAGGCTTGACCATTCGGGTGGAAGTCAGCCTGTCCATGTCCACTGCGCGACCTCGGGGATGTCCTCGCCGTGCTCGCGTGTCCAGGCCCTGGCCCGGAGGCGGGCGTCGACCATCCGCTGGCGCAGCCCGGCGGCACGGGGACCCAATCCCGGGACCCAATCGATGACGTCCATGACCAGGTGGTAGCGGTCCAGGTCGTTGAGCATGACCATGTCGAACGGCGTCGTCGTCGTGCCCTGCTCCTTGAAGCCGCGGACGTGGAGCTGGGCGTGGTTGCGGCGGCGGTAGGCGAGCCGGTGCACCAGCCACGGGTAGCCGTGGAAGGCGAAGATGACCGGCCGGTCCTCGGTGAAGAGGGTGTCGAACTCGCGGTCGGGCAGGCCGTGGGGGTGCTCGGAGTCGGGTAGCAGACGCATGAGGTCGACCACGTTGACCACCCGGACCCGCAGCTCGGGTAGTTCGGCGCGCAGGATGGAGGCGGCCGCCAGGGTCTCTAGGGTCGGGATGTCACCGGCGCAGGCCAGCACGACGTCCGGGAGGCTGTCCGGCCCATCCTCGGAGCTGGCCCACTCCCAGATCCCGGCCCCGCGGGCGCAGTGCAGCGCGGCGTCCTGGACCGACAGCCAGTCCTGCTGGGGTTGTTTGCCCGCGACGATGACGTTGACGTAGTGCCGGGACCGCAGACAGTGATCGAAGGTTGACAGCAGGGTGTTGGCGTCTGGGGGCAGGTAGACGCGCACGATCTCGGGCCGCTTGTTCAGGACCACGTCCAGGAACCCCGGGTCCTGGTGGGTGAAGCCGTTGTGGTCCTGCCGCCAGACGTGCGAGGACAGCAGGTAGTTCAGGCTCGGAAGCGGCCGCCGCCACGGCACCTGCGCGCTGGCCTGGAGCCACTTGGCGTGCTGGTTGAACATCGAGTCGACGATGTGGATGAACGCCTCGTAGCAAGTGAAGACGCCGTGCCTGCCGGTGAGCAGGTAGCCCTCGAGCAGGCCCTGGCAGATGTGCTCGGAGAGGACCTCCACCACCCGGCCAGCCCGGTCGAGCTTCTCGTCGTCGGCGTCGATCTCGGCCTGCCAGTCGCGGCCGGTCACCTCGAGGATGTCTTGGAGCCGGTTGCTGGCGAGCTCGTCCGGGGCGAAGGTCAGGAAGTTGTCCGGATTCCGCCGGGTAACGTCCCGTAGCCACGCACCCAGGACGCGTGTCGCTTCGTGCCGCGTCCCGCCGGGCTGCTCAACCTCGACGCCGTACTGGCGCCAGTCGGGAAGCCGGAGATCGCGCAGCAGGCGGCCACCGTTGGCCACCGGGTTGGCGCTCATGCGCCGGTCCCCGGTAGGCGCCAGCTCGAGCAGCTCGGGCACCGGTCGGCCGGCGTCGTCGAAGAGCTCCTCGGGCCGGTAGGATCGCAGCCAGGCCTCCAGCACCCGCCGATGCTCATCGTTGGTGCGGGCGGCCGGCAGCGGTACCTGATGGGCACGGAAGGTGCCTTCGACCCGCTGGCCGTCGACGACCGGCGGGCAGGTCCAGCCCTTGGGCGTGCGCAGCACGATCATCGGCCACGAGGGACGCAACGAGTCGCTGCCCTGCCGCGTCGCGTGCTGGATGTCGACGATCCGGTCCAGGCAGCGATCGAGCGTCGCCGCCAGCGCCTGGTGCACCGCCGCCGGCTCGTCTCCGGCGACGACGTGTGGCTGGTAGCCGTAGCCGCGGAGCAGGCCCAGCAGCTCCTCCTCCGGGATCCTGGCCAGCAGCGTCGGGTTCGCGATCTTGTACTCGTTGAGGTGCAGCACCGGCAGCACCGCCCCGTCCCGGGCCGGGTTGAGGAACTTGCCGCAGTGCCAGCTGGTCGCCAGCGGCCCCGTCTCGGCCTCGCCGTCGCCGACGACGCAGAACACGATCAGGTTCGGGTTGTCGAACGCCGCGCCGTAGGCATGCAGCAGCGAGTACCCGAGCTCGCCGCCCTCGTGGAAGGAGCCGGGGGTCTCGGGTGCGCAGTGACTTGGTACACCGCCGGGAAAGGAGAACTGGCGGAAGAACGCAGCCATGCCCTCGGCGTCCTGGGAGACGTCTGTGTACAGCTCCGAGTAGGTGCCCTCCAGCCAGGCGCAGGCATTCGGGCCCGGCCCCCCGTGACCAGGACCGGCGACGTACACGGCGTGCAGGTCGCGTGCCTTGATGACCCGGTTGGCGTGGGCGTAGAGCAGGTTCAGGCCCGGTACGGTGCCGAAGTGGCCGAGCAGCCGTGGCTTGACATGGTCGGGCCGCAGCGGTTCCTCCAGCAGCGGGTTGTCCATCAGGTAGATCTGTCCGACCGAGAGGTAGTTGGCCGCCCGCCACCACGCATCCAGCCGGCGCAGTTCCTCACCGCTCAGCGGGCCGGGCACGTCGGTCAGCCCGTAGGGCACCGGAGGACGCGTCTCCCCGCTGGCGGTTGTGTTGCTGTCGGCTGCCGTGTCGCCGCCCATGCTGGCCAGTTCTGTCATCGGTCCACCCTCCATGGGGACGGCTGGGGTACCTCGCCATGCCGTCAATGCTTAAGAAGGTCCCGAACACCTGGTTACTCGGTCCGGTGCGAGCCTGCAAGACGACCATACTGCTAGGCGGCGGCCTGGCGGCCATGCTGCTGGCGAGTTCGGCGGCGATCGCTCGGCGGTGGCGCGGTTGTCGCCGAGGTCTCACCGGGGGCGTCGGGGATGGCGAACAGGGCCGGTGGGTTGATAGCCGCGGACGGAAGCGACCTTCCCGATCTTGGGGTACGCCGCGGGGTCACGAACCGGTCCGGTGGGGAACTCGAACAGGTCGATCATCAGCTGCAGCGGGTAGTCGAGACCCTGTGGCACGGTGCGGACGCGCCGGTCGTCGACATAGAAGCGGGTCTCCTCGGCGGTCCACGCCGCGGCGTAGGTGTGCCAGTCGGTGGCATCGATGTCGAGCCCAACGTCGGCCATGTCCTCGCGCAGCCGCGGGTCATGGTGGGCCTTGATCCCCATGCGCACTGTCGAACCACCGGGGCCGACGGCGTGGCCGTAGAGCTCGGCGATGCAGATCTCGCCGGCCTGCTCGGGTGCAGTCTCCTCAAACCCCACCAGCCAGACCGCCAGCATGCACGTCGGGTCCGCGGTCGCCCGCAACCTCGCCTCGACCATCCCGGTCGATGGGGTGTACAGGCGGCGGGTGGGCTGGGCCGTCCGAACGGTTAGACCCGCTCGGTGGCGGTGGGTCCCGCGGTCGGAGCCGACCGGGCCGGAGAAGGAGCCGGTTTGGATGTTGGACACCCGCAGCTGATCGCCTTCGGGCAGCCATGGCGGCTGGTCGGCGTCGATGCGCAACCTCAGGACGCCCGGATCGAGCTCGTAGCGGGCGGCGGAGCGTTCTGGGGTGCTCCACTGGGGCAGGTAGTGCGCGACCCACCGGTCGGCCGCCAGGGCCGGACCGGTGAAGTCCTCCTCGAACACGATCTGGTAGCCAGCTCGGTCGAGGGTGTCGGCGTCATGGTCAAAGTCAGGCGTCGGTGGGACGGGCACACACGGCTCCTCTTTGGGATCAAAAAGATCATGGGCTCGTCAAGCTACGCCAACCTCCGGGAGCTGGACCGGCCGACCCATCCCTGCTGCCTGGAGTAGTCGCTGGTGCCGGTGCGCATCGGCCATCTGATCCTATGGCCTTTGCCGCCCTCGCCAATTCCCGGTCCCAGGGCGGCGATCGCACCGAGGCGCACTGGAACGACGAGGTCGACGCTGTCCGAGGGGATCCTTCCGTGGCAGCAAAGCGGGGAAGCGCTGAGCTAACCGCCGTTGGTGCAGGTGGCCTTCGACGGTAGACCCTGAAGTCAGGCGCTCTCTTGGACTCGTCCGTCTAGGCGGCTGGCCGCTCGGATCAGAGCGCCCGACCACCTCCTCGCGCATCGCCAACGCCATCTCGGCGACCGCCTCGGCGTGGTCGGGGCGCGGGTCGGGCAGGCCTCCAACCACCATGTAGGCATCACCGATCGTCTTGATCTTCTCCAGCCCTCGCTGGAGCGCAAGTTGGTCGAAGGCGGAAAAGAGGTCGTTCAGAGCCTCCACCACCTGCTCCGGAGGGATCCGCTCGCTGTGGCTGGTGAAGTCGACGATGTCGGCCAACAGCACGGTGACGTCGGGAAAGCCGTCGGCGATTACCCTCGGTCTGCTTGAGCCTGGCTGCGATCGAACCCGGCAGGACGTTGAGGAGCAGTCGCTCCGACTTCTCCCGCTCAAGATCGAGCTCCCGCGGTTGCGGATCGCCTCTCCGAGGACCAGCACAGCGGCTAGTGGCACCACGTCCGGCACGGTGTCGTTGAGGACCTGCCGCAGCGGTTCCCGATCGGTCAAGGTCCGGAACAGCAGCGGAGCGCCCCCGAACCAGGCCGCCACCGAGGCGACCAGCACCGCCACCGGCCAGCGACGCCGGACCAGCACCAGGCCGGCGATCGTGAGCCCCAGCAGATTGGCGAGCGCGTCGGGGCGCCGGCCGGGCTGGGGCGCCACGCCGATCGCAATCAAGATCGCGACCGCAACCATCAGCGCCAGGCCCACGTCGAGCAGCGGCCCAGGAACATGCTGCATCCGCTGCCGCAACGAGGTCACACCCCGGGTCTCGACGGAACATGCTGGGTCTCCTGGCGGATGGTGCTTGCCATGTCGCTGGCTAACGGGTCTAGTTCGACCTCATCCGAACCGCCGAGCGGTGGTACGTCCAGCGCGGAGACGAGGCGTTCGCGGTTGATGCCGACCTTCACAGCACCGCGGCGCTTCTCGGCGGGGGTCTGGAGGCGGTGCGAGCGGCCAGCTCCGCCGTGACGGGTGGGGTGCCGGTCGACCAGCTGGTGGCGCGGTCGCCGGTGACCACGCCGTGTCGGGTGGTGGCCCAGGCGGTGAACTACCGTGGCCACGCCCAGGAGTCCGGCTTTGGTGAGAGCCCGCCGGCGGTCATCGAGAAGATGGGGGACCTGCTGCCGACGCCGCTCAAGTGGCGGGTGTTCTTCTCCCGCCAGGAACGCAAGCCCGCCTACCTCAAGGCGGGGGACCAGGTCACCGCATCGATCGCTACCGGGGACGGGGCCCTGGACCTCGGGACCCAGCGCGTCGCCATACGGGACGGCCCATGAGGGCCCATGGTCCGGAGACGTCTGGTTGACCACGAATGAGCGTCGGTCGACAATGCAAGCCATGAGCCGCCCTGCCGCCGAGGTAGCCGGCGCGTTCCGTCGCCATGGTCCGTGCTGACCCATCGGCGGGTGCGTTGGCCGGCCGGGGCGCCGAGAGCCGGTTCCTTACCGCCAGCGACGGCGTCAATCTCCACTACCTTCGCTGGTCCAGCGGCCGGTCACCCCCAAGGGCGGCGGTCATCTTCCTGCACGGCATCGCCAGCCACGCGGGCTGGTTCGGGGAGACAGCC
>JASLBL010000481.1 GCA_030146615.1 Actinomycetes bacterium
AGACCTCCAGGCTGCGCTGGCTCCAACGGTTGATCCGTGCTGGATCACCGCCGATGCGGTAGGGCGCCCAGACCGCGCCGGCCGCCGTCGACGTGGTGTCCTCCGGCCGTTCCCTGGCGACCACCCGGACACGAGCACCGGATTCGGCGAGGCACACTGCCGTGGTCAGTCCAGCCACGCCGGCGCCGACCACCAGCACATCCGCTTGGCTCATACGGCCGGGCCTTGTGCGTACGCCCCGTGGTCGTGCCGTGGCTGCGCGCACAGCGCCTGGTCCAGCTCGCCAACGAACTCGCGGACTTCGGCGTTGTCTCTCCGGCCAGAGCGAAGCTCCCCCCGCAATGCACCAAGCGTCGATGTACAGCGATCGGACTGGACACCACCAAGGCGGCTGATGGTTAGCCGCCCTACCTCGCACGCCTGATCGAGGTCACCATGCAGGGTATGGGCGAGCGCTAACCACGCTCCTTCGACAGCCGCGCGGCGCTGGTGGGGGTGCTGCCTGTCGCACAGAGCGGCAGTGCCACGAAGCAGCCCGAGGCCATCACGAATCCAGATCCGTGCCCGGCGAGTTTGACCCTGCGTTCGGGCCGTTTGCGCGAGGCGGATCATCGCTGAGCCAGCCAGTGCGTCAACGTGACTGGGGGTCAGGTAGTAGATCCAATCAGGGTCACCGTCGTGCGGCCCGCTCCCGTTGAGCTGCTCGTACGCAAGGTCGCGGCAGGCGGCGAACGCTCGCGCGTCACCAGCGGCGCCGTGAGCGAAGGCCGCCCGGCTCGCCACTGATGCACGGACGCGTGCCGGTGTGGCAGCACACGCCCGCATGGCCGTCTCGGCTAATCCACCCGCCTGCTGGCGTGCGTCGGTAGAGGCAGCCTGGAACGCCAAGTCCGCGAGGATGTGAGCGGCAAGCGATCGATCGGCGGCCTGGTGCGCCGCGCGCAGCGCGGTGAAGTAGTACCGCTGCGCCAGCCCATGCTGGCCGGCGTCGAATGCGGCCCATCCACCGTGCTGCCCCAGCTTGGCGATGACGCGGAACAGTTGCCGAGCTACCTCCGTGTCGTGGCTCCCCTGTTGAAGGATGTGGGCGGCGGTCTGAAACTGTGAGCTGACGTAGGGGAGGACACGACGTCCGCCGTGGGTGTCGTCCAGCGCCCACAGGGCCGGGATAGTGGCCTCAAGCTGTGTGAGCAGGGTCGCACTGGCCCCGTCACTCTCGATGGCTGCGGGCCGGCGGGCTGGCTCCAACTCGAGGTACTCGCACGCGAGCCCCATCAGTGCTGTACCGGAGACTGCCAGGAAGATCCGTCGGTCCATTAGCCCACTCAACAGCCAGTCCTCAAGGATTCGCAAGGCATTCTCTCTGGACCAAGGCAGGTCCATCTCAATGTCGGCTGGCAGCAGCAAGGAGCCATCCAGCAGAACTGCGGCTTGTCGCACTGTTGGTGACAGCCGGACGCCCTCCGCGTCCGCAACCGTGATCAGCTTGGTGAGCGTTCCGCCGATGTCACGGGCGAGCCTCTCGAAGCTGCTTTTGGGCCAATCGACTACGTCGGTCGATCTCCGCAGCGGGATGACCTTCGCTAGGTGGTCATCGCTCGCACTCGGGTCTTGCGGCTTATCCCTCATGGCGGTGTTACCTGGGTCGTCCTGTGTATACCTGATCGAGAGTCTACGGCGCAGGACGACATGATCCGCCAATGAACCTGCGGGACTCAGTGAGCGTCCGCCCGCCTCACGCGCTGCTCGCGCTGTGGCAGCCGTCGCCGCAGCTCGGCCAGCTCACGTTCATGTTGGGCGACGCGCTCTTCGAGTTCTTGGATGCGCGCAGCCGCTGACTTGTCGCTTGATGCTGATCTGTCGTGGATCTCTGCTTCCTCTGGCGTCGACGAGGCATCGGTGCGCCCGGCACGGGCGAGCAGCTCCTCCGGCGAGACCTCAAGGACGTGGGCGAGTCGCACGAGGGCCTCGTGCTTAGGGTTCGGAAGGCGCCAGCCTCCGGGAACCCGCCGGCCGCCGTTTCGGATCTCCTGTAGCCACACGCGTGACACCCCGGCTCGTCTGGCTACCTCGCCGACCTGTAGGCCAGTGCGAACGCGAAGTTGTTCGACCCACTTGCCGAACTCCTTCCAGCCTGGCTCGTCCAAGTCTCTCTCCAGGTCGCCTCCGCCTTGAGCTCTCATTCCAGCATGAACCGAAGCAGTCGTCACCCATGGCGTACCGAAGTCGACCATGGTTGACGATGATCGAAGATGCGGCTACTGTGGGCTTCCGGAACCTGGCTGGAGGCCAATGACGGAGACCGCTGGCTCAGGGGATCTGCTGGAGGAGCCATAGCTCTCTGACCAAGAACCGCGCAGGGCGCGAGACCCCACCACGTAGGACGGCGCCGGGAGCGCCGCACCGCTCGGGACGTTGGCACCGCCCCGGGGCGGCTGGATGCGACGCCTCCCGGCACCAGCATCGAAGTGAGGCCCCGATGCTCCACCAGCGTACCCGGCCGTCGCCGGACGCCGAACCCTTCCCGCACCCCAGCCACGTCGCCGACCTCCTCCACGTCTCCCCCAAGACGATCGCCCACTGGGCCAAGGATGGCCGCCTGCCCTACCAGCGCGCCCTCGGCGGGCACCGCCGCTATCCCGAGCAGGCCATCCGCCAGCTGGCCGCCAGCCTGGCCCAGGGGGTGCGGGTCCCGTGAGCGCGCACCCCGACTCGACCAACCTCCAGCCGACCACAGAGCGCG
>JASLBL010000530.1 GCA_030146615.1 Actinomycetes bacterium
GTAGATGCGGACCTCGGCGACCTCGCCGCCCCGGTCGCGGACGGCCTCGGCCCAGGCCTGGCAGACGGCCGCCTGCCGTTCGGGGGGCAGGCCGGCGAAGCCCTTGAGGACCTGGACGTCGCCGCGGTAGCCGGCCGGCAGGCGCGAGAACGGGATCGGGGTCTCCCGCCCGTCGGAGTCGGCGGTCACCGCCTGGAAGCCGGGCTGCCGGGCCTGGCGGGCGTCGGCGAACAGCCGCCATCCGGTCAGCGGCCAGGCCTCCAGGCCGGCCACCCCACAGACCACGAAGACGGCCAGGTACGCGCCCACGAACCAGCGCGCCCACCGGGGCGGCCGGTCCCGCGTGCTCGGCGTCGCAGGTTGCTCCACGCCGAGCACGCTACCGGTTCCGAGCCCGATTCACCGGGGGACCACCCGGCGGTCCCCCGAACCCCCCCGGCGGCTAGCCGCCTTCCCAGAGCTTCTTGGCGTGCGAGAAGGCGCCCTCGCCCATCTTCTTGCCGTTGTCGCGGGCCTCGGTGTCCCCGAACTGCCAGTGGATGCCGCCGTAGCGCCGCGACATGCCGGCGTCGTTGGCCGCGTCCTCGAAGGTCTGCCAGGAGATGGTCACGTCGGCCGCCGGCACCCCGGCCTGGGTGGCGGTGGCCGGCTCCACGAACGAGGTGCCCTTCCTGATGGTGGCGCTGGCCCCGAACGTGGATCCGCCGCGGAAGTCCTTGAGCACGGCCGCGGCCGCGGCGCTGAAGGTGCTGTGCCCGGAGGTGTACTCGGGAAACGCCGGGGTCGGGATGTAGGGCTGCCAGGTCTCGCCCTGGATCGGGCCGACGCCCAGGTACGGCCCCCGCCAGGCGGTCACCGTCCGGCCGGCCTTGAAGTGGCGGACCAGCGAGATCGGCCGGGCGTAGTCGAACCTGTACTTGCACTCCCAGGCGGTGATGCTGGCGTCCAGCAGGCCGCCGTTGAGGGCCAGGAACATCTTGGCGTCCTGGTCCAGGGTCTGGCGGTGGCGGCGCGACAGCCACTGGGCGATCAGGTTCCAGTGCCCGGGCGGGGTCTCCGAGCCGGGGCCGTCGGACCAGTAGACGGCGCTGCTCTTCCTGCGGTCGGTGAGCCCGGCGCTCTCCTTGAGGATGTTGTCGGCGGTCATCGAGACCGACTTGGGCGGGTTGGCGACCTGGGTGTCGGGGATGGCGTTGGGGTTGAAGGTGGTCACGTTGCGCCAGTGGGGCACGGACGCCGTCTGCCCGGGCTGGGCCTGCCAGCGCCAGGGGTCGACCAGCGGCGCCGGGGCCGGCCGGTTGACCGGCTGGTAGCCGCTGGTGTCGGCGTAGTTGTTGGCCTGGTTGGAGCGGTCGCCGGTGCGGTGGGCGATCACGGCGTCGGCCGCCCGCTGCCCGACGGTGGCCGCGGTGGTGCTGTCGGCGGCGGTGTAGCCGAGCGCCTCCAGTTGGGCGTCCCAGCTGGCCTGGCATCCGGGCCACACCCAGGAGGCCGCCCGGTAGGCGGCGTGGCCGATGGCCTGGCTCTTGTTGGCCGTGGTCCGCTCGGCCGTGGGGCGCCGCAGCGTGCCGCCGAGCCGGGTCCCCCTGGCTCTGGCGTCATACGCCGCCCAGGCGTCGTAGGCGGCGCTGTGGATGATGAACAGGGCGCGGGCGTTGACCGGCGGGGAGGTGCGGAGGGCGCGGATGCACTCCAGGGCCTCGTTGTTCCACTGGAGGACCACGTTGTCGCTGTCGGAGGGCGGGAAGCTGGTGAGCGGGTAGGCGCTCGGCGGATCGTCATCGTCATCGTCATCGTCGTCGGCGCCGGCCGGGCCTAGCGTCGCCAGCAGGACGACGACCAGCATGGTGAGGAGCAGCGCGAGCTTCGGCCGCATGCCGCGGGTCCCTCCCTTGGTCCACGTCGACGGGGTGGTGTCGGGGCAGGGACACCGGCGCGGAGCCTAACAGACCGTGAGAGACCGTGATGGTCCGCCCAAGCAGGGCTCAACCGGCCGCTCTGGCGACCTCCCCGCTGAAGGCCAGCAGGTCGGCCAGGCCGAACCGGCCCGGCCGGGCGGCCGGGAGGGTCGGGCGCCAGGACGGGTCGACGGCCCGGTAGGACTCGCCGTCGGCGTCGACGATGCCGACCAGGACCTCGCCGACCAGCCGGCCGCCGATCGGGCCAAGGCGCTCGCCGCCGCCGCGGTGCTCGGCCTCCTTGAGCAGGTAGAACCAGAGCGGCGTCTCCTGCCGCCAGCCGGCCGCCCCGAGGCCGACCTCCTCGGGGGTGAGGGGTTCGGTCCCGAGGTGGCGGGCCACCGCCTCGCCCGACGGCAGCCCGACCCCCTGGCCGCGCTGGAGGTCGCGGACGGCCAGCGAGGCGTAGTCGTCGTTGCCGCCGGCCCCGGTGATGGCCTGGGGGAGCTGGATGAGGCTGCCGGCCAGGCGGCCGTCGATCCGCTTGGCCCGCTGGGCCGGCGGCCGGCCCGGCAGGTCGAACAGGTACGACCAGTCGACCGTCAGGACGTCCGGGACCGGGCGGAAGCCGAGCAGGTCGGGGAACAGCGGCGCCGGCTCGGCGTCCCGATTGACCTGGTAGCGCTCGCGGATCTGGCTGTGGCCGTAGCGGTAGGCGGCGTCGGCGAACTCGAGCGGGATGAAGGTCGCGCCCGCCGCCGGCCGGTAGTGCCTGGCCCCGCCGGCCAACAGCTCGCCGGCCAGCTCGGCCCCGGCCAGCCGGGGCAGGAAGTCCTCCAGCAGGACCCATTGGTAGTGCCAGGTGGCGGTCCGGCGGGCCTCGGCGAACAGCTCCATCTCGGCCACCCCGTCGGCCCGCAGCTGGTCCACCAGGCCGTTGTGGAGGTGGAGCACGGCCACGTGCAGCTGGCTCATCAGCAGGTGGACGTCGTTGCGGGGGTCGCCGAGGAGGGCGACCCCCTGGGCGTTGCGGGGCAGGTCGGCCGGGCGGCCGGCGTCGTTGCGGCCAACCAGCAGCTTGGCCGGGTCGTCGCGGTCGTACAGGAACGGCATGCCGGCCGGGCCGTCGCCGTAGACGACCTCCAGGTTGGCCCGGGGGCTGCGGGCGTTGCGGACCTCGGCCAGCTCGGCGTGGTGGGTCAGGGGCGAGCGGTCGGCGGTGATGTCGTGGGCCACGAACTGGCCGAACACCGGCCATCCGGCGGCCCCCTGCGCGTCCGGGTCCCGATTTCCCGGGACACCCCTCTGGGGTTCCCCGGACCCCTCCGCTGCGCCCGCCGCGGCGTCGACCACGGCCGCGGCGGCGTCGCAGGCCCCGCCGGGGCGGCCGAGGGCGTGGAGGGCCTCATCCTCGCAGTCGAGCGGGTCCAGCTCCGGGAACAGGCGCCGGTAGTCGCCGCCGGCCGCCGGCGTGTCCACCGCCCGGGCCGGGGCCAGGCAGTGGTCGCGGATCCTGGTTGCCGTCGGCATGGCGCCTCCTCTCCCCCAGCCTGAATTACAACATTACCGCGCGGAGGAAGGGGCCAGGCAGGCGGTCAGGGCGGTGGCGTCGACGTTGCCGCCGGTGAGGATCACCCCGACCCGCCGCCCGCGGGCGGCGCCGGTCTGGAGGGCGGCCAGGGGGAGGGCGGCGGTCGGCTCGACCAGCTGCTTGGTCCGGGACCAGCACAGAACGAGGGCGTCGAGCAGCTGGTCGTCGGTGACGGTGACGATGTCGTCGACCAGGCGGCGGATGACCTCGAAGGGCCGCTCCCCCACGCAGAGGGCGCGGACCCCGTCGGCGATGGTGGCCGGGGCCGCGGGCAGGGGGATGCGCCGGCCGGCCCGCAGCGACGCCTGGGCGTCGGCGGCGGCCGCCGGCTCGACCCCGACGACCCGGGTGCCGGGCGAGCGGCCCTTGACGGCCGCGGCCGTGCCGGCGATCAGCCCGCCCCCGCCCACAGGGACCAGCACCAGGTCGAGGCCGGGGGCCTCCTCCAGCAGCTCAAGGGCGGCCGTGCCCTGCCCGGCCATCACGTCGTGGTCGTCGAAGGGGTGGACCAGGCGCAGGCCACGGGCGGCGGCCAGCTCGGCCGCGAAGGTCTCGCGGTTCTCGCCGGTCACCCCGGCCATCACCACCTCGGCCCCGTAGGCCCGGGTGGCGGCCACCTTGGCGGGATTGGAGCCGGCCGGCATCACCACCACCGCCCGGCCCCCGGTCTCCGAGGCGGCCAGGGCGACCGCCTGGCCGTGGTTGCCGGAGCTGACCGCCAGGACCCCGGCCGCCCGGGTGGCCGGGTCGAGGGCGAGCAGAGCGCTGAACGCCCCCCGGGCCTTGAAGGCCCCGACCCGCTGGAGGTGCTCGCCCTTGGCCACGAGCTGGCAGCCGAGCTCCTGGTCGAGCAGCCGGGAGGTGACGACCGGGGTGCGGTGGACCCGGCCGGCGATCCGGCCCGCCGCCCGCTCCACGTCGGCCAGGGCGAACGGCCGGTTGGGGGGGTCCGGGGGGGCGCTTTCGGCCCCACCGGGAAATCCCCTCCTCATCCGGCGGCGGCGACGACCGCCTTGGCCGCCTGTTCGGCGTCGTCGGCGCTGACCTCGTAGGAGAACACCAGCCGGACCCGGTCGGGATCGGTGTCGGCGGCCAGCACCCCGAGGGCGGCCAGCCGCTCGACCAGCCCGGGCCCGTCGGTGCCGAAGGGACCGGCGGCCAGCAGGACCATGTTGGTCTGGACGGCGGCGAGGTCGACGCTGCCGGGCACGGCCGCGGCCACCGTCTCGGCCAGGCCGCGGGCGTTGGCGTGGTCCTCGGCCAGGCGGTCGACCATCTCCAGGGCGACCAGGGCGGCCGCGGCCAGCACCCCGGCCTGGCGCATGGCCCCGCCGTACAGGTGGCGGACCTCCCGGGCCCGGTCGACCAGGTCGCGGCGGCCGGCCACGGCCGACCCGACGGGCGCGCCCAGGGCCTTGGAGAAGCACACCGACAGGCTGTCGAACAGGGCCCCGTAGCGCTCCAGGGGCACCCCGGAGGCGACCGAGGCGTTCCAGATCCGGGCCCCGTCGCAGTGCAGGTGCAGCCCGGCCTCGTCGGCCAGGGCGCGCAGCCCCTCCAGGACCTCCAGCGGCTGGACGGCCCCGCCGGCCCGGTTGTGGGTGTTCTCCACCGCGATGGCGCTGGTCGGCACCCCGTAGCGGGCGGTCCGGACCCGGGCCCTGGCGTCGGCCGGCTCCAGCACCCCGCCCGGGCCGGGCACCGGGTGGAGCTGGACCCCCGACAGCACCGGGGCGGCCGCGGCCTCGTACCAGAGGATGTGGTTGTCCTCGTTGGCTAGGACCTCGGTCCCGGGCGGGGCGGCCAGCCGCAGGCAGATCTGGTTGCCCATGGTCCCCGAGGGGACGTACAGGGCGGCCTCGTGGCCGAGGCGCTCGGCCACGGCCGCCTCCAGCCGCTTGATCGTCGGGTCCTCGCCCCAGACGTCGTCGCCGACCTCGGCGGCGGCCATGGCCCGGCGCATGGCCGGGGTCGGGCGGGTGAAGGTGTCGGAGCGGAGGTCGATCATCGCGGCCAGTCTACGCGCGGGCGTGCGACAATCGTCCGTCCCCAACCGCGACCGCACCGAGGAGACATGGCCTCCACGCCGATGCCCCACAAGGACACCCTGGAGATCCGCGGCCACATCATCGACTCCATGCTGTTCACGCGCATCCTGGACCAGGTCCTGGAGGCGCACGGGAGCTACGAGATCGAGCGGTTCGACGTCGGCCGGACCCCGGTCGACCCGTCGTACGCCCGCCTCCAGATCTGCGCCGACGACCCCGAGCGCCTGGAGGAGCTGGTCCAGTCGCTCATGGGCCTGGGCATGCAGCGGCTGGCCACCGGCGACGCGACCCTGGTCCCGGCCGAGATGGACGGGGTCCTGCCCGACGGCTTCTACTCCTCGACCAACCTCGAGACCGAGGTGAGGGTCGCCGGCACCTGGGTCCGGGTCGAGAACTCGGAGATGGACTGCGCGATCGTGGTCCGCGACCAACGGGCCCGCACCGTGCCGATGTCGGACGTGCTCAAGGGCGAGCAGGTGGTGGTGGGCAGCCAGGGCATCCGGGTCCAGCCGCTGGACCGGGGCCGCACCGGCGAGGTCTTCGAGTTCATGTCCTCCCAGGTGTCGAGCGAGAAGCCCCAGGGGCTGATCGTGCGCCGGGTCGCCGGGGCGATGCGGGCGACCAAGGAGCGGGGCGAGAAGATCCTGTGGGTCGGCGGCCCGGCGGTGGTCCACACCGGCGCGGGCCCGTCGGTGGTCCGCCTCATCGAGGCCGGCTACATGGACGTGCTGTTCGCCGGCAACGCCCTGGCCACCCACGACATCGAGGGCGCCCTGTACGGCACCTCGCTCGGGGTCAACCTGGCCGAGGGGATCGGGGTCGAGCACGGCCACGAGCACCACATCCGGGCCCTGAACACCGTCCGCCGCTGCGGCTCGATCGCCAAGGCGGTCGAGCAGGGCGTGCTCACCTCCGGGATCATGCACGCCTGCGTGGTCAACGGGGTCGACTTCGTGCTCGGCGGCTCGGTCCGCGACGACGGCCCCCTGCCCGACACCGTCACCGACGTGGTCGAGGCCCAGCGCCAGATGCGCTCGCTGCTCGGCGGGGTCGGCTACGCCCTGATGGTGGCCTCGATGCTCCACTCGATCGCCACCGGCAACCTCCTCCCGGCCTCGGTCCCCCTGGTCTGCGTGGACATCAACCCGGCGACCGTGACCAAGCTCGCCGACCGGGGCTCGGCCCAGGCCACCGGGGTGGTCACCGACGTGGGGCTGTTCCTGGGGGCCCTGGCCGACGAGCTGGCTCCCCGCTGACCGGGTCCAGCCGCAGCGGCGGGAGGTACTCGCCGAGCAGCTCCCGAGACCACCACGCGCCGGTCTGGCGGCGCTCGGCCGGGGTGGTGAACCGGTAGCGGTACAGGCGGGCCCTGACCAGGGCGGGCGGGCCGTCGGGGAACGGGTTGGGGCGGCCGAGCAGCTTCAGGGTCGCCGGGTCGTGCTCGAGCAGCCGCACCACCAGGCCGGCCGTCCAGGGGTGGGCCGAGGGCGGTGACATGGCCGCGAACCACAGCAGCCAGTCCAGGCGCAGGTGGTAGGGGACGACCTGGCGGGGCCGACGCCGCGGGTCGCCCGGCTTGGCCTTGAACTGGTACTCCTTCCAGACGGTGTCGAGGCCGGGGGCGGGGTCGTCGGTGCCTTCCAGGACGACCTCGCGGCGGACCCGGGTGATGGCCCCGAAGGCGCCGTAGGTGTTGACCAGGCGCAGCGGGTCGAAGCTGGCGTTCATCAGCTGGCCCCGGCCGAGCAGGTTGCGGGCCGGCCGGACGCTGAGCACGGCCACCAGGAGGGTCACGGCGAGCATGGTCGCCTGCTGCCAGTCGGACGGGCCGGCCAGGGCGGCCGGGGGGTCGACCGGCAGGACGGCCGCGAGCAGGCCGCCGTCGAGGGCGGCGAAGGCCAGCACGATCGTGACCAGGTTCAGCCAGGAGAAGTTGCCGCTGGCCAGCAGCCACGACTGGGTGACGATGACGGCCAGCCCGGCGACGGTGGCCACCGGCTGAGGGGCGAACAGGCCGAACGGCACCACCAGCTGGGTGGCGTGGTTGGCCAGCACCTCGGCCCGGTGCAGGCGCCGCGGCAGGTGGTGGAAGTACCAGCTGAGCGGGCCCGGCAGGGGCTGGGTCTCGTGGTGGTAGTCGAGGCAGCTGAGGTCACGCCAGCAGCGGTCGCCGCGCAGCTTGATCAGCCCGGCGCCGAACTCGACCCGGAACAGCAGCCACCGGTACAGCCACAGCACCAGGGTGGGCGGGGCGGTCCCCGCCGGGCCGAGGAAGATGGCCAGGAAGCCGGCCTCGAGCAGCAGGGTCTCCCAGCCGAAGCCGTAGAAGGTCTGGCCGACGTTGACGATCGACAGGTACAGGGCCCACATGGCGAGCCAGACGGCCACCGACACCCAGGCCGGCCCGGCCTCGGGCAGGCCGGCCAGGGCGGCCGCGGCCAGCCCGGCCCCGGTCCAGGCGACGCCGGTCAGGAACCGGTCGGAGTAGTGAAGGTGGAAGATGCTCGGCGCCCGCCGGAAGGGGACGGCGGCCAGGAACCGGGGTGCCGGCTGGAGGCCCCGCTCCCCCAGCAGCGGGCGGAACTGGTTGGCCGTCACCAGGAACGCGATCAGGTAGACGGCGGCCAGCCCCCGCTGGAGGAGGAGCCGGCTCAGCCAGTCGTCGGGTGACCAGAGCCAGTCCGTCGGTCGAACCTCCGGTCGTCGGCGTGCTCGACCAGGTAGTCGACATAGCGCACCCGGAGCAGGTCGGCGACCTCGGGGTCGGCGGCCTCCTCGCGGAAGTGGGTGACCAGGTGGCCGATCTCGCGGATGGCGTCGATGGGGTCGTAGGCGGCCCAGTCGCGGTTGGCGTCCTCGGTGGAGGGCAGGTGCTTGGCGACGTCCCAGTAGAAGCCGACGTCGCGCTTGTCCTTGGCCACCTCCAGGGCCCAGTCGCGCAGGGTGGTCACGGGCTGGGCCTCGAGGAAGGCACGGTAGCCGCCGGTCTGGGCGTCGGTGGTCATCGATCGGGCTCCTTGGGGTCGGCGGGGTCGGCGGGGTCGGCGCTGGCGCGGATGATGGGGCCGAGGACGGCGGCCAGGTCGGGCTGGCCCTGCTCGGCCAGGTCGTAGCGGACCCGGGTCGCCGGGTGGGTGATGGTGGCGATGCTGCGCAGGTCGATCGGGGTGCCGATCACCACCGCGTCCACCGGGGCCTGGTTGATGACGGTCTCCAGCTCGCGGATCTGGGCGTCGGAGTAGCCCATGGCCGGGACCAGGGCGCCGATGTGGGGGTAGCGCTCGTACACCTCGGCCAGGGAGCCGACCAGCCAGGGGCGGGGGTCGACGATCTCGGCCGCGCCGAGGCGGCGGGCGGCGACCACGCCGGCGCCGTAGCTCATCTCGCCGTGGGTCAGGGTCGGGCCGTCCTCGACCACCAGGACCCGCTTGCCGGTGACCAGCTCGGGGTCTTCGACCCGGACCGGGCTGGCCGCCTTGACCACCACCGCCCCGGCGTTGAGCTGCTTGAGCTGCTCCTCGAGGGCGGCGACCTGCTCGCCGGTGGCCTCGTCGACCTTGTTGATGACCAGCACGTCGGCGGCCCGGGCGTTGGCCTCGCCGGGGTGGTAGCTGGACTCGTGGCCGACCCGGAGCGGGTCGGCGACCACGATGTGGAGGTCGGGCCGGTAGAACGGCAGGTCGTTGTTGCCGCCGTCCCACAGCAGCACGTCGGCCTCGGCCTGGGCCAGCTCGAGGATGGCGTGGTAGTCGACCCCGGCGTACACGACCGTGCCCGCGGCCAGATGCGGCTCGTACTCCTCCCGCTCCTCGATGGTCGCCCGGGCCGCCACCAGGTCGCCGACGCTGGAGAACCGCTGCACGGCCTGGCTGGCCAGGTCGCCATAGGGCATGGGGTGACGCACGGCCACCACCTTGCGGCCGGCCGCCCGCAGGATCTCGGCTACCCGCCGGGTGGTCTGGCTCTTGCCCGACCCGGTGCGGACGGCGCACACCGCCACCACCGGCACCGACGCCACCAGCTCGGTCTGGCGGGGCCCGAGCAGCCGGAAGTCGGCCCCGGCCGCTATGACCTTGGAGGCGACGTGCATCACGTCGACGTGGCGGACGTCGGAGTAGCTGAACACGACCTCCTGCACGTCCTTGGCCGCGATCAGGTCCTCGAGCCGCTCCTCGGGGAAGATCGGGATCCCCTGGGGGTAGGCGGGACCGGCCAGGGCGGCCGGGTAGGTCCGGTCGTCGATGTAGGGGATCTGGGTGGCGGTGAAGGCCACCACCTCGGTCGCCGGGTCGCCCCGGTAGACGCTGTTGAAGTTGTGGAAGTCCCGTCCGGCGGCACCCATGATGATCACCCGTCGCTGCAAGCACGCCTCCTTGCGTCCATGTGCCCCCCGACGGGCACGCAGCGCCAAGAGGATACCGAGCGGCCGCTCAGCCGGTGTGGCGGTCGCGGGTGGTGACGGCGTTGAGGCTGGGCTCGGCGGGGAGGGCGAAGGAGAACACCGAGCCGTGGCCGAGGCGGCTGGACACCCAGATGCGGCCGCCCATGGCCTCGACCAGGCGCTTGGCCAGGTAGAGGCCGAGGCCGGCCCCGCCCGGCTCCCTGGTCATGTAGTGGCCGACCCGGTGGAAGCGCTCGAAGATGCGTGACTGCTCGTCGATCGGGATGCCGGGCCCCCAGTCGCGGACCTCGAACACCACCTCGCGGCCCTGGGGGACGAGGCGGACCTCGACCGGCTCGTGGGGCGGGGCGTAGCGCAGGGCGTTGGAGAGCAGGTTGCCGAGCACCTGGTCGATCCGCATCCAGTCGCCGCGGCAGTAGACGGCGTGGTCGGGGGCGACCACATGCACCGTCCGGTCGGGGTCCTCGCTGGTGAAGCGGTCGACGACCTGGCGGACGAGGTCGACGGCGTCGATCGCGGTCGCGTCGACCAGCCCAGCCCCGGCCTCCAGCCTGGTCACCTCGAGCAGGTCCTCGATGAGGCGCTCCAGGCGCTGGGACTGCATCAGCATCAGCTTGTAGTACTCGCGCCGCCGGTCCTGGGCGAAGTCGCGGTCCTCGCGCAGCAGGGTCATCAGGAAGCCCTTGATGGGGGTGAGCGGGGTCCGCAGCTCATGGGAGACGCTGGCCACGAAGTCGGCCTTGAGCTCGTCGGTCTGGCGCTCCCGGGTGACGTCGCGGACCACCACCACGTCGGTGTCCATCTGCCCGTCGCCGACCATGACCGGGGCGTGGGCGTAGTTGATCCAGCGGGCCAGCCCCTCCTTGTTCAGCACCGAGGCGTCGCGGACCTCCTCGTGGCCGGACGCGGCCGCGGCCAGGATCGGGCAGTCGGCGGCGCACATGTCGACGCCGTCGCCGTCGCGGGCCCGGAGCAGGTTGAAGCACTTCTGCCCCACCGCCTCGTCCTCCTCGTAGCCGGTGAGGGCGACCATGGCCGCGTTCCAGGACCTGACGGTGCGGTCGGACCCGACGGTGTAGATACCGTCCGAGGAGTGCTCGACGATGTCGAGCAGCTTGGCCCGCTCACTCTCGGCCGTCCGGTACAGCTCCTCGTTGACCAGCGCCGCCGCCCCCTGGTTGGCCAGGGTGAGCAGGGTCTCGGTGTCGTCGCCGGTGAAGTCGGCGTCGACCCGGGGGCCGAAGGCGGCCGCGTAGCCGACGATCTCGCCGTCGGCCTCCATCGGGACCATGGTGTAGCGGGGCCAGCCGGCGCGGGTCGCCCAGCCCCGGGCCGCCTGCTCCCAGGCCGTCTTGGACGGCGGCACGGTGAGGCGGTCGCTGCCGCCGGTGGAGATCACGTCGAGGGCGCCGTCCTCGTCGCGGCCGAGGAACACCGCGGCCCCCTCGCAGTTGAGGACGTCGGCGACCTGGCGGGCGAAGACCTCCCAGGCCCGGGTGTCGCCCAGGCGGTTGGACAGGGCCCGGCCGGCCGCGTACAGCGAGTGCATCCGCTGGCCCTGGGCCAGGCTGCGGGCCCAGGCGCGGTTGCCGAGGAAGGTGAGGCCGATGGGGACGATCAGCAGCGGCAGCAGCGCCTGGTCGTGGGCCAGGAGGGCGGCGATGATCAGGCCGTAGGCGATGCTGGCGGCCCAGTCGGCGGCCGCCACCGGGGCCGCCCGCAGCCAGCTCTGCACGAACCCCTGGCCGGTCGAGAGGCTGACCACGATGCTGACCAGCGAGTGGTTGACCAGGAAGAAGGCGGCCATGGCGACGACCCAGACCACGGCAAGGGCCGGCCGGAAGACCCCGGGCTCGAGCTGGCCCCCGAACAGCTCCGACCGCTCCAGCAGGTCGACCAGGCCGGCGGCGCAGGCGGCGGCCACCGCCACCGAGAGCACGTACTGGGGGACGTTGAACAGCCGCTTGACCGGCTGGGCCTCGAACAGCAGCTGGCTGATGGCGATCCCGGCGCCGGTGGCGATCACCAGCACGGGCGGGTCGAGGAAGACGACCCCGAGCACGATCACCATGTCGCAGACGCCCACCGAGAAGCGGTGGTTGCGCAGCGGCACCTTGACCACGAACCGCTCGGCCAGGACCAGCCCGGCCACGTACAGCAGCGGCCACAGCCAGTAGAGGTAGGCCCTCGTGCCGCCCGCCAGAAGGCGGACGGCGCTAGGGAGGTACAGCGCGACGACGACCGTGGCCGCGGCCACGACTGCCAGGACGAACAGCCAGGCGGCGCGTGGGAGCGAGTGCCGGACGCTCTGGGGGAGCGTCCCGGGCTCGCTCACCACGTCACCGCCATCGGCCGCCTACGACCAGGTGGTCGACGGCCCGTTCCGGGTCCGGGACCAGGTGGTCGATTCCCGGCCGGGCCTGCGCCTGGCCGGTGTTGCAGGGACAGCGGTAGTGCGCGGGTACATGGCGATTCCTCTCCCTTACGCGTCCGCCTTGGGGGTGGCGGGTTGCGCGCGTAGCGGCGATGGGCGAGTCAACGCCCATGATTCTGCGCGTGCCATGCGACTCGTGCAATGCTCCTACCGGGCTAAACGAGACTATTAATCTGTACGATACGTAGACTAGGTTTCCCGGTCGGGATGGCGCCACCAAGTAATTCCCGGTGCTTTCGCCCGGCCGTCCCAATTTGCTTTCACGATCAACTATTTTGGTGGCGCCCGCCGAGGTCGGCGGCCGCCGCCAGCAGCTCCCGCATCTCGGCTGCCGGGCCGCCGACCATGGCCAGCACGCACCAGCTGGCCCCGGCGTCGCCGAGCTCGCGCAGCCGGCCGGCGACCGTCTCGGGGTCGCCGGCGAGCACCCGGGCCAGCTCGGCCGGCGGG
>JASLBL010000578.1 GCA_030146615.1 Actinomycetes bacterium
CGGACACGCCCCAGGACGGCCCGGGCACGAAGCCGCCGTCGGCCAGCAGGACCACGCCCTCGGCCGCCTCCAGGGCCCGGCAGGCGCTCTCCACCAGGGCGGCGCCGACCGTGGCCAGGTCCTCGCCGCCCGCCAGGACCCGGAAGGGGGCCAGCAGCTCCTCGCCCACGCGAGGTCGCTGCGCTCGGGCCACGTGCTCTCCTCGTCTTGTTCGTCAGGTTCGAGACATTGAATCGTACTCGATCACGTCCCGAACAGCCGGTCCCCGAAATCGCCCAGCCCGGGCACGATGTACGCCTGGTCGTTCAGGCGCTCGTCGACCGCCGCGGTGACCACGTCCAGCGACGGGTGCTCCTTCTCGAGCCGCCGGATGCCCTCGGGCGCGGCCACCACCGACAGCAGCGTGACCTTGGCCGGCCCGGCCCCGTACAGGCTGGCGCAGGCGGCCGCCGCCGACCCGCCGGTGGCCAGCATCGGGTCGAGCAGGAGCACATAGCTGCCCCCGATCTCGGGCAGCTTGCTGTAGTAGGTGGACGGCTGGAAGGTGGCGTGGTCCCGCTCCAGCCCCAGGTAGCCCACTGCCACCTCCGGGAACAGCTCGGTCACGGCCTCCAGCATGCCGAGCCCGGCCCGCAGGATCGGCACCGCGACCAGCGGCGCCGCGAAGACGATGCCCTGCGCGTCGGCCAGCGGGGTGGTCACCGTGCGCGAGGCCGTCGGGATCCCCCGGGTGGCCTCGACGGCCAGCACCAGCGACAGCCGCTTGGTGAGCAGCCGGAACAGCGGCGGCGGGGTCGCCTGGTCCCGCAGGGCCGTCAGCATGGTCCCGGCCAGGGGGTGGTTCACAACCGTCAGCGCCACGGCGCACTCCTTCAGGGGCCGCTCGTCGCGGTCCTCGGTCCATTCGGGGGGGAGTCCTCCCCCCCGAGCCCCCCCAAGAGCCATCCGGCGATGGCCAGGTCCTCGCGCAGGACCAGCTCGGCCAGCTTGAGCCGGCTGGCCGAGAGCGGGCTGGTCCGGGTGGGCGACGGATAGGCGTCCATGCCGAGGTCGGCGGCCTGCCTGACCGCCCGGAACATGTGGAAGGGGTCGGAGACGACCACGATGCGGTGCTGACCGCCCGGGTTGCGCCGCTCCAGGGCCCGCTTGGCCCCGGCCAGGTTCTGGTAGGTGGTGCGGCTGCGCTCCTCGGTCAGCACGGCCGTGCCCGGCACCCCGCGCTCCCGGGCCCAGCGGGCCCCCGACCCGCCCTCGGTGAAGCGGTCGCCGGGCTCCTTGCCCCCGGTGAACACCAGCAGCGGGGCCACCTCGTCGCGCCACAGGTCGACGGCGTGCTCCAGGCGGGCCTCGTAGATGGCCGACGGCCGCCCGTCGTACTGGGCGGCCCCCAGGACCACGATCGCGTCGACCTTGGGCCGCTGGTCCTTTCCCATCCACCTGGCGACCAGGGTGGTGGTGACGGCGAAGTAGGCGAGCACGAGCACGAGGAGGCCCAGCAGGACGCGGCGCATGCGCGGATTCTACGCAGCCTTCCGACGAGGCCCCGCCACCGGACCAAGGGATGGTTAAATACGGCCAGCCAGCGGCGCTGGCGGGTGGGAGCCCGGAATCCGAGAGGAGCAAGTGCATGCGTGGGGTACGGGGTGTTCGGGTCGGCGCCCTCATCTTGGCGCTCGGCCTGGTCGCGGCCGCCTGTGGTGGCGGCGGCGACGAGGGCGGCGACGCCGGCACCGGCGGCGACACCGCCGAGGCCAAGAAGGTCGGTCTCGTCTACGACATCGGCGGCCGGGGCGACCAGTCCTTCAACGACTCCGCCGGGGCCGGGCTCGACGCGGCCAAGCAGGAGCAGGGCGGCAAGGTCGAGATCAAGGAGATCGAGCCCAACGCCGACGGCTCCAACCGCAAGGAGCTGCTCGACAGCCTCGCCGACGAGGGCTACGGCCTGATCATCGGGGTCGGCTTCCTGTTCTCCGAGGACATCGCCAAGTCGGCCACCGAGTCTCCCGACACCACCTTCGCGGTGGTCGACGGCTTCGACGACCTCTGCACCCAGGAGGGCAAGAACCTGCTCTGCCTCGGCTTCAAGGAGGAGGAGGGCTCCTTCCTGGTCGGTGCCGCGGCCGCCCTCAAGACCGAGTCCGACACCGTCGGCTTCGTCGGTGGGCTCGAGGGCGACCTGATCCGGAAGTTCCAGGCCGGCTACGAGGCGGGCGTCGACCACATCGCCAAGCAGGAGAACAAGGACATCAAGGTCGTCGTCGACTACGCCGGCAACACCCCCGAGGCCTTCCGCAACCCGGCCAAGGGCAGGGAGCTGGCCCTGAAGCAGATCGGGCAGGGCGCCGACGTCATCTACCACGCCTCCGGCGGCACCGGGGCCGGGGTCATCTCGGCGGCCGCGTCCAAGCAGGTCTACGCCATCGGGGTCGACTCCGACCAGAGCCTGACCGCCAGCGAGGCCGAGCGGAAGTGGATCCTCACCTCCATGCTCAAGCGGGTCGACAACGCCGTCCAGCAGACCATCACCAGCTTTGTCGACGGCTCGATCGCGGGCGGGATCCAGACCTTCGGGCTCAAGGAGGGCGGGATCGACTACGCCCAGAACGAGTACAACAAGGAGCTCCTGGGCGACATCCCGACCACCCTGGACGACCTGAAGCAGAAGATCGCCGACGGCGAGATCAAGGTCCCGGACAAGCCGGCCTCCTAGCCGTGGCGACCGAGGCGACCGAGGTCACCGGCGACGGGCCAGAGGAGGCCCGTCGCCGGCCGCCGGCCATCGAGTGCCGCGGCGTCACCCGCCGCTACGCCGGGGTCGTGGCCAACGACCAGATCGACCTCCAGGTCGCCGAGGGCGAGATCCACGCCCTCGTCGGCGAGAACGGGGCCGGCAAGTCGACCCTGATGAAGATGCTCTACGGCCTGGAGCAGCCCGACGAGGGCGAGATCCTGGTCAGGGGCGAGCCCCAGGTCATCGACTCGCCTCGCAAGGCCATCGAGCTGCGTATCGGCATGGTCCACCAGCACTTCATGCTGGTCGACGACTTCACCGTGGCCGAGAACATCGTGCTCGGGGCCGAGCCGAGCCGGGGCGGCGGGCGGATCGACCGCGAGGCGGCCGAGCAGCAGGTGGGGGAGCTGGCCCGCGGGTTCGGCACCCCGCTCGACCCCCACGCCCGGGTCGAGGACATCGGCGTCGGCCAGCAGCAGCGGGTCGAGATTCTCAAGCTCCTGTACCGGGGCGCGGACATCCTGATCCTGGACGAGCCCACGGCCGTGCTCGTCCCCCAGGAGGTCGAGGAGCTGTTCGCCAACATGCGCCAGCTCAAGGCCGACGGCAAGACGATCATCTTCATCGCCCACTCCCTCGACGAGGTGCTCCAGGTCGCCGACCGGATCACCGTGCTCCGGGACGGCAAGGTGATCGACACCGTGGCCGCCGCCGACACCGACACCCACAAGGTGGCCGAGATGATGGTCGGCCGGCCGGTGCTGCTGCGTCGGGTCGAGGGCAAGGCCACCCCCGGCGGACCGATGCTCCAGGTCAAGGACCTGCGGGTCACCGAGAGGGGCAAGGAGGTCCTGACCGGGCTCGACCTGGACGTCCGCCACTCGGAGATCTACGGGCTGGCCGGGGTCGAGGGCAACGGCCAGGCTGAGCTGGTCGAGGCCCTGGTCGGGCTGCGCAGTCCCGACACCGGCCGCATCTACCTGGACGACGACGAGCTGACCCGGGCCGACGTGCGTACCCGGCGCCAGGCCGGCCTGGCCTACATCCCCGAGGACCGCCAGGCCCGCGGCATGGTCCTGCAGATGCTGGTCAGCGAGAACTCGGTCCTCGGCCAGCACGAGCGCGAGCCGTTCAGCAAGCGCGGCCTGCTCGACCTGCGGGCCATCCGGCGGCGGGCGGTCGAGCTGATCCGCGGGTTCCGGGTCAAGGCACCCAGCGTGAGCGCCCCGGCCTACGCCCTGTCAGGCGGCAACCAGCAGAAGCTGGTCCTCGGCCGCGAGTTCGCCAGCAAGCCCAAGCTGCTGATCGCCGCCCACCCGACCCGCGGCCTGGACATCGGCGCCACCCAGTTCCTCTGGCAGGAGCTGGTCGAGGCCCGCGACGCGGGCGTGGCCGTGCTGCTGATCTCCTCCAACCTGGAGGAGATCCTGGCCCTGGCCGACCGGGTCGGGGTCATCTACGACGGCCGCATCGTGGCCCAGTTCCGCGGCTCCGAGGCCACCATGAGCGAGCTCGGCCTGTACATGACCGGCGCCCGCGGCGGGGACCCGGGGGGGTTCGGGGGACCAGAGGCTGGTCCCCCGAACGATCGGGAGCCGGCGGCGTGAAGGTCGAGGAGAAGCCGCCGGCGCAGCCGGAGCCCGAGCCGCAGGCCGAGGAGGCCGCCGCCCGGGTCCCCTGGGGCCAGCGCCTGCGCGGCTGGGCGTTCCAGCTGCTCGCCCCTGCGGTCTCGCTGCTGGTCGCGGCCGTCATCGGCGTCCTGGTCATCCTGATCGTCCAGCAGGACTGGGGCGACATCGGCGCCGTGGCCGACGCCATGTGGAGCTACGGGCTGTTCAACCGCAACTCGGTGGCCTTCATCCTCGGCCGGGCCACCCCGCTGATCTTCGCCGGCCTGGCCGTGGCCATCGCCTTCAAGGCCGGGCTGTTCAACATCGGCGTCGAGGGCCAGTACGCCATCGGCGCCCTGGCCGCCGGGTACGTCGGCTACCAGCTGTCGGCCCCGACGGCCCTGCACCTGCCCCTGACCATCCTGGCCGGCATGGCCGGCGGGATGCTCTGGGCTGCCGTCCCGGCCCTGCTCAAGGTGTACCGGGGGGCACACGAGGTCATCTCGACCATCATGATGAACTTCGTGGCCAACGCGGTCCTGCTGTATCTGCTCTCGGGGGCGCTGAAGGACCCCAACCAGCGGGGCTCCATCGCCCAGCAGCAGACCCCCGAGATCGAGCCCACCGCCCAGGTCGGCTCCATGGTCCCGTTCTTCAACTCGATCGGCTTCGACTTCCGCGGGTCGGCCCCGGTGACGTGGTTCTTCGTCCTGGCCATCGTGGCCGCGATCCTGTACGCGCTGACTGTGCGGCGCACCCGCTTCGGCTTCGAGCTGCGGGTGCTCGGGACCAACCCACGCGCCGCCGAGCCCTCCGGCATCCGCAGCAACGCCATGATCATGAAGGCCATGCTGCTGTCGGGGGCGATCGCCGGCCTGATCGCCCTCCAGGACGTGGTCGGCATCGACGACCGCATGAAGCTCGACTACATCCGCGGCTACGGCTTCACCGGCATCGCCATCGCCCTGCTGGGGCGCAACTCGGGCCTTGGGATCGTGGCCGCGGCGCTGCTGTTCTCCTTCCTGGACCGGGCCTCCTCCGGCATCGGCCTCAACACCGACGTCCCCAAGGAGGTCACGACCATCATGCAGGGCGTGATCATCCTCACCATCGTGATCGCCTACGAGCTCGTCCGCCGCATGACCGCCCGCCGCCAGCTCCGGGAGCAGCACGAACGTGCCTGAGATCCTCGTCCAGCTGTTCGGGCTGGCCACCATCGCCTCGGCCATCCGGGCGTTCGTGCCCCTGTACCTGGCCACCCTCGGCGGGGTGTTCAACGAGCGCTCGGGTGTGGTGAACATCGGCATCGACGGCATGATGATCTTCGGCACCTGGTTCGGGGCCTGGGGGGCGCTCCAGTGGGGCCCGGTGGCCGGCCTGCTCACCGCCGTGGTCGCCGGGGTGGCCGTGGCCGCCATCCACGCCGTGGCCACCGTCACCTTCCGGGTCGACCACATCGTCTCCGGCGTGGCCATCAACATCCTGGCCATCGGCATGCCCCGGTTCCTGTCGATCGTCGCCTACGGCCAGGGCACCCAGTCCCCGCAGGTCCGCCAGCTCCCCAAGATCGACCTCCCTGGCCTGGGGGAGCAGTCGATCCTGGTCCCGGTGACCATCCTGCTCGGGGCGGCGGCCTGGTTCGTGCTCAACCGGACCGTGTTCGGCCTCCGCCTCCGCTCGGCCGGCGAGAACCCCAGGGCCGCCGGGAGCCTGGGCGTCCGGGTCCGGGGCATGCGCTACGGCGGCGTCCTCATCTCCGGGGCCTTCGCCGGCCTGGCCGGCGGCTACCTCTCCATCGAGCTGGTCGGCCTCTACCGCGAGGGCATGAACCAGGGCCGCGGCTTCATCGCCCTGGCCGCCCTCATCCTCGGCAACTGGTCCCCGATCGGCGCCGCCTTCGCCTGCCTGCTGTTCGCCTGGACCGAGGCCCTGACCGTCTTCCTGCGGGTCGACTGGATCAACAACGCCTTCATCCAGAGTCTCCCCTACATCGTCACCCTGATCGTCCTGGCCATCTTCTTCCGCCGGGTCCGTCCCCCCAAGGCCGTCGGCCAGGCCTACGAAGCCGGGTCCCCGGTATAGCCGCGCCGGCCAGGGGCCGGCGCCCGGGACGAGGACCAGCGGTGGGTCAGACCGTGCCCTGGAAGGTGTTGCACTGGTCGAGGTCGCCGGTGCGGTAGCCGGTGGTGAACCACTTCTGGCGCTGGGCCGAGGAGCCGTGGGTCCAGGTCTCGGGGGTGACCTGGCCCTGGAAGCGCTGCTGGATGGCGTCGTCGCCGATGGCGGCGGCGGCGTCGAGGCCGTCGGCGATGTCCTCCTGGGTGATGCGCTCGACCAGCGGGTCGCCGCCGTCGGGGCCGGGCTCGGTGGTGGCGTGGTTGGCCCACAGGCCGGCGTAGCAGTCGGCCTGGAGCTCGAGGCGGACGGCGCCGCTCTGGGGGCCGGACTGGCTGTTGCTGACCCGCTCCATGGTGCCGGTGAGGTTCTGCACGTGGTGCCCGTACTCATGGGCCAGCACATAGGCCTGGGCGAACGGGCCGCCCCTGGCCCCGAACCTGGACTGGAGGTCGCGGTAGAAGCTGAGGTCGATGTAGACGCTGGCGTCCCGCGGGCAGTAGAAGGGGCCGACGTCGGAGCTGGCCGTGCCGCAGCCGGTCTGGACCCCGCCCGAGAACAGGGTCGTCGGGGCCTGCTGGTACTGGCCGCCGCGGCGCTCGAACTCGGCCGCCCAGAACTCCTGGAGGCTGTTGACCACGGCCACCACCCGACAGTCCTCCTTGGCGTTCGCGTCGGCCCCGGTCTTGCACTCCTCGGCCAGGTTGCTGCTCTCGCCCTGGATCTGGTCGATGCCGGGCAGGGCGCCGGAGGTGGCCCCGCCCCCGCCGAGCAGCTGGAGCAGGATGAACACGATCACGCCGAGGATGCCGGCCCCGCCGCCGATGGCCACGCCGCCGCGGCGCGGGAAGCCGCCGCGGCCGCGGGTGTCCCGGACCTGGGAGCTGTCGAGCTGGCTGTCGTCGTCGAAGCGCATCCTTGGGAGCCCTCTCTGGCTGTCATCTGCCTGCCGGCCGGAATACCCGACCGCGTCACCGGCCAACCTTCGCAGCGGGGCGGGAGTCGTGCCAAACTGCCGTCACGATGACGAAGACGGAGCGTACCAAGGTCGTCGCCACCCTTGGCCCGGCCTCCAGCAGCAGGGAGGTCCTCGGCGAGATGGTCGAGGCCGGCCTGGACGTCGTGCGGCTGAACTTCTCCCACGGCGAGCGGGCCGACCACGTCGCCCGGTTCGAGCTGGTCAGGGCGGTCGCCGCCGAGCTCGACCACAACCTGGCCATCCTGGTCGACCTCCAGGGGCCCAAGATCCGGGTCGGGATGGTGGACGGCAACGGGGTCAGGCTCGACCGCGGCCGCGAGGTCACCCTGGTCGCCGGCACCGACCGCTGCGCCGAGCCCGACATCCCGGTCGTCTACCCGGCGCTGGCCGCCGACGTCCGCAAGGGCGACCGGATCCTGCTCGACGACGGCGCCATCGGCCTGCGGGTCGAGGACGTCGAGGGCGAGCGGGTCCGCTGCGAGGTCGAGCGGGGCGGCGTGGTCAAGTCGCGCAAGGGCGTGAACCTGCCCGGGGTGGCCGTCTCGGCGGCCTCGCTGACCGCCAAGGACCAGGCCGACGTGGCCACCGCGGTCGAGTTCGGGGCCGACTACGTCGCCCTGTCGTTCGTGCGCAAGCCCGAGGACGTGATCCAGGCCAGGCAGGCGATCGCCGAGAACGGCGGCGACATCCCGGTGGTGGCCAAGCTGGAGCGGCCGGAGGCGATCGACGTCCTCGACGACATCCTCGAGGTCGCCGACGCGGTCATGGTCGCCCGGGGCGACCTCGGGGTCGAGCTGGCCGTCGAGAAGGTCCCGCCGATCCAGAAGCACATCATCGCCAGGGCCAACTCGCTCGGGGTGCCGGTGATCACCGCCACCCAGATGCTGGAGTCGATGGTGGCCAGCCCCCGCCCGACCCGGGCCGAGGCCAGCGACGTGGCCAACGCGATCTTCGACGGCACCGACGCGGTCATGCTCTCCCAGGAGACGGCCATCGGCCAGTACCCGGTCGAGGCGGTGGCCACCATGAACCGGATCGCCCGGGAGGCCGAGGCGACCCCGTACCTGTCGGCCCCGCCGCCGCCGGCCGTCGGCGGGCTGGACGTGCCCGCCACCGTCTGCCGGGCGGCCGTGCAGGTCGCCACCGACCTCGGGGCGGCGGCGATCGTCGCCTTCACCGAGTCGGGGGCGACCGCCCGCTACGTCTCCCGGTTCCGGCCCCGGACCCCGATCATCGGCCTCACCACCTCCGAGCTGACCCGGCGGCGCATGGCCCTGTTCTGGGGGGTGGAGACGGCCAGCCCGCTGGGCGTCGGCACCCAGGTGCGGGGGATGATCGACGCGGCCGACGAGCGGATCGTCCAGGAGGGCCTGCTCGCCCCCGGCGACCTGATCGTGGTCGTGGCCGGCAGCCCCGGCGGCCGGGGCGGCACCAACCGGGTGCTGGTCCACCGGGTCGGCCAGGCCGACCTGGCCGCGCGGGAAGCTTGAGGCATTTCTCGGGCCCACACGGGCTCGTCCGGCTGCGGTCGACTAGTACCAAAGTTCTACGGTGACAAGTGGCCCACTTTCCGCCACACTTCCGTGACCACCCGTGACCACCGTCCGGGGGACACGGGAGGAGCCGGCAGATGAAGCAACGTGAGGTCGGCGAGGCCTACGAGGCGTCAACCAGCGCCCTGGAGGCGGCCAAGGGGCAGCGGCTCAGCCTCCGGCGGGCCATCGCCGGGCTGGAGGAGGCCCTGGCCGCCCCCGACGACCCCGACGGCCTGGGCGGGCAGGACGGCCTCCCGACCCGGCTGATCCCGGCCCTGGAGCGCCTCCAGGAGGTGTTCGCCGTCCACGTCGAGGTCACCGAGGCCCCCGGCGGCCTCTACCAGGAGATCCTCGAGAACGCCCCCCGCCTGGCCAACCGGGTCACCCGGTTCCGCCGCGAGCACACCGACATCACCGAGGCCATCCGCCGCGGCCTGGCCGAGTGTGCCGGCGCCGGCGACTCCGACGCCGTCCAGGCCCTGCGCGACCACAGCGTGCGCCTGTTCGCCGACCTGGTCCGCCACCGCAAGCGCGGCCTCGACCTGGTCTACGAGGCCTACCACGTCGACATCGGCGGCGAGTCCTAGCCCCACCCGGCGGACCGGAGCAGGGCGCCCAGCTGGCTGGTGAGGGCGTCGAGGGAGAAGTGGCGCCGGGCGATGTCGTGGTTGGCGTCCAGCAGGGCCGGGTCGGGGTGGTCGAGGAAGGCCTTGAGCGGGGTGGGGTCGTCGGCCGGGAACCAGCGGAAGCCGAAGGCGGCCAGCTCGGCCGCGACGGGGTAGTCGCCGACGGCCAGGGGGCGGCGGTGGAGGGAGGCCTCGATCAGGGGGGCGCCGAACCCCTCCCAGGTCGAGGGGAAGACGACGGCGTCGCTGGCCGCGTAGGCGTCGTCCATGGTCAGGCCGGGCGGGACCCGGCGGTGGACCCGGGCCGTGGTGGCGGCGAGCAGGCGATCGAGCTCGGGGGCGTAGCCGTCCTCGGCCGGGCCGGTCAGCCAGTAGTCGGCGGCCAGGGCCTCGGCCATGGCCAGGCCGGCGGGGACGTTCTTGCGGGGGATGGCCCGGGTCGGCTGGAGCAGGAGCCAGCGGCCGGGGGTGACCGCGAGCCGCTCCCGGGCGAGGGCCCGGCGGCCGGGGCCGGGAGCCGGGAAGCCGCCGTAGACGGTGGTGGCGGCGATCCCGCGGCCGGCCAGCTCCCGGCGGCTGCGCTCGTTGATGGTGACGTGCGCCCAGGCCGGGTCGTCGGGCGGCCAGCCGGGGAGGTCGCCGAGCCCCGGCCGCTGCCAGGGCAGGTCGTGGTGGTGGAGGATGGCCGGCCGGCCGGCCAGCAGGGCGGCCAGGGCGGCGGCGGCGGCCGGGTTGCGGGGGAGCGAGCAGACGTTCTCGACCACCACCAGGCCGGTCCCGGCCAGGGCCTCGGCCAGCCGGTCCGGGAGGTCTGGCCCGGGGCTGGCGTCCATGTCCAGGCCGGGCACGAGCCGGTCGGCCCGGCCGGCCCCGGCCACCGTCCGCACCGCCAGGCCGAGGCGGCGGAACGCCTCGACCCAGTGGCCGGCCACCACCGACACCCCGTCCGGCCCGCCGAGGCGGAACGAGACGATGCCGATCGGCCGCCGATTCACCGGGGCACCCCACCTGGGGTTCCCCGGACCCCTCCGGCCGGACCCCTCCTGGCGCTCAGGGGATCACCTGGGTGCCGATCTCCCCGGCCAGGGCCTTCTCGGACAGCTCGGGGGTGGTGACGACGGCCCGGTGGCCGCCCTGGGCCAGGAACCGCAGGACCGCCTGGACCTTGGGGAGCATGCTGCCGGGGGCGAACTGGCCGTCGGCGGCATGCCGGGCCAGCTCGGCCGCGCCCAGCTCGTGCAGGTCCCGCTGGGTGGGGCGGCTGAAGTCGACGGCGACGTGCTCGACCCCGGTGAGCACCAGCAGGACCTCGGCGCCCAGGCCGGTGGCGAGCAGGGCCGAGGCCAGGTCCTTGTCGACCACCGCCTCGACCCCCTCCAGGGATCCGTCGGCCCGGCGGACCACCGGGATGCCCCCGCCGCCGGCCGCGACCACCACCACCCCGGTGCCGAGCAGGGCCTCGATGGCCGGCTGCTCGAGGATCTCCCTCGGCTCGGGTGACGGGACGACCCGGCGCCAGCCCCGGCCGGCGTCCTCCTTCATCACCCAGCCGTCGGTGGCCATCCGCCGGCGGGCCTCGGCCTCGTCGTAGAAGGTGCCGATCGGCTTGGAGGGGGAACCGAACGCCGGGTCGCCGGCGTCGACCACCGTCCGGGTGACCACGGTGACCGTCGAGCGCCGGACCCCGGCCTGGTGGAAGGCGTTGTCGAGGCACTGCTGGAGCATGAACCCCATGCCGCCCTGGAGGTCGGCGACGCAGGTGTCGAGGGGGAGCCGGGGGACCAGGCCGGCGGCCAGGTCGCTGCGCAACAGCAGGTTGCCGACCTGGGGGCCGTTGCCGTGGGTCACGACCAGCGGCCGCCCGGTCAGGTGAGCCAGGTGATGGGCGGTCTCCATGGTCGCCGCGTACTGGGCCGGGATGGGGCTGGCGCTCCCCGGCGGGGAGATGGCGTTCCCGCCCAGGGCCACCACGACAAGCTGCTCGGGCACGAGCTCCTCCTGGCAGGTCACGGCCGACGCGCCGGTGCGCCGGCCGGAGAAGCAAGGCTATCAGTCGAGCGGCAGTCCCCAGAGGGCGAACCAGCGGGCCAGCTCCGGCTCGACCGGCAGCTCGCCCTCGAGGATGGCCTTCACCTGCAGCTCCAGCTCGTTGTCCCGGCGCTCGCCGTCCAGCGGCGCGAACGGGTAGAACGTGCCCCGCTTGTAGAGGTAGACCAGATGGACCCGCCGCCCGCCCACCTGGTTCACCGGGGGGCTATCCTTGAGCCCCCCGGACCCCACGGCGACGGCGAACACCGAGCACAGCAGCTGGGGCCCGAACCCGTGCTGCTCGAGGGTCGAGTTGACCAGGTGGACGCTGGTGACCAGGTCCTCCACCTCGGGGTCGGCCAGCACCACCCAGCGGTAGCCGTAGCGGTCGTCGGTGACCTGGAGGGTGGACCCGGCCTCCTTGACGGCCAGGTCGAGCAGGCCGTGCAGCTCCTCGGAGGCGGTCGCGAACCCCTGCCCGGAGGCCGGCTTGAAGCAGACCGCGGCCTGGCCGGTCGGCCGCAGCCCGGCCGACGCCTCCAGGGTGATGGCCGCGCCCGTCGCCCCGAACAGGGCGTCCAGGTGCGGCTGCTTGGGCCTGCTCCGCCCCAGGAGGGCGTCGAGGAACTTCACGCCGGCCGGCCGAGCTGGGCCTCCAGCCGGGCCAGCTGCTCCAGGCGCCGGTCCAGGGGCGGGTGGGTCGCGAACAGGGTCGAGAAGCTGAACCCGGGGGCGAGCGCCGGGACGAGGAAGAACGCGTTCAGCGGCTCGGCCGCCCGCAGATCGCGGGTGGGGATCCGGCTCATCTCGCCGGTGATCTTGACCAGCGCCGAGGCCAGCAGCGAGGGCCGGCCGATCAGGACCGCCCCGGCCCGGTCGGCCGACAGCTCCCGGTAGCGCGACAGCAGCCGGGTGAGCAGGAAGCTGAGCGCGTACACCACCGCCGAGGCCAGCACGACCAGCAGGATCACGGCCCCGGCGTTGTTGTCGCGGTTATTGGAGCGGCCCCAGCCGCCGCCGCCGTAGGCGCCGGCGTAGATCGAGGAGCGGACCACGAACCCGGCCAGGATGCCGAGGAAGCTGGCGATGGTCATCACGGCCACGTCGCGGTGGGCGACGTGCGACAGCTCGTGCGACAGCACCGCCTCCAGCTCGGGCGGGGACAGCCGCCGCAGGATCCCGGTGGTCACACAGACCACGGCGTGCTTCTGGTTCCTTCCGGTGGCGAACGCGTTGGGCAGGTCGGAGTCGGCCACCGCGACCTTCGGCTTGGGCATGTCGGCCAGGGCGCAGAGCCGGTCGATCATCTGGTGCAGCTCGGGCGCCTGCTCCGGCGACACCTCCCGTCCCCGCATGGACGACAGGGCGATCCGGTCCGAGAAGAAGTACTGGAAGAACAGGAACCCGCCGGCGATCAGGGCGACGATCAGCCAGTTGTCCAGGATCACGATCAGCACGGCCACGAAGACCACGTACAGCAGGCCGAGCAGGAACATGGTGCCCAGCATGCGGCTCGTCAGGCCGGCGTCGGCCGGGAACCGCGTTCTCGCCATCAGATCATCACCCCGGGATGAGTCCCTCGTCGCCGAGGACCTCGCGGACTTCGTGGATGGAGGAGTCGGGACTGGGCAGGACCAGGTCCGACGGTCCGATGTAGTCGGCCGGCAGCTCCTTCCCGGCGCTGCGGACGCTGCCCAGCAGGGCCTCCAGGGCGGCCTTGAACTCCGCGTCGTCGCCGACGTCGACCGCCTTGGTCAGGTCCTCGTCCAGCCGGTTGAGCTCCTCGACGTGGCCATCGGCCACCTCGAACTGGCCCTCGCCGCTGATCCGGACGATCATCGCCGCTCCTCCTCGACCGGAGTCTGGGCCGGCGGCTCGGCCACCGGGGCTGCGGCGTCCTCGTCGGGGGCGTCGAGCTGCCTGGCGGTGGTGCTGGCCCCGGGGAGCTCGCCCTTGAGGCGGGCCAGCTCGGCCTCGACCGCCGGCTCGGCGAACCCGCGGTCGAGCTCGGCCTGGAGCCGGTCGCTGGACATGGAGGCGTCGTCCAGGGCGCCGGAGGCCATCAGCTCGTCCAGGGCGCCGGAGCGGGCCTGCATCTGGGCCACCTTGTCCTCGGCCCGCTGCATGGCCAGGCCGACGTCGCCCATCTCCTCGCCGATCCCCGAGATGGCCTCGTTGACCTTGGTCTGGGCCTCGGCGGCGGTGTAGTTGGCCTTCATCGTCTCCTTGCGGATCCGGAAGGAGTCGACCTTGGCCTGGAGGCGCCGGGAGGCCTCGACCATCCGGGCCTCTTCCGCCTTGAGCTGGTCGTGCTGGGCCTGGAGGTCCGTCAGCTGGGTGGCGATGGCCTGGCGGCGGGTCAGCGCCTCCCTGGCCAGGTCCTCGCGGTCCTGGGTGACGGCCTGCTTGGCCTGGCCCTCCAGCTTGGCCGCCGAGCGCTGCAGCTGCTGGGCCTGGAGCTCGATCCGCTTGCGGGAGGTGGCCACGTCGGCCACGGCCCGGCGCATCTTCTGCAGCATCTCCAGGGTTCGCTCATAGGAGTAGTCGAGGGTCTCCCTCGGGTCCTCGTACTTGTCCAGCGTCTTCGAGGCTTTGGCCTTGAAGAGGGTGGAGAACCGCTGCATCAGTCCCATCGCTCACGCTCCAGCGCCCGAGTCGTTTATCCCTTGCAGCATACGTCGGACGGGGGACCTGTGGAGCCGCCCGGGTGTCAGGATGTGGAGGACGAGGGGAGGGCCGTGGGAGGCGTCCGGTGGCTGCTGGTGGCCTGGCCGTCAGCGCCGCCTTCCCGACCACCCCGTCGGACCGGGACGTGGCCGCCCTCCAGGCCCTGCCCGTCCGGGTGGCCAGGAGCCTCCGCTAGCGCGGTCAGGGACGCAGGCGCCAGGTCGTCCCGGCCTTGGTGTCGGCGACCTCGACCCCGAGGGCGGCCAGGCGGTCGCGGAGGCGGTCGGCGGCGGCGAAGTCGCGGGCCGCCCGGGCCCGCTCGCGGTCGCCGATCAGCGCCTCCGCCCCGTCGGGCAGGGTCTGGCCGACCTCGGCCGCCAGGTCGAGGCCGAGGAACCGGTCGAAGGCGGCCACGCTGGTGTAGCGGCCCGCCGGGGGCAGCGACTCGTCGCCCTCGAGCTCGTGCAGGACGGCCACGGCGGTCGGCGTGTCCAGGTCGTCGTTGACGGCTCGCCAGAAGCGCTCCTCGTACCCGGCGCAGCCTGGGGACCGGCCGGCCGCCGGGTCCCTGGCCCAGCCGGCCATCCGCGACCGCAGCCGGTCAAGGGTCCGCTCGGCCCCGGCCACCGCAGCCCAGGTGAAGTTGAGCGGGGTCCGGTAGCGGGCCTGGAGGAACAGCAGCCGCGCGGCCAGGGGGCTGCGGCCCCGCTCGGCCAGCTCGGCCAGGGCGTAGAAGTTCCCGGCCGACTTGGCCATCTTGCGGTCCCCGGTGAGCAGGTGCCGCCCGTGGATCCAGGTGGTCACCACCTGGTGGCCGACCACCGCCTCGGACTGGGCGATCTCGTCCTCGTGGTGGGGGAAGACGTTGTCCTCGCCGCCGGTGTGGAGGTCGATGTGCTCGCCCAGGGTGGCCAGGGACATGGCCGAGCACTCGATGTGCCAGCCCGGGTAGCCGTCGCCCCACGGCGAGGGCCACTTGACCAGCCGACCCGGCCCGGCCGCCTTCCAGAGGGCGAAGTCGGCGTGGTGGCGCTTGCGCGGGTCCGGCTCCTCCTGCCGGTGCCCGGCCCGCAGCTGGTCCAGGGTGTTGCCGGACAGCCGGCCGTAGCCGGGGAACGACTCGACCGCGAAGTAGACGTTGCCGTCGACCTCGTAGGCGCTGCCGCGCTCCAGCAGCTTGGCCACCAGCTCCTGCATCTGGGGGATGTAGTCGGAGGCCCGTGGGTACTCGGCCGCCGGCTGGAGGTTGAAGGCGGCCGCGTCGGCCAGGAACGCCTTGGTGTAGTGCTCGGCGATCTCGGCCGGCGTCTTGTCCTCGAGCCGGGCCGAGACCAGCATCCGGTCCTCGCCCCGGTCGAACTCCTCGTTGGTCATGTGGCCGACGTCGGTGATGTTCTGCACCTGCCGGACCTCGGTCCCGCCGACCTCGAGGGCCCGGCGGACCAGGTCGGCCAGCAGGAACGTGCGCAGGTTGCCGATGTGGGCGTAGCGGTACACGGTCGGCCCGCAGCTGTACATGGTCGCCCGCCCGGGCGTGCGCGGCCGCACCGGCTCCTTG